>DASTSC010000259.1:0-14122 GCA_035760905.1 Candidatus Limnocylindrales bacterium | reverse complement strand
CCAGCCGTGGGCCGCCTCGACCGGTCGCTCGAGCGCCGCGTCGGGCAGGTCGGCCAGCGCCTCGAACGGTCGCCACGTCTCGCGCTCGTCGTCGAGGAACGAGAGGCCGTCGAGGTACATCGGAGCGATGGTAGCCTCCGGGCCGCCGATGCCGATCACGTCGCGCGCCCCGCAGCCCGACGTCCCGCCGGCGCCCGTCGAGGGCGAGCCGGAGCGACACCCGTCGCGGGGCGCTCCCGACGAGCCCGTCCCGCGTTCGGTCGGGATCGTCTTCGTCCACGGGATCGGGGCTCAGGGCCCGTCGGAGACGTTCCTCGACTGGTCGGGCCCGATCGTCCATCTCCTCCGTGCCTGGAGGCCGGGTGCCGGCGCGCCGGGCGATCCCGTCGTCCGGGCCGCATTCGACTTCAGCCCGACGACGAGCCCGCTGCTCGAGATCGCGGTGCCGGCCGCCGCCGGCCTGCCGCCCTCGCGCTGGCTGATCACCGAGGCCTGGTGGGCGGCGGACCTGCGCGCTCCGTCGCTGGCGACCGTCACGGCCTACCTGCGATCGAGGCTCCGGACGATCGTGGCCGGGATCACCGGCGGCTACGCGACCCGCGAATCGATGTGGGTCGCGCGACGGCGGGCCGGTGGCGGGGGCGAGCAGCCGAGCCGCTGGGGCTGGATCGAGTGGCTCGACCGCCTCCAGGCCCGGGCGTTCAGCCTGGGCATCCTCGTCGCGCCGCTCTCGGCGGCGGGTTCGCTCGCGCTCGCGTTCTACTCGCTCCTCCGGCGGATCCCGATCGGGCCGGTCCGCGAGTTCGCCGAGCTGCGGATCATCGACTCGTTCCTCGTCGACTGGTTCGGCGACCTGCCGGTGCTGCTCGACGACCCGGTCCAGGTCGCGAACGTCCGGGCCCGCGTCGCGGGCGCGATCGACCGCCTCCGGGCTGCGGGCGCCGACGCGATCGTCCTCGTCGCGCACTCGGGTGGCGCGATCGTCGCCTTCGAGACGCTGCTCGATCCGACCTACGCCGACCGACCGGTCGACAAGCTGATCACGCTCGGCCAGGGCCTCTCGCTCGGATGGCGCCTGGAGGCAGATCCAGGATCCCCCGACGCTGCGATCCCGGCCGGCGACCGCCTCCTCGGCGACCTCGGGGCTGCCCGCCCGTCGCTCCGCTGGGTCGACGTCTGGGCCTCGTACGATCCCGCGCCCGCCGGTCCGATCCGGCCCGTCCCCGGCGTCCCGCTCGACGTCGTCGACGCGCCCGACGTCGACGCGGTCCGCGCGCGCCTCGCGGCCGCGGGCTCACCCGCGCCGGCCGTCGTCGAGAGTCGGCCGGTCACGAACCGGATGAGCGTGCTCGACGATCACGGGACGTACTGGCAGAACGACGAGGGCTTCCTCGTGCCGCTCGTCCGCCATGTCGACGCGGCCCGCGGGCCGGCCGCGGCATCCCGCTTCTACCGCGACCCCGGTCTTCGGGCCGACCGCATCGAACGGCGGCGCGAGCGGGTCGCGGTGCTCGCAGCGTGGGATTGGCTCGTCGCGCTCACGGCGGTCGCGGCGCTGCTCGTCCTCGTCGTCATGAGCGCGCTCGGAGGAAACGTGCTCGCGGCCGCGGGGGATGCGTTCGCCGGCGTGTTCGCGATGGTGCCCGGCCACGAGGTGATCGCCGGGCCCGTCGATGCGTACGGCCGCCTTGCCGGGGGCCTGTGCGACGCGGCCGGCCTGGCGGCCCTCGCGAACGGGCTCGGCCGCCTCGGTCCACCGCTGCTCGGCGCGGTCCTCGTCGCGGCGCTCTACCTCGTCCTCGCGGCGTTCGGCAACGGCCGCTGGGACGCCTGGGATCGCCGCGAGCGAGCCGCGGTCCGCCCCGAGGTCCCCGTCTTCCCGAGCCGCCGGGAGGCCGCGGGCGAGGCGGTCGCGCTGATCTCCGGTCTCGTCGCGCTCCTGCTCGCGACCGCCGGCGCGCCGTTCGGCCTCGGCTGGCTGCCGGTGGCGGTGCTCGCGCTCGGAGGCTGGGCCGCCGGCGTCGTCGTGGCGGTGTCGGCCAGGACCTGATCGCCCGGCGGCCACTGCCCCTCGCGGAGCACTCAGACGGCGACGGGCTCGCGGTACTCCCCGAAGACCTCGCGCATGACCCCGCACATCTCGCCGAGGGTCGCATAGGCGTTGGCGCAGGCGAGGAAGTGCGGCATGAGGTTCGTCTCGCTCGAGCCCGGCCGCGACGCGGCGTCGCGCAGCCCGGCCAGGGCCGCTTCGACCGCCGAGGCGTCACGCTCCCGCCGAACCCGCTCGAGCCGGTCGAGCTGGCGCCGGAGCGACGCTTCCGATACCTCGAGGAGCGGGATCTCGAGGACCTCGTCCGGGTCGACGTGGCTGTTGACCCCGACGATCGTCCGCTCGCCCGCGTCGAGCTCCCGCTGGTAGCGGTAGGCGGCGTCCGCGATCTCGCGCTGGGGGTAGCCCTGGGCGATCGCCTCGACCATCCCGCCCCGCGCGTCGATCTCGTCGAGATAGCGCCAGACCGCCCGCTCGGTCTCGTTCGTGAGCGCCTCGACGAACCACGAGCCGCCGAGCGGGTCGACCGTGTTCGCGACCCCGGTCTCCTCGGCGATCACCTGCTGCTGGCGGAGCGCGAGGAGCGCGGCGTCGGCCGACGGCACCGCCCAGGCCTCGTCGTACGCATCGGTGTGGAGCGACTGCGTCCCGCCGAGGACCGCGGCGAGCGCCTGGATCGCGACCCGGGTCAGGTTGTTGAGCGGCTGCTGGGCGGTCAGCGAGACGCCCGCGGTCTGGGTGTGGAAGCGCATCCACGTCGAGCGCTCGTTCTCGGCCCGGTAGCGCTCGGTCATGAGCTTCCACCAGACCCGCCGCGCCGCCCGGAACTTCGCGATCTCCTCGAAGAAGTCGTCGTGGCTGTTGAAGAAGAAGCTGAGCCGGGGCGCGAAGTCGTCGACGCGCAGCCCGCGGGCCATCGCCGCCTCGACGTAGGCCATCCCGTCGGCGATCGTGAAGGCGAGCTCCTGGACCGCGGTCGAGCCCGCCTCGCGGATGTGGTAGCCGCTGATCGAGATCGTGTTCCACCGGGGCAGCTCGCGGGCGCCGAACTCGATCGTGTCGACGACGAGCCGCATCGACGGCTCGGGCGGGAAGAGGAACTCCTTCTGGGCGACGAACTCCTTGAGGATGTCGTTCTGGGTCGTGCCCTCGAGGGCGGCCCGCGGAACCCCGCGCTTCTCGGCCGCCGCGATGTACATCGCCCAGATCGGGGCGGCCGGCGAGTTGATCGTCATCGACGTCGAGATCCGGTCGAGCGGCAGGCCGTCGAGGAGGACCTCCATGTCGGCGAGGCTGCTCACCGCCACCCCGCACGTCCCGA
Organism: Candidatus Limnocylindrales bacterium; assembly: GCA_035760905.1. GTDB lineage: Bacteria > Chloroflexota > Limnocylindria > Limnocylindrales > CSP1-4 > DASSHA01. The sequence goes on along the minus strand of DASTSC010000259.1, from coordinate 10,751 downwards.
ACTCGCCCTCCGCCTCGGGCTGGTCGGTGTCGTAGCCGTAGAGCGTCGGCATGTCGTAGGCGATCGAGAGGCCGGTCTGGCCGGCCGCCAGCAGGTGCCTGAACCGCTCGTTCGTGTCCTCGGCGGAGCCGAACCCGGCGAACATCCGCATCGTCCAGAGGCGCGATCTGTATCCCGTGGGGTGGATGCCGCGGGTGAATGGCGGATCGCCGGGAAAGCCGACGTCGCGGAGAGGATCGAACGCGTCCCAGCGGCCCGGCTCGCGCCGCAGCGGCTGGCCGCGCTGGTCGACCGCGGTCGGCCCGCCGCCACCTCGCCCGTCCCCGGCTCGACCGGCCTGCCAGGACCACGGGCCGTAGAGGCGGTCGACCTCGACGTCCGAGATCGTCGAGAAGCGGGCCCTGCGTTCGGGCGCCCGATCGATCGCGGGCCCGAGCCGCTCGGCGGTCCACTGCTCGCGTTTGCGGGACCAGGTCACGGCCGGCAGCCTAGCACCGGCTCAGGCGACATCCTCCGAGTGGGTGCGGTCCCGATGGGCGGTGAACGCGGCCTTCCATGGATCGGCCCCGGGCCGCCGGCGCGGGCTCGCCTTCGGGGCGCGACGCTGCCGTCGCGCGGCGCGAAGAAGCTGCGCGACCTCGACGACCGTGAGCACGGGCAGCAGCCGGCGCGGCAGGACGCGCAGCAGGAGAACCCGGCCGAGCCAGCGAATCACTCCCCCATCCTCCCTCGGGGCACCCCACGGCCACGCCGCAACGGTCCGCCGGGCCGTGTCGGCTGGATGTCGACGGTCACGATTCGCCGAACGCGGCGATCGCCTCCTGGACGATCCGGTCCGGAACGCCCGCCGCGAGGACGACGTGCACGAGGTCCGGCTGAGCCGCCGGCCAGACGACGATCGCCTGGGGGAAGTTCGCGTCGGAGAAGTCGAGCCGGGTGGCCGGCCGCCCGGCAATCGTCGGATGCGTCGTCACGAGATTGGCGACCTTGGGCGCCTGTGCCGCGCCCTCCGCGTAGAACTCGGCGATTCGGTCGGCGCGCTCGGGACCGTCCAGCCGGAAGACGGCGAGCGTTACCCCTGTCGCCGGACCGAGCTCCCAGAGTCCTCCCGCCGAGGCGACCGATGCGACGCCGTGGCCGGCCAGGCTGCCGAGACCATCCGGGCTGCACGTGACGGCGCTGTCGAGCCGGTCGGCGGGCCGTCCCTCGAGCGTGGCCGGCACCAGCTTCTCGAGCGTCGGCACGAGCCCCGCCTGGCGCTGGTCGGTACAGCCTCCCCCGCCCGAACCCATGAGCCCGGGCACGAACGCGACCGTCGCCAGGCCGGCGAGCGCGAGCAGGGCGACCACGACGACGATCGGACCGATCCGCGACCTGCTCACCCGGCGAAGGCTACCGGCCGGGCAAGATACGGCCGATGAGCCCTCGCTTCCGGCTCCGGACGGCCGACCTCCCACCGAAGACGGCCGACGTCGTGGTCGTCGGGGCGGGCGTCGTCGGCTGCGCGACCGCGTTCTACGCGACCGCGGCCGGCCTGCGGACGGTCGTGCTCGACGCGCGGCCGCGGCCGGCCACGCTGACGACGGCCGCCGCGAGCGGCGCGTTCCGGCTCCAGTTCGACAACCCGGAGGAGATGGCGCTCGTCCGCGAGGGGCTCGAGCTCTACGAGTCGTTCGCCGAGCGGGCCGGGCTGCCGGGCTACGACCTCGGGATCGAGCGCAACGGCTACCTCTTCTGCGCACTCGACGACGAGACCGCGGCACGCCAACGCGCCCTCGTCGAGCGCCAGCGGGCGTTCGGCCTCGACGACGTCGAGCTGCTCGACGGGGCCGAGGCGCGGCGGCGCTACCCGTTCCTCTCGGCCGGGGTCCGGCAGGCCCGCTTCCGGGCGGCGGACGGGTTCTTCGACCAGGTCCGGCTGGCGTGGGGCTACGCGCTCGCGGCGTGCGGCGGGAAGGGCGTCGAGCGCCGGGCGGCCGGCCGCGAGGGGCGCCGGGCGACGGCCACGTTCTGCTTCGGCCAGCGCGTGACCGATCTGCTCGTCCGCGGCGGCCGCGCCGTCGGCGTGGCGACCCACGATGGCTCCGTCCACGCCCCGGCGGTCGTCCTCGCCACGGGCCCGTTCCTCGCCCGCACCGCGGCACTCGCCGGGGTGACCCTCGACCTCCGGCCAGTGCGGCGCCAGAAGGTCGTGATGCCCGACGTCCCCGAGGTCCCGCCCGACGCGCCGATGACGATCGACGACGGGTCGGCAGCGCACTGGCGGCCGGCGTTCGGCGGCGCGTTCCTCCTCTGGACGGACCCGGACGCCGAGGCGTCCGAGCCGAGCTGGGGCGTCCAGCCCGCCCTCGACTTCCCGTTCCGGGTCCTGGATCCGGCCTCGCCCGTCTCCGTCGCGCGGCTCGTCCCGTTCTGGGCCGACGTCTGGGAGCGCGGCCAGCGCTGGTTCCTCCAGGCCGGCCAGTACGAGTACACGCCGGATCATCGGCCGCTCATCGGCCCGCTCCGCTCGCTCGGCCCCGACGGCATCTGGTTGAACGGGGGCTACAGCGGCCACGGCGTGATGGCGTCGGCGGGTGGGGCACGCCGGCTCGTCGACCTCGTCGTGGGCGCCGATGTTGCGACGAGCCCGTTCGCGCCCGACCGGCCCATGGCCGAGCGCGCTCACGACGTCCTCTAGCCCGCATCGATACCGCCGGCTCCGGCATTGCGGCGCCGTTGCGGTTGGCCCGGTGCCCACGCGCACCTGGTACGCCCGTCCCGGAAACGGCGCGTGGATGCGCCGGACGACCGAGCCGCCGTCGTCGGGACGCAAGGGCCATTGTCCCCGGCTGGACCGGGCCGTAGGGTTCGTCCTGCGCCGTTCACCGAACCCGGGAGGCACCTGGGGCGTCGGTCACGGAGCCGGGCTCGGACGCTCCACGGGCGAGACGCGGTCGCTGCGGCGGAGGATCCCGGACCCAGCTCACGAGCCGAGTAACTGGACTTCGGCCAACAGGCCCGGACGGGAACGGCAGGAATCGTCAAGATCATCGTTCGGCCGGTCCAGCGGCCCGCACATCGCCGCCAACAACGCCCCGCCGACCCGCCGGCGGGGCGTCTTCATGTCCGACACCACGGAGGGCCGCGCGAACCGCCCGCGTCTCGCTCAGCCGACCGAACGGCGCTCCTGCTCGACGCGCGGAGCGGGTCGATCGCGCCGTCCGCCGCCACGCCGGTCGAGCTCCGACTGGACGACCAGCGCCGCGGAGACGAGCTCCGGGTCGCGGCTGATCGTCCGCGCCAGCCAGTCGATGTACGACGGCTCGAAGGCCGCGACCTCGCCGAGGGTGTGGCCGCGGAACTTGCCGAACTCGAGGACATGCTCGCGGGCATGCTCGAGCGTGGGCCGGGCCGGCCGCCGGAAGTTCCGGAGGCGGCCGCGCTCCACGGGCCCGGTCGGTTTCGAGGCCCGGAGCGCATCCTGCGCCCGCCGCGAGCGCGGAAAGGGCACGCGGACGCCGCGCAGGATCGCGGGTCCGCTCGAGATCGTGCTGTTGCGCGGCCGGAACGTCGTCGAGGTGTCGACGCGGCCGGTGACCGGGCGTGACCGGGGCGTCGGCGGCGGTCCCCCTGCGCCCGAGCGTCGCTGCGGGCCCCCACGCCCCGTTCGGTCGGTCGTCGTCGCGTCGCGATCGAAACGGGGGCTCGCGGCACCGGGGCTGCGGCCGACCGTGCGCAGCTGCTCGTACGCGGCGTTGATCTCGGCCATCTGACGGGTGGCCCGCCGGACCGCGGCCGGGTCCGAGCTCGCGACGTCGGGATGGTGCTCGCGGGCGAGACGCCGCCAGGCTGCCTTGATCGCGGCCTGACTCGCTCCACGATCGACCCCGAGGACGACGTGCGGATCGCGTGACGGCACCGGCGAAGTCTAGCGAGGGCCGGGCGCGACGAACCGCGTCGAGGCCTCCTCGAGTCACTCGTTCTACGATCCGACGACATGGGAGCGCTCCGCCGGACGAGCCTGCTGACCGCCGCCGCCGCGGCGCCGGTCGCGCTCGCCTACCGGTTCGCGCTGCTCTATCGCGCCCACGCCGGCTATCCCCGCCAGCTGCCGCCGCTCCACGTGCCCGGCGACGTCGGGCTCGCTTTCGAGCCGGTCGCGATCCCGTCGGGCGAGCTCACGCTCCCCGGCTGGTTCATGCCGGCGAACGGCGGATCGCCGGGACCGGGTGTCGTCCTCGTCCACGGCTGGGAGTCCGCCCGGGACCGGACGCTTCCCCTCGCCGGCGCGCTCAACGCCGCCGGCTTCCACGTCCTCGCCTTCGACGTTCGCGGCAACGGCGACAACGCGCCCGAGGTCCTCCCCGTGAGCGCCGGTGAGTACGGCGCGGACGCCGCGGCGGCGGTCCGGGTCCTCGCCGCCCGGCCCGAGGTGACCGCCGTGGGCATCGTCGGGCACTCGATGGGCGGGGCGGGCGCGCTCATCGCCGCCGCCCGCGAGTCCCGAGTCGCGGCGGCCGTCAGCACCTCCTCGCCGGCCGATCCGTACCGGCTGACCCGGCTGACGTTCCGTCTCGCCCGGCTGCCGATCCCCGCGCCCGTCGCGGCGCCGCTCGCATGGCTGACCGCGCGCGTCTTCGTCCGGCCCCGGGCGCACCGGCTCGACGACGTCAGCGCGTCGCGTGCCGCGGCGCGCTACCGGGGTCCCCTCCTGCTCGTCCACGGCGAGCTCGACGAGGTCGTCCCAGTCGAGCACGTCGGTCGCCTCGCCGACGAGGCGCGACGAGCGCGGGCATCCTCCCCGGGACCGAGCGCCCGGGTTCGGGTCGAGGTGATACCGGGTGGCGACCACAGCTACCTGTACGAGCGCGCCGCCTACCGGCGGCTCGTGGCCGGGTTCCTCGCCGAGGCCCTCGGAGGTCCGACGCCGGCTGAGTCCGCCGACCGGGCCGCGGCCTTCGATGCCCGGCGCCTCCCTGAGCCGCCGATCCCGGACGCGATCGAGAGCGGGCCAGCCGGCGCGACCGCCCTGCTCTGGCTCGTGCTGCCGGCGCGTCTGCTCCGATGGGCCCGCCGGGCATGAACGTCCGGGATGCCGTCGCGCGGCTGCGGGTCGTGCGTCGCTTCGACGACCGACCGATCGAGCCCGCGGCGCTCCGCGCGATCCTCGATGCCGGCCGCCGGGCGGGATCGTCGAAGAACCTCCAGCGCTGGACGTTCATCGTCGTCCGGGACCGCGACCGGCTGCGGGAGCTGAGCGCCGTCGGGCCCTACGCCGGGCATCTCGGCGGAGCGGCCGCCGCGATCGCGCTGGTGACACCGGATCCGCACACCGACGAGCCGCTGTCGGTCATGTGGGATCTCGGCGGCGCCGCGGCGCAGATGCGCCTCGTCGCCTGGGAGCTCGGGATCGGCAGCTGCCCCGCGACCGTCTACGACCAGCCGCTCGTCCGGCGGATCCTCGACCTGCCTGCGGATCGGTGGTGCGAGTACGTTCTCTCGTTCGGCTATCCGGCGGACCCGTCCGCGACCACGCGGCCGAACAGGGCCGGCGGCCGCCGGCCGTTCGACGAGGTCGTCCGCGAGGAGCGCTGGTAGGCGTCCGCCGCCTACTGCCAGCGGAAGTTGCGGGCCGCAATCCCGAAGCAGACGACGAGCCACCCGGCGAGGACCACCCCGCACAGCCAGAGAGGGCTGATCGCCGTGCCGTCGACCATCGCCTGGCGGAGGGCATCCGACAGGTAGGTCAGCGGAATCACCCGGGCGATGCCCTGCATGAAGTCGGGCATCTGGTCGAGCACGAAGAACGTGCCGGACAGGAACATCATCGGGAACTGGAGGACGCTCACCATCCCGTTGGCCTCGTCCTCCGTCCGCGCGAACGACGCCACGAGGTAGCCGATCGCGAGGAACGTGACCGAGCCCAGGACGATGAAGCCGCCGATCACCGCGAGATTGCCGGTGACCCGGACGCCGAAGAAGGCGACGCCGACGCCGACGATCACGACCGCCTGCGCGAGCGCGAGGAGCAGTCGCATGAGGACGTTGCTGCCGACGAGCTGCCAGCGCCGGAGGGGCGTCGCGGCGAGGCGCTTGAGGATCAGCTTCTCGCGGTCGGCGACGAGCGGGATCGCCGCGAACAGCCCGGATTGCATGAGCGACAGCCCGAGCATGCTCGGCACGAAGTAGCTGATGAAGTTGAGGTCGTTGGTCTGGACCGGCTGCTCGGCGACGGCGACGATCGGCTGACGACCGCCGAGGGCGACGACCCCGACGATGTTGCCGACGACCTGCCGAACGCTCTGGCTCGCCTGCTGTTGTGCTGCGTCGGTATAGAGGGTGACGTCCACGTGCGCGCCCGCCTCGACGGCCGCGCCGTACCCGTGGGGCACGACGACGACGGCCTCGACCTTGCCGTTCCGCATGAGCGCCAGCGCGTCGCTCCGCGAGTCCTCGGTCAGCTTCGCCACCCCGCTCCGCTCGAAGGCCTGCTCGAGCGTCGCCGACGCCGCCGACCCGTCCTCGTCGACCCAGCCGAGCTTCACGTCGAACTGGCTGCCCTGGAAGATGAAGCCGAACAGGAAGATGAAGATGAGCGGGAAGGCGAGGGTCCAGAACATCGCCAGCCGGCTGCGCAGGAAGCTGCGCAGGTTCGCGATCGTCAACCGGATGAGCGGTCGCATCGGCTAGTCCCGGATCGCGCGGCCGGTCAGCTCGAGGAAGACGTCCTCGAGGGTCGGGCGCCGGACGAGGAGGTTGCGCGGCTCGGCGCCGCGCTCCGCGCCGAGGGCGAGGAGTCCGCCGATCGTCGCCGGCACGTCGGTCGTGTAGAGGATGACCGAGGTCTCGTCGTGGCTGATCCGCACGACGCCCGCCAGCTCGGCGAGCGCTGCATCCGGCAGCGCCTCCTCCCGATCGAACCGAACCGAGCGCTGGAGCGACTGGCGGGCCACGAGCTCGTCGACCGTTCCGAGCTGGAGGATCCGACCATGATCCATGATCGCGATCCGATTGCAGAGGATCTCGGCCTCGTCCATGTAGTGGGTCGTGAGCAGGACCGTCCTGCCCCGGTCGCGAAGACGGGCGATGAGGTCCCAGAGCGCGCGGCGGGCGGCCGGGTCGAGGCCAGTCGTGGGCTCGTCGAGGAAGACGAGCTCGGGGTCGTTGACGAGGGCCAGCGCGACCGCGAGCCGCTGCCGCTGCCCGCCCGAGAGCTCCTCGGTGCGGGCGTCCCTGCGCTCGGTCAGCCCGAGCGCCTCGACGAGCTCCGACGTGGCGGGGCCCGGGAGCGGGTAGAAGCTGCGGAAGAGCTCGAGCACCTCGACCACCGTCAGCTTCGGGTAGAGCGCCGCGGTCTGGAGAGCGACGCCGATCCGCGGCTTGATCGCGTCGGGACGGCGGGCGACGTCCACCCCGAGCACCGACAGCTCACCGCCGTCGGGCGTCCGCAGGCCCTCCAGCATCTCGACCGTCGTCGTCTTGCCGGCGCCGTTCGGCCCGAGCAGCCCGAAGATCTCGCCGCGGGCGACGGCGAAGCTCACGCCGTCGACGGCCCGGACGTCGCCGTACGACTTGTGCAGGTCGGCAACGCGGATCACGGGTCCGGATTCATCTGACCCGTCGTGCGAGGCTGCACCCGGCCCGTTCGGACGGGCTGCCGCGGTCACGCGCCGAGTCGTTTGCGCAGGTACGCCGTCACGGAGGCGTCGTAGCCGATCGATTCGTAGAGCCGGCGCGCCTCCGGCCGATGGTGCCCGGCGGTCACCTCGACGAACGCAGCGCCGACCTCCTCGCCGATCCGCTCGGCCTCGCCCATGAGGAGGTGTCCGACGCCGCGCTCGCGAGCTCCCGGGTCGACGACGAGGGCCACGATCCGGACGATCCGATCGTCGTGCTCGAAGCGCGGGATGACGTGGACCGCGAGAAAGCCGAGGACGTCGCCGTCGAGGTCGGCGACGAGGACGCGGGAATAGGGCGAGTCGAACCGCTCGAGCCGCTCGACGATGTCGGTGGCCCCGGCCGGGTAGCCCTCGCCGGTGAACAGGGCCGCGATCGCCTCCGCGTCGGAGGCGCGCGCCGGGCGGATCGCGACGGGCGCGGAATCGGTCACGGCTCGATGGTATCGAGGCTCGCGGGGTCGAAGACGGCGATCACGTGCGGCCCGAACCGCGACCCGCCGAGCACCAGCGCCTGGGGCCCGAACGGTCCGGGCGCGATCGCCGACAGGACCAGGCCCGCCCTCCGCAGCCCCGCGGCAGTCCGACCGGTCCGCACGTAGACGACGGCGGGCCCTTCGCCGCGTCGGGCGAGCGAGGCCGCGAGGCGCCCCTCCGTCGACGGCTCCAGGAGGACGAGACCGTCCACGGTCGACGCGCGGAGCGCCCGGGCGCCCACCGCGCCGTCGTCGCCCAGCCTGCCGCCGGCCGGCCAGCCGGCAGCCGCTCGTTCGGTGTCGATCGTGGCCCAGCCCACGACCAGCCGGGTGGTCACAGGAGCCAGTCGCCGGCCGCCTCGCCGACGTCCTCGAACCCGAGACGGTCGTAGAGCCGGCGTGCGGTGAGGTTCGATTCGAAGACGCCGAGGTAGATCCAGGCGCTGCCCGCGGCCTGGGCGTCCCTCGCCGCCGCGGCCGTCGCCAGCGCCGCGAGACCGCGCCCCCGAAACCGCGGCCGGGTGCCGATCGTGGACAGGTAGGTGGCGCCGTCGAAGGTGGTCGCCTTCGCGACGGCCGCCGGCTCACCGTCCGCACGGACGAGGTACGCGGCGAACTCGACTCGCGCCAGGAGTCCGAGCACGTCGTCGACCATGACCGATCGGGCCTCGCTGTCGGCGGCGAAGGCCTCGGCCGCCACGAGCGCGACCTCCGCCGCGACCGTGGGGTTGCGGTCGCCGCGCTCCCCGCGGAGCCGCTCGACCGTGATCCCCCGTTCGGCCGGAGTCGCGGCCGCCGTCGACCGTTCGGGGCGGGTGAGCGCCATGAGGAGCCCTCGCCCGAGGTCGACGAAGCCCGCCTCACGCAGCCGGCGCTCGAGGTCGGGCGGTTGGTGATAGCCGGGCGAGGCCCACAGGTGCGGCCGGCGGGAGAGCGTGGCGAAGTAGACGATGACCTCGTCGAGCCGCCGCCGAAAGGCCTTCTCGTCGGCCGGCAGGCGCGGCGTCGCGAGACGGTTCCAGAACGGGTCGGGGTCGGTCTCGTCGTAGAGGACGACGCCGTCCGCGAGCTCCCGGACATGCCGCCCCGGTCGCATCGCATGGACGCGCGCCTCGTGGAGCTCGAGACGACGGACCTCGCGCTCGTCCGGCCACAGCGTCATCTGGCAGTCCGGCCCACCGTTCGAGCATAGCGAGACAATCCGGCGCACCCGGGCGCGCGTATTGCCATCCTGAAGCATCAGATCGAGGAGAGTTGTCGTGCCGGCCTTGCGTCCGATTGCCATGTCCCGTCCGCTTGCGGCGCTCGTCGCGTCGTTGGCCCTCGCCGCTGCCGCGTGCAGCGGCACCGCAGCCTCACCGTCGGTGGCGCCGAGCGTCGCCGCACCCGCGAGCCCGTCGGTCGCGGCGAACCCGTCGGTCGCGGCGAGCCCGTCGGTCGCTGCCAGCCCGTCGGCGGAGGCGTCCACCGAGCCGTCCGCGTCGGCGGCATCCGGTGGCGGCGGCGACGCCGTCACGATCCTCAACTTCGCGTTCGGACCGGATTCGCTGACCGTCGCCAAGGGCGCCACGGTGACCTGGACGAACCAGGACGACGTGGGCCACACCGTCACGTTCGATCAGGGCGGCGACACGAGCGGGACGCTCAACCAGGGAGCGACGTTCAAGGAGACGTTCAAGACGGCCGGCACGTTCACCTACCACTGCCGGATCCATCCCTCGATGACCGGCACGGTGACCGTCACCGGGTGATCCGGCCTCGCGGGGAACGTGCTCCCGCCAAGTAGCAAGTGGCCGCGGACAGCGCTATGATCGGGTCCGTGGCCACCCTCCCCCGTCCCATCGGGCTCGGACTCGCCGCGCGCGGCGATCTCGACGACGTCGTCGAGTGGGCCCGCCGGGCGCGTGACTCGGGTCTCGACTCGCTCTGGATCCACGACAGCTACTTCGAGCGGGACGCGGTGACGTTCGCCTCGTCGGTCGCCGGGGCGATGGGGCGCGACGAGGACGGGACCGACTTTCGGGTCGCCCTCGGCGCCGTCAACCCGTACACCCGGCACCCGGTCGTCCTCGCGATGACCGGATCCGCGCTCGACGAGCTGTTGCCGGGTCGGATCGTCATGGCCCTCGGGACCGGGCTGCCGCTCCGGCTCCAGCAGATGGGGATCGGATACGACCCGGCCACCGCCGTCGACCGCGTCTCCGACGCGATCGACCAGATCCGGGCGTTGTGGGCCGGTGAGCGTCTGCCCTCCGCCCGGCCCGGTCTGCCGCCGATCCAGCCGATGTTCGCGCCGCCGCACCGCATTCCGATCGGCGTCGCCGCCTACCGGCGGGAGTTCGTCGAGCTCGCGGGACGCAAGGCGGACGCCTATCTCGCCCGCCCGGCCGAGTCGATCCCGTCGCTGCGCGGGATCCTCGAACGGCTGCGAGCGGCGGCCATGGAGGCGGGTCGGGATCCGGGATCCGTCGAGACGGCCGGCTACCTTCTCACGCTCGTGGACCGGACGCGGCGCGAGGCGCTCAACCGGGCGAAGCGCGAGCCGTTCGTCATCTACATGATGTCGGTGCTCTCGGACGTGTCGCTCCGGCGGGCCGGGTTCGAGCGCGACCTCCGC
>DASTSC010000258.1:0-16801 GCA_035760905.1 Candidatus Limnocylindrales bacterium | reverse complement strand
TGATCTGCTGGCCGCCTCCCCTCCTTTCGGCGGCGTGCGCGCACGCGAAGATGCAGATCGGGGCCGCGACGGGCCATGCTGAACCAGGGCGCGTTCACCGAAGGAACGGACGCCGCGGAAGGTGGTCGTCGAGGGCCGGTTCGTCACTGACCGGCGTGCGCGCGGCCCGCTTCCCGTGACTGGATGAATGCCGGATGAGTGCTGGGACAGGGCGCCGCGGGTCACCCGATAGGTGGGCGAAGGCGGCGTCGCTCGTTGGGCTGCGGGGCGCGAATTCGGCGTGGCCACCGCCGCTCGGCCGGAACCCCCTTCCGCGGCCGGACAGGTCCGACCGCCCCTCCTGACTCTTGCCTCTCGACAACGGTACTCAACCGTGTCAAGCCACACCAGACCCCATACGGGTGACCCGGGGTCGGCCAGTCCGGTTCAGCGGTCGGCGGAATTCGATGCAGCTGCGAGAGGTCGCACGCCGGTCGGCGGGTTGGACCGGTCAGCCGATTCGGCGCACTCTGGCAGGGACACACCTGACGACACCGCAGGAACGCGGCCGGCCAGCCTCCCCGACCGCGATCTCCCGAGGAGCCCCCGATGCCCGACCCCGTCCTCGCCGCGATCCCGATCCCGCCGACGCCCGGTCCCGCCCCGAAGGAGCCGTCGATCTACGACACGACCGACGGGCGGCACGGCCCGGCCGCGACCGCGGGGCACGCCCTCGACCAGAAACTGCTCGAGCGGATGGACGAATGGTGGCGGGCCGCGAACTACCTGTCGGTCGGCCAGATCTACCTGCTCGCCAACCCGCTCCTCCGCGAGCCGCTCCGGGGTGAGGACATCAAGCCGCGGCTCCTTGGCCACTGGGGGACGACGCCCGGCCTGACGTTCATCTGGACCCACCTCAACCGGCTCATCGTCGAACGCGACCTCGACGCGATCTACATCACGGGCCCGGGCCACGGCGGGCCCGCGGTCGTCGCCACGGCCTACCTCGAGGGGACGTACAGCGAGCTCTACCCGGACGTCAGCCGCGACGTCGAGGGCATGGCGGCGCTCTTCCGCCAGTTCTCGTTTCCGGGCGGCATCCCCAGCCACGCAGCCGCCGAGACCCCGGGCTCGATCCACGAGGGCGGCGAGCTCGGCTACTCGCTGGCCCACGCCTATGGCGCCGCCTTCGACAACCCGGGCCTTCTCGTCGCCTGCGTGATCGGCGACGGCGAGGCGGAGACCGGCCCCCTCGCTGGCAGCTGGCACTCGAACAAGTTCCTCAACCCGATCCGCGACGGCGCCGTCCTGCCGATCCTCCACCTCAACGGCTACAAGATCGCGAACCCGACGGTCCTGGGTCGGCTGCCGAACGAGACCCTCATCTCGCTCTTCGAGGGCTACGGCCACCGGCCCGTCATCGTCGAGGGCGACGACCCGGCGAAGATGCACGTCGCGATGGCCGCGGCGCTCGACGAGATCGCCGACGAGATCGCGGCGATCCAGGAGCGGACGCGGCGCGACGGCGAGGCGCGCTGGCAGCGCTGGCCGATGCTGATCCTCCGTTCGCCGAAGGGCTGGACCGGACCCGAGACGGTCGATGGGGAGCTCGTCGAGGGCACGTTCCGCGCCCACCAGGTGCCCCTGTCGGGTATGGGCTCGAACCCGGAGCACCTCCGCCAGCTCGAGGCCTGGCTCCACAGCTATCGCCCGAAGGAGCTCTTCGACGAGACCGGCGCGCTGCGGCCCGACCTGTTCGAGCTGGCTCCCAAGGGCGACCGGCGGATGAGCGCGAACCCGCACGCGAACGGCGGCGAGGTCCTCCGCGACCTCCGGCTGCCGGACTTCGCCGACTACGCCGTCGACGTCCCCGCACCCGGCGGATCGACCGCCGAGGCGACCCGCGTCCTCGGCACGTTCCTGCGCGACGTCGTCCGCCGCAACCCCGACAACTTCCGGATCATGGGCCCGGACGAGACGGCCTCGAACCGACTGAACGCCGTCTTCGAGGCGACGGATCGAACCTGGCTCGAGCCGGTCCTGCCGACCGACGACCACCTGGGGCCCGACGGCCGGGTGATGGAGATCCTCTCCGAGCACCTCTGCGAGGGCTGGCTCGAGGGCTATCTCCTCACCGGCCGGCACGGCCTCTTCAACTGCTACGAGGCATTCACCCACATCGTCGACTCGATGTTCAACCAGCACGCGAAGTGGCTGAAGGTCAGCGACGACATCCCCTGGCGGCGCCCGGTCGCCTCGCTCAACTACCTCCTCTCGAGCCACGTCTGGCGCCAGGACCACAACGGCTTCAGCCACCAGGACCCGGGCTTCATCGATCACGTCGTCAACAAGAGCGCCGAGGTCGTCCGGGTCTACCTGCCGCCCGACGCGAACTGCCTCCTGTCGGTCGCGGACCACTGCCTGCGGAGCCGGCAGTACGTGAACGTCATCGTGGCCGGCAAGCAGCCCTCGCCCCAGTGGCTGTCGATGGACGAGGCCATCTCCCACTGCACGCGCGGCATCGGGATGTGGCGCTGGGCGGGCACGGATCGCGGCGCCAAGCCGGACGTCGTCCTCGCCTGCGCCGGCGACATCCCGACGATGGAGGTCCTCGCCGCGGCCGACCTCCTCCGCCAGAAGCTGCCCGACCTCCGGGTCCGGGTCGTGAACGTCGTCGATCTCATGCGCCTCCAGCCGGAGACCGAGCATCCCCACGGGATGCCGGACCGCGAGTACGACTCGCTCTTCCCGCCCGACGTCCCGACGGTCTTCGCCTACCACGGCTACCCATGGCTCATCCACCGCCTCATGTACCGGCGCCACAACCACGACCACCTCCACGTCCGCGGCTACAAGGAGGAGGGCACGACCACGACGCCGTTCGACATGGTCATGCTCAACGACCTCGACCGGTTCCACCTCGTCATGGACGTCATCGACCGGGTGCCCGGCCTCGGCGAGCAGGCCGGCGGGCTTCGCCAGGAGATGGAGGAACGGCGGCTAGCGGCCCGGGCCTGGACGCGGCGCTTCGGCGACGACCCGCCCGAGATCCGCGACTGGCGCTGGCCGGCGTGAGCCCGACGGGCGCGGCGAGGACTGCGCTCGTCCTCAATGCCGGGTCGCGGACGATCAAGGCGAGCGTCGTCGACGGGGCCCGGCGGACGCTCGGGGCAGCGGCCGCCGACCGGCCGGCGCGGGCTACCGAGGCCGACGATCGACGGCTCCTCGAGCGGCTCCTCGCGGAGCTCCGGGCCGGCGCCCCCGAACCGGCCGTGGTCGGCCACCGCGTGGTCCACGGCGGCGCGCGGTTTCGGACGCCGGTCCGGGTCGATGACGCCACGCTCGCCCGTCTCGACGAGCTCTCGGCACTGGCCCCGCTGCACAATCCCGTCGCGCTGGGGGTCATCCGGGTCGCCCGCGGCCTCCTGCCCGCGGTTCCCCACGTGGCCTGCTTCGACACGGCCTTTCACGCGACGCTGCCCGAGGTCGCCTGGCGCTACCCGGTGCCCGGCTCCTGGTTCGACCACTGGGGGATCAGGCGCTACGGCTTCCACGGCCTGTCGGTCGAATGGTCGGTGCGGGAGGCGTCGCGGCGGCTGGGCGCGGCCCCGGGACGGCTCGACCTCGTCGTCGCCCATCTCGGCGGCGGCTGCTCGGTCACGGCCGTCCGTGCCGGTCGGTCGGCCTGGACCTCGATGGGCCTGACACCGCTCGAGGGCCTGATGATGACCACGCGCTCGGGCTCGATCGACCCGGGCGCCATCCTCCTCGCGCTCCGGCGCGGCCTCTCCCCCGACGAGGCAGAGGCCGCGCTCGACCGGGAATCGGGGCTCCTCGCGATCGCCGGCAGCGCCGACGTTCGCGCCCTCGAGGCGGACGCGCGCGAGGGCGACGAGCGGGCCCGACTCGCGCTGGCGATGTTCGTCGACCGTGCGGCCGCCGAGGTCGCCGCGGCGGCGACGCGCCTTCGCCGCCTCGACGCGATCGTGTTCACGGGCGGCATCGGCGAGCATGCCGTGTCCGTCCGCCGGGCGGTCGCCGGCCGCGTCCGACGGCTGATGCCGGGCTCCCCGCCGCGGGTCCTCGTCATCCGGGCGCGGGAGGACCTCGTGATCGCGGACGCTGCGCTGCGCCTCGCGCGACTTCGCTAGCCGTCATCCCGACTCAGGTCGGTCGCTCGCTCGCGGTCAACCAGGTCCTGGTCCGGCCGTCCGGCGCCTGCCAGGCGCCATCATCCTCGAGCGTCCAGTCGTCCTCGGGCGCCACGTAGTCGGCGCGCTCCCAACCCTCGGCGGTCAGCGTGACCGTCGTCCCCGGCAGGCCACCCTCGTCCGTGGCTTCAGGCCCGAGTCCCGCGAGCGTGTCGCCCATCGCCAACCTCCCGCACGTGCTTCCTCTTCGGCCGGTGCTCGTCCGTTCGGCCGCTGCCCGCCTTCAGCTCGACAGGCCGACGGCGGCCGCCTGCGCCATCCGGGTCGGCTGACGTTCGCGGACCGGTCCGCGGACGACGAGCACGGACGCGCCCGCGTGGAGCAGGACGTTGCGCGCCACGCTGCCGAGGACGACCCGGGTGATCCCCGTCCGTCCGTGCGTCCCGACGACGAGGAGCGCGTCGGGCCGCTGGCGGGCGAGCTCGATGAGGACGTGCGCCGGGTCGCCGTCGCGGACCTCGCAGGCAGGATCGAAGCCGGCGGCGCGAAGGTCGTGCGCCGCGTTCATCGCGATCCGCTCGTGCGCCGCCCGCGCTTCCGAGAAGGCCGCCCCTGCCCGCTCGGGCGGCTCGGCGTACATCCCGAACCCGATCCCGCTCATCGGATCGACGAGCGGCGGCATCGGCGGAACGACGCTGACGACCGTCGACGGAAGCGCCTTGAGGAGCCCGAAGCCGGCCAGGTAGTCGATCGCGAGCTGGGCCGTCTCCGAGCCGTCGACGCCCAGGACGACCGAGCCGATCTGCTCCGACCGGGCGACCAGGACCGGGCACGGTGCCCGGTCGACGACCTCGGCCGAGGTGGAGCCGAGCAGCATCGTCGGAATCGGGCCGTGGCCGCGGCTGCCGACGATCACGAGGTCGGCCCGGAAGCGGGCCGCCTCGTCGACGATGATCGACGCCGGGCGCCCCGACAGGACCCGGGTCTCGACGCTCAGTGGACCGCCGCTCAGGGCCCGGGCCGCGTCGGCGACGACCCGGTCGAGCCTGGCCCGCTGCTCCTCGAGCGCGGGGGCGCTCGGGTCGAGCGCCGTGAGGGCGAGGGTCGACCTCGCGACGGCGACGACTTCGATGACCGATCCGGCGGGCCAGTCGAGCGAGCCCGTCAGGACGCGGGCGTGATCGGCCGCGGCCGACCCGTCGAGGGCGAGCAGGACGCGCATGTTCTCCCTCCTTCACTCGACGCCGAGCCCGGCCCGGCGCCGGCGTTCCTCGAGCCGCTCGAGGAGGCCGGCCGGTGCCGTCCAGAGCGCGGCCTCGAGCTGAGCGGCGAGGGTGTTGACGGTCCGCTCCGTCATCCGCGGCACGGCCGTCGCGAGCCAGCTCCGCAGCCACGCCCGCTCGTCGTCGCAGAGCGCGCCAGCGCGGACGTGGAGCGCCTCGACGAGCGACTCGTAGATCGCGCCGGCGACGAGCTGGCGGCTGTAATCGGTGACGACGAGCCGTCGCACGGCGTCGTGGTCGGTCGCCTGGTCGGTCGCCTGGTCGGGCGCCGGGGCGGGCGGTCGCGTCGCGATCATTCGAGCCTCCTCGCGGTGACCCTACGGGCGGTGCCGCGTCGCGCGGAAGCGCCGGAGGGCCCTTCCGGTTCGGGCCGATCGGCCCGAGACCGCGGTTCAGACGCGACCGCGCGGGACCGTGTGCCAGTACGTCTTGTTGAAGACGATCTTCCCGAGGTGCCAGAGCCGGTTCGGGCGCGGTGGCTGCGGCGGGTGGTCGTAGTCGAACCGAAGCAGCGTCCCCTTGCCGTCCCCGATCTCGAAGAAGCACATGACCCGGCCCTCGTAGTCGGCGTGCTTGCCGGCCGGGTCGCGGCCCTCGATCGCGGCGGCGATCCGCTCGGTCACGACCGGCGCCTCGAAGTGGGCGGTCGAGCCCGCCTTCGAGAGCGGCAGGTCGGTCGCGTCGCCGAGCGCGAACACGTTCGGTCGGCCGCCGACCTGGAGGGTGTGGCGATCCGTCGGCAGCCAGCCACCCGGCGCCGGCGCGAGGCCGGAGTCGATGACGAACTGCTGGCCGCGGTGGGGCGGGACGAGGATGAGGAGGTCGTAGCCGAGCTCCTCGCCCTCGAGGCTGCCGACGACCTTCCGCTCGGGGTCGATCGTCTCGACGTTGAAGAACGTGTGGAGCTCGATCCCCTTCTGCTCGAGGATCGGAGTCGCCATCTCCGAGACCGTCTCGATCGTGAAGGCCCGACCGATCGGCGAGCAGAAATGGAGCTCGGCGCGATCGCGCAGCCCACGCTCGCGGAGCTCGCTCTCGATGAGGAAGGCGACCTCGAGCGGCGCGGGCGGGCACTTGTAGGGCATCCCGGCGATGCCGATGACGATCCGGCCGCCGGTGAAGCGATCGAGCGCCTCCCGGAGCCGTTCGGCGGCCTCGGGAGTGTAGAAGTGATGTGCCTCGGTGGCGAAGTGCTCTATCGCCTCGGGGACGATCCGGCAGCCGCTCGCCAGGACGAGCTGGTCGTACGGGACGAGGCGCCCATCCCGGAGCCGAACGACCCGGGTGTCCTCGTCGACCCGCTCGACGGCGCCGACGACGAGGTCAACGCCGGCGTCGAGGAGCGAGTGCTCCGGGCGGCGCAGGTTCTTCGCCCGCTCGCCGCCCAGAGCGATGTACATGAAGCCCGGCTGGTACGTGTGGGTCCCGGTCTCGTCCACCACGGTCACCGAGACCGATCCGTCGCGGACGCGCCGGCGCAGCTTGCGGGCGAGCAGGTTCGCGGTGAGCGTCCCGCCGACGCCGCCGCCGACGATGACGATCCTGTCCACGGCCGTCCTACCGCAGCTTCTCGACGACGATCGCGTCGTAGCCGTCTCGCTCGTCGAGCGCGACCAGCCGGTGGCCGGCCTTCTCGACCCATTTGGGAATGTCGATCTTCGAGCCCTTGTCGGACGACCGGACCTCGAGCACGTCGCCGACCGAGGACTCGCGGATGACGCGAATGAGCTCCATCAGCGGCCCAGGGCAGTAGCTGCCGCGGGCGTCGATCGTCCGGGTGACCGCCGGGCGCGGGGTTGTTTCGAGCATCGGAGGCATCCCTTTCGTCGTCAGATGAACAGCGGCGCGGCGCCGTTCGCGAGCAGCTCGATGACGGTGGCGGCTCCGACGGGCTCGCCGAGGCCGTCGACGAGGTCCTCGCGCTTGAGGCCGTACATGTCCATCGTCATCTGGCAGGGCATGAACTCGACGCCGAGGGCCATGCAGGCCTCGAGGAGCTCCTCCGGCTTCGCCACGCCGTACTTGCGGGCGAGGACGCCCATCATCCAGGGGCCCAGCCCGAGGAAGTTCATCTTCGAGAGCTTCCGGTGGCCCATGCCCGGACGCTGCATGACGCTGAGCATCCGCTGCATCCAGGTCTCGCCGGTGATCCGCTTCGAGCCCTTCACGAAGGCCTGGAGGCCCCAGAACGTGATGAACACCTTCGTCGGCATGCCGCTCGCGGCGGCCGTCGAGGCGAGGATCAGCGACGCCCACGACTTCTCGAGGTCGCCGCTGTACCAGATCAGCACGAGCTCGCGCGGCTCGACCCGGGCCTCGGAGGCGGGCGCCGGCGCGGGTTGCGGTTCGAGGGCGACCTCCGGCGCGATCTCGCGCTCGGGTGCTGCGACGACCATCTCGGCGCTCACTTTCGGCGGATGACGAACCGGTAGACCGGCCCGTCCTGGGAGGACTCGACGAGCTCGTGGCCGGTCGAGCGGCACCAGGCCGTGAAGTCCCGGACCGAGCCCGGGTCGGTGGCGAGGACCTCGACGAGCGCGCCGGAGGGAACCGTCCGGATCTGCTGCGCGGTCTGGACGATGGGCATCGGGCAGGACAGGCCCCGCGCGTCGACAACGACCGCTGCCTGGGTGAGAGTCATGGCGTCCCCCTTCCGTCAGATGAAGACGATCTGGCCGTCGCCGGCCTGGAGGTAGAACGAGGCGACGCCCTCGACCCCATCGACGAGCGGGTCGAGGTCGCGCTGCTCGAGGTGGAGCAGGTCCATCGACAGAGAGCAGGCCTCGATGTCGACCTGGCCGAGATCCTTCGCCTGGCGGAGCGTCTCCGCCCAGCTCGCCTGGCCCGCCTCGCGCAGCGCGTCGACGGCGGCGCGGCCGGCGGGGCCCGCCTCGGGGGCGAGACCGTGATCGGTCGCGATCCGGTCCGCGCGGAAGGCGTCGAGGGCCCAGTACTGGAGGAACAGGTTCACGGGCCGACCGAGCGCCGCGGCGCCGGCCGTGAGGACGGCGGCCGCCTGGAGCTTGTCGTCGGTCCCCGAGAAGAGGACGAGGTTGAGGGGTTCTTCCATGCCTGACTCCTCGGTCACTGGATGGCCATGAGGTCGGTCGTGACGTCCGCCGTGAGATCGGCGGCCAGATCGGTGGCGACCTGACCGGTGGCGGACAGGCGGCCGAGCCGGACGAGCCGGCGCTGGAGGACCGAGCGCATCAGCCCGCAGGCCACCATCACGTCCGGGTCGGCGATGCGGTAGGTCACCTCGCGGCCGTTCCTGTCGGCCTCGACGAGGCCGGCGTTCCGGAGGATCGCGAGATGCTGCGAGACGTTCGGCTGCGACCGGCCGAGGTCTCGCGCGAGCCGGTTGACCTCAGCCGGCGACTCGGCGAGCCGATGGAGGATCTCGAGACGCCGCGGATGCGCGAGTGTCCGCAGGACCTCGGCCTGGAGGGCGGTGATCTCGTCCACGCTCGAAGGGTCGATCGATGCGCATCTGCGCACACGTGCCGTCGGGCGCGAAGCGCGCGGGCCGAAGGTCACCGCGACCGCGGCGGACCGGGGCCGGTCGGCCCGTCCGGCGTGACCTTCGCCCCTGACCACCGCGGGGCACCGAGGTCAACCTGACCGGCATCTCGCGACCGCGGTTCGCGAGCGGAGAGCGAGGTGTGAGATGCGGCGCGCACTGGTCGTTCATCACGACATCGACCTGGCGGACCAGGAGGCGGATTCGCTCCGCCGGCGCGGCTACGAGGTTCGCCAGTGCAGCGGACCCACGGCGAACCGCTGCCCGATCCTCGCCGGCAACCCATGCGAGCTCGCCGACGAGGCCGACGTCCTCGTCTACGACGCCTTCGCGAGCGGCGACACCGAGGGAGCGCGGCGGCTGATCGAGGGTCTCCGGCGCCTTCACCCCGACGTCCCGGTCGTCCTGACGACGCCGGGGCTCGAGCTCGAGTGGATGGACGAGGCCGATCTGGGTCGTGTGGTCGCCCTGTCCGGACAGCCGACGGGCGAGCGGCTCGACCAGGCGATCACGCAGGCACTCGGCGCGGCCTGAGCGGCGAGCGGGCGCGACGACCACGAAAAATGGCCCGGAGGGATCCGTCGCCATCCGTCCTTTCGGACGTGCCGTCCGTTGATCCGATCTCGGGACGCTCCGCCGGTTGAGATGATCTCGTCGGCGGGTCGGCTATCTGACCTCTCCGGGTCGGACTGCATCGTTGCCGATCGGCGCGACCCCGACCAGTGCCGAACGGCCCATTCGGCACTTGGACCGCGATCGGACTGACCGGATACTGGTGGCTCGAGGATCGGCCGGGGGGCCGAGACGCGTCGCGAGGAGGCGGCCGCCATGGCCGTCGTCACGGATCGGCTGCGAGGGCCGCTGCTCGAGAGGGGCGTCGGAGGCTGGTCGCCCAACGCGGCGATCGGCCATCGCCGGCTGCGTCTCGCCGAACCAGACCCGGCGGCGCTCGGCGCGACGATCGCGCTCGTGATCGCGGCGCTCGCCCTCGGCTGGTCGCTCATCGCGACGTGGGCCGCGGTCACGACGCCGATCCCTGCCGCGTCGCTGGCCGTGCCCGGGCGGATCGAGCTCGAGCTGCCCGGCGACACCGAGCTGGCCGTCTTCCTCGCTGGCACCACCGCTGATCCGTGGCTGGCGGTCGTGGACCCGGCCGGGCGCCCCGTGCCAGTCCGAGCGGCCACGGGCGACCTCCCCTACCCGAACGTCGAGGCGCTCGGGCGGATCGTCGCGCGGTTCACGACCGGCGTTGCGGGCTGGTACGTCGTCTCTGCCGACGCGTGGCGGAGCCCGGGCGTCATGGCTCTGGGTCCCGATCCGACGGCCGCGGTCGAGACGACGCTGGTGACCGCGGCTCTCCTCTGCATCGTCGGAGCGGCGATCACCGTCGCGTGCGTCGTCATCGTCGCCGTCGCGCTCGGGCGGTCAGCCCCGCTACGGCTCGCGCCGGCGGCCGCCGGCACGGCGGCAGGTCACGACCTGAGCCAGGCCGGTCCCTCCGCGGTCCTGTCGGCGAGGTCGGCGTAGGCGACGCCGGTCATCTCGGCCCATGCCTCGCGGTCGACGCGCACGGCGAACGCGTGGCTGCCCGCGTTGAAGTCGATGATCGGGTCCTCGCGGACGGCGTAGTCGGCGTACATCGGCAGGCCGAAAAGCGCGCCGATCGCCGGCATCGCTCCGAGCTCGCAGTCGGGCGCGAGCGCCTCGAGCTCGGGCTCGTCGACGAGGCTCACGGTCGTCGCCCCGAGGACATGGCGCGCCTTGAGCATGTCGACATGGTCGGTGGCGTCGAGGACGAGGAGACAGCGACGGCCGTCGTCGGTCTCGACCACGACGACCTTGGCGAACGTCCGGGGGTCGACACCGTCGGCCCGCGCCGTCGCCCGGGCGGTGACGGCCGGGTCGTGTCGATGGACCTCGTACTCGACGCCGTGAACGGTGAGCCACTCGAGCAGTCGCGGAAGCGGCCTGGCGGGGGTTCCGGTGGTGTTCATCGCGACCTCCTCATCACTTCGCGGGCACGGCCGCCGGCGACGCCAGGCCACCGACGAGCCCCCGCTCGATCCCGGCGTCGAGCGCGGCGAGGTCGGCGGCGAGGACCTCGAAGCGGCTCGGCCCGAGCAGCTCGGCGAGCGCGTCACGGACCGAGGCCCGCTCGACGATCGGCCGCCGCGCGAGCAGGCCGCCGAGGGCCACGACGCTCACCAGCCGATCGTCGCCGGCCTCCCGGGCGAGCGCGGTGCAGGGCAGCCCGAGCACCTCGATGTCGGTCCGCGTGGGAAGCGCCTCGATCAGGGTCTCGTTGACGACGAGGAGCCCGCCCGGAACGAGCATCGGCTCGAAGCGCGCAAGGGCCGGAGGGGTCAGCACGACCGCGGCCGCGGCACGGTCCACGATCGGTGAGCCGATCGGTCGATCGGCGACGATCACGGTGCAGGAGGCCGTTCCGCCGCGCATCTCCGGTCCGTAGGACGGCATCCACGACACCGCGCGGCCCTCGGCGAGGGCGGCCCGGGCGAGGACGTGGCCCGCGAACAGCAGGCCCTGGCCGCCGAAGCCGGCGAGGATGACGCCCTGCTCCATCTCACGCCTCCTGCGGCGGATGTGGCTGCCTTCGATCGACGATGACGCCGGTCGGATACGTCTCGACGACGACCCGGGCGAGGTGCTCCATGGCCTCGGGCGCGGTCATCCCCCAGCCGACCGGGCAGGTCGAGAGGATCTCGACGATCGACAGCCCCTCGCCACGGAGCTGGGCCTCGAACGCCCGCCGGAGATAGCCCTTCGTGCGCCCGATCGTCGCCGGATCGGCGACGGACCCGCGGGCCGCGTACGACACGCCGGGGACGAGCGCGAGCATCTCGGTGATCGGGATCGGGTATCCGGCCAACGTCGGATCGCGACCCGCGGGCGTCGACGTCGTTCGCTGCCCGAGGAGGCTGGTCGGCGCCATCTGGCCACCGGTCATCCCGTAGACGCCGTTGTTCACGAAGACGATCGCGATCCGCTCCCCGCGGGCCGCGGCGTGGACGATCTCGGCCGTCCCGATCGCGGCGAGATCGCCGTCGCCCTGGTAGGTGAACACGAAGGCGTCCGGCCGCAGCCGGCGGACGCCGGTCGCGACGGCCGGCGCCCGGCCGTGCGGGGCCTCGACGAAGTCGATGTCGAGGTAGTCGTAGATGAAGACGCTGCAGCCCACGGACGCCACGCCGATCGCTCGCTCGCCGAGATCGAGCTCGTCGATCAGCTCGGCGATGAGGCGATGGACGATCCCGTGGCCGCAGCCGGGGCAGTAGTGGCTGGCCCGGTCGGTGAGCGAGGCGGGGTGCGCGTAGAGCACTCTCGGCGGAGCCGTTTCGAGCGTCATTCCCACCGCCTCCTACCCGTAGACGAGCTGGACGGGATCCGGCTCGTCGGCGTCGACCGGGGCCGTGAGGGCCCAGGCGCGGCGGACGGCCTCGACGACCTCGCCCGGCGTCGGGACGACGCCGCCGGTTCGGCCGTGGAAGAAGACGGGGACGTCGCCCGCGACCGCGAGGCGCACGTCCTCGACCATCTGACCGGCCGAGAGCTCGACGACGACGACCGCGCGAAGACGCCGGACGCGGGTCGCGAGCTCGCGCGACGGGAACGGCCACAGGCTGATCGGGCGGAAGAGCCCCACGCGCACGCCGTCGTCCCGGGCGCGCTCGATCGCCGTCCGAGCCACCCTCGCCGCCGTGCCGTAGGCGACGATCGCGACCTCGGCGTCGTCGAGCGATTCGGCCGCCCAGCGCATCTCGCGCTCTGCGATCGTCGCGAACTTCGCCTGAAGGTGGTCGTTGTGGGCCTCGAGATCCTCCGGCCGGAGGTGCAGCGACCGGACGACCCGCGCCGGGCGGCCGGCCGCCCCGGTCAGCTCCCAGCCGCCGGGGACCCGCGCCGGGTGGCGCCAGTCGGGGACGATCGGCTCCATCGCCTGGCCGATCACGCCGTCGACGAGGACGATGACCGGCGTCCGGTAGCGCTCGGCGAGCGTGAACGCCTCGGCCACGAGGTCGGCCGCCTCGGCGATCGAGGCCGGCGCGAGGACCGGCACCCGATAGTCGCCGTGGCCGTGGCCCTTCGTCGCCTGGAAGTAGTCCGACTGGGCCGGGCCGATGCTGCCGAGGCCGGGCCCGCCGCGCATGACGTTCACGAGCACGAGCGGGAGCTCCGAGCCCGCGAGATAGCTCATGCCCTCGGCCATGAGGCTGATCCCCGGGCTCGACGAGGAGACGAGGACCCGGGCGCCGGTCGCGGCGGCCCCGAGCGCCATGTTGATCGCCCCGAGCTCGCTCTCCGCCTGGACGAAGACCCGCCCGAGCTCCGGCATCCGCCGGGCCATCCACTCGAGGAGCTCCGCCTGCGGGGTGATCGGGTAGCCGAAATAGGCGTCGCACCCGGCCTGGATGGCCGCCTCGGCCATGGCGTCGTTGCCCTTCATCAGGGTGGGCGGCGCGGCGGCCGCCGGGCGGCCGGAGCGGCTGAGCGTCGTCATCTAGGCCGCCTTCGGACGCGCGAACACGGCGAACCCGGCCTCGGGGCAGACCCGGGCGCACAGCGCGCAGCTCGTGCAGGCCGTCGCGTCGGTCAGCCGGACCGGGTGGTAGCCGAGCGCGTTGACGACCGATTCATCGAGCTCGAGCACGTCCTTCGGGCAGATCGTCACGCACAGTCGGCAGCCCTTGCAGCGTTCCGCGGCGATCCGAACGGGCAGGAACGCCATTCCGGTCAGCCCTCGGCGATGAGCGTGACGAAGTCGCTCGCCGAGAGGACGCCGATCGGTCTGCCGTTCTCGTCGACTGCGACGAGCCGATGGATCCGATCGTCGTGCATGAGCCGGGCGGCCTCGAGCAGCGTCGCGGTCATCGGAACCGTGATCGGCGGCGTGGTCATGAGCTCGCCGACACGGAGGTGGCGCGCGTTCTCACGGAGGAGCGCACGCATGGTTCCGCCGGCGGGCACGAGGTCCGTCCGCGACAGCACGCCGACGAGCCGGCCGTCGGGCTCGACGACGGGCAGGCCCGTGACGCGGTAGGCCGCCAGCAGGCGCTCCGCGGTCTCCAGGGTGTCGTCGTGGCGGACGACGACCGGGTCGATGGTCATGACGTCAGCGACCCGCAGGGTCTCGAACTGGCTCGGAGCGGTCCGGGTCTCGGTCATGCCCACACGTTCATCCGGGCCGGCCCGGATGACGAGGGTCAGACGGCCGGTTTCGACCTGTCGTTGGTCATGCCCGGCTCAGTGGCGGGCGACGGCGGCCCAGTATTCGCGCAACCGCCGATCGGACTCCCCGAGCGCCGTGGCGAGCCGGTCGCGGGCGCCGTGGGCGAAGGAGACGGTGGCCAGGATCCAGAGTGCCCCGAGGAGCGGAAGGTAGACCGCGGCATAGACGCCGAGCTGTCCGGGCTCGGCGAGGTGCGGCTCGGCCATGACGAGGAGCGCGAGCAGGAGGCCGATCGAGCCGCCGGTGACGACGAGGATCGCGACGAGCGTCGTGGGCCGGTCGAACTCGCGGGCCTCGTCCCAGGCCCGGGCGAGATCCTCGTCGCGCGGGCGGCCGTCGACCAGACGGAGGAGCGTCCGAACGGCGAGGTGCGCGACGACGAGCGCGGGCAGCGCGAGGTGGGCGGCCTCGTGGGCGGCCGGCGGGAGCGGGCAGATCGCCGGCACGAACACGACGGCGCAGGCGAGCCCGTAGCCGATCGCGCCGAGCGTGACGATCCGGTCGAGGGCCGCCGACAGCGGCGCACGCACGAGGCGGTCGGGTTCGTCGCGGTCGAGCCGGCTCACGATGATCGATCATCCGCCGGTCCGACCAGCCCGACGAGGGCCGGATGTCGTGTGTCCGAGGGGCACTATCGGTCCGGGGTGGGCCATTTGGCGCTAGTCACGCGGGCCGGACCAGCGCACACTACGGTCGAACCCGGAACGGCACCGGCAGCACCTGCGGGGGTCCCGCGGGCCCACGGGAGTCGGGTGCTGGTGCTTGGTCGTTCCGGGTTCCTCGTGCGGCGCCCCGGTCACTGCGCGTCGCAGATCTCGCCCGGCGCTCGAGGTGCGAAGTGGCGGCCCACGACGGGCCATTCGCCCCGCCTCCAGCCGACCTCTGGCACGCCCGCCGGGATCGGGCGGGCGTGCATCGTCGGCGCATGGCGATCGCACCGCCCGTCGAACGACCCGACCAGGCCGTGTCGCCGCGTGTCCGGCGCGTCCGCCGCCGCGGCTACGACATCCTCTCCGATCGCGTGCTCAACAAGGACACCGCGTTCACCGAGGCCGAGCGGGTCGCCCTCGGGCTGCGGGGCCTGCTCCCGGCACGGGTCACGACGATCGACGAACAGGTCGCGCTCGAGCTCGAGCACGTCCGGCGCAAGCCGGATGACCTCGAGCGCTACATCGGCCTCGCCGCCCTGCAGGATCGGAACGAGACGCTCTTCTTCCGGCTCCTCGCCGAGAACCTCGAGGAGTTCCTGCCCGTCGTCTACACCCCGACCGTCGGCCGGGCCTGCCAGGAGTTCAGCCACATCCTCCGCCGCGCGCGGGGCGTCTGGATCACGCCGGCCGACGTCGACCGGATCCCCGAGCTCCTGCGGAACGCGGCCGACGACGTCCGGCTCATCGTCGTCACCGACAACGAACGGATCCTCGGGCTCGGCGACCAGGGCGCCGGAGGAATGCCGATCCCGGTCGGCAAGCTCGCGCTCTACACCGGCGGCGCGGGCATCCACCCGGCGTGGACCCTGCCCGTCTCGCTCGACGTCGGGACCGACCGTGACGACCTGCTGGCTGATCCGCTCTATCTCGGCTATCGCGGCAGGCGCCTCCGTGGCGAGGCCTACGACGCGGTGGTCGAGGCGTTCGCGGAGGCCGTCCGCGAGGTCTTCCCACGCGCCGTCCTCCAGTGGGAGGACTTCAAGCAGCACAACGCGCTCCGGATCCTCGAGCGCTATCGGCACCGCCTGCCGAGCTTCAACGACGACGTCCAGGGGACCGCCGCCGTCGTCCTGGCCGGCCTGCTCGCCGCGCGTCGGGACGACGGCGGCCTCGAGCGCGACCGCTTCCTGTTCCTCGGCGCCGGAGCGGCCGCGGTCGGCACCGCCGGCCTGCTCGCCCAGGAGCTCGCCTCGCGCGGACTGTCCGCCGACCTCATCCGGCGGTCGATCGTCATGGTCGACAGCCACGGGCTCGTCCACGTCGGCCGGACGGACCTCGACGCCGACAAGCGCCTCTTCGCCGTCGACGCCGCGACGATCGCGGGCTGGGATCTCGATCGAGGCGCGCTCGATCGGCCGGCCACGGTGGCCGCCGCGGCCGGAGCGACCGTCCTCATCGGCACGACCGGCTGCGCCAACGCCTTCGACGAGCCGCTCGTCCGGGCGATCGCGGCGAACCATCCCCGTCCGATCGTCCTGCCGCTGTCCAACCCGAGCAGCCGAAGCGAAGCCACCCCGGACCAGGTCCTCGAATGGAGCCGGGGCCAGGCGATCGTCGCGACCGGCTCGCCTTTCGGTCCGCCACCGGGCCGCGCCTTCCGCGCGGTGGGCCAGGCCAACAACGTCTTCGTCTTCCCGGGCGTCGGGCTCGGGGCGATCGTCGCCGAGACGCGCGAGATCACCGACGAGCTGTTCCTCGTCGCGGCCCGAACGCTCGCCGCGAACGTGACGCCCGCCCGCCTCGCCGCGGGCGCGATCTACCCCGCGGTCGGCGATCTCCGGGCGATCTCCCGCTCGATCGCGGTTGCGGTCGTCCGAACTGCCCGCGACTCCGGCTACGGTCGGAACTTCCGGGACGCGGAGATCGAGCCCGCGGTCGACGACGCGATCTGGTGGCCCGAGTACGTTCCG
>DASTSC010000257.1:0-1016 GCA_035760905.1 Candidatus Limnocylindrales bacterium | reverse complement strand
CGGAACTCGTCGGAGCATCGACAGACGACCCGGCACGACCGTCGGCACGAGCTCCCCGTAGGTCTGCCACGGCATGCCGGACGCGGCGAGGAGCTCGCCGATCGTGAAGTTCTGCTCGTGGTGCATCTTGCCGTGGACCGCGCCGGTCTCCCGCTGCGTCCACGACCCGAACTCGTCTCGGTGGGCCTCGTAGATCTCGGCGGCCCTGCGCAGGATCCGCGAGCGTTCCTGGTAGGGCGTCTCGGCCCAGGCGGGCTGCGCCCTCGCCGCGGCCGCGGCCGCGCGGGCGACGTCGTCGGGCGTCGACTGGGCGAGCGTCAGGAGCGGGCGACCGGTCGCCGGCTCGCGAACCTCGCACGGCTCACCCGCGCCGGGACGCCAGTCGGCGAGGAACGGGTCGAGCCAGCCGGCCGACGTCCGCGTGGTCTCAGGTGCGGTCGTTGCCATCGCTGCCTCCTTCGGGCTCCTCGGCCGAGGTCGCGCCCGTGAACCGTTCCGCGTACGTCTTCGGGACGCCGGCATCCTCGGCTCGCCGCCCGGTCGATGGATCGCGCCAGACCGCGCCCCGCGAGAGCACGGCGTCGATCAGGCCCTCCTCGAGGTACTCGGGGTAGAGCCAGGACTTCACCTCGATCGCCATCTGGCCGGGGTAGCCGATGCGGTCGCGGACGCCCTTGTCGGTGTAGTAACCGGAGACGATGACGAGCTGGAGCGCGCCGAGGTTGGCGGGCTCGTCGCGACCGAGCGCCTCGAGGCGGGCGGCCGGGTCGTCTCCGAGCTCCTGCCGGAGTGCCGTCGCGAGCGGCTCGACGAGGTCCGGCCGGGCGCCGAGGACGAACCGGAGCCGGTCATCGGTCAGGACGTCGGCCGCCGAGGGCATGCCGTGGGCGGCCGGGATGAGGTGGTCGGCGATCGCCGCCAGCCGGGCACGCGCGCCGCCGTCGAGCGCCGCGAGCGAATCGTTCGCGGGCGCCGGCACGGGAGCGCTCGGGGCGGTCACGCCGGCACCTGCTGGT
>DASTSC010000256.1:0-1414 GCA_035760905.1 Candidatus Limnocylindrales bacterium | reverse complement strand
GCCGGGCAGGTCCGGCAGCAGATCCTCGATGCCGAGCAGGAAGATCGTCCCGACGACGAGGCTGAAGATCCCGGCCACGACCCCGATCACGACGTAGAGGCGGGTCCGCAGCTGGCTGGCGACGAACCCGCTCGCGCTGATCACGACGACGATCGTGTTCGAGGCGAGGAGCCCGAGGATGAACGCGACCATCATCGGCACCCCGAGCCCGGCCCCGCTCGCCCCGCCGATCGCGGCGATCAGCAGGACCTGGGTGCCGGTCTCGGCGCCGACACCGTGGATCATGCCGACGCCGAATGCCGTTCGCCGGCCGTACGAGCTCATCTCGATCGGGTCGACGTGCTCGTGGCCGTGGAGCCGGGCCTGGAGCCGCCGCCAGCCGTAGCGGACCGAGTCGAAGACGATCATCCAGCGACTCCGGAGCCGGAACTCGGTGCCGTGACGGGCGTACTGGTAGAGCGAGACGAAGACCCAGATCCCGAGCAGGAGGAGCGTCGCCCCGACGACCCGGCCCATGATCGGATCGACCCAGTCCGGCAGGACCGCGCCGAAGGCGAGCGCGAGCAGCCCGAGGGCAGCGACGACCGTCGCGTGGCCGAGCGCGTAGAGCGTTCCGAGCAGGATCGCGTGCCGTTGCTCGGTGACGAACGAGGGATGCGCGCGGCCGTCACCGGTCGTTCGCGGCGGCGTGTAGGTCGCGCTGCCGGGACCCCTGTCGTGGGCCTGGAGCTCGGTCAGCCCACCGTGCGCATGGTGGTGGCCCGCTCCCAGCCGGGCGTGCGTCGCCTCGTGGGTCTCGACGCCGGCGTCGGCCGCCGCGGTCGTCGAGGTAATGTCGGTGATCGCCGCGATATGGTCCCAGTCGAAGCCGTGCCGGAAGCCGAGGACGAGGGCCGTACCGAGGAGACCGAGCGTGCCGGCACCGATGGCCGCGAGGAACGCACCGAGCGGGAGCAGGTCGGGAATGACTGGGGTCCTTTCGTCGTCGCGTTCATCCGCGTCTTGTTGCAACGAGTTGCGATAGCATCGCGGCCCGGCACGTCCGGCGTCAAGCACGAAGGAGGGATCCATGGCCACCGAACGAACGATCCGCGACGACGAGGATCCCGTGTGCGGGATGACGGTGGACGTCGAGGAGGCGCGGGCCGCCGGCCGGTCGATCCGGCGCGGCGACCGCGAGTACGTCTTCTGCGGGCGGGGCTGTCTGCTCGACTTCCGCGACGACCCGATGAAGTACCTCGACCCCGGCTACACCCCGTCGATGTAGGCCGTCGGCGGTCAGCCGCCGACGGCCGTTCCGACCCACGTGCCGTCCTGCGTGTCGAAGAGGATCCCGTCGCGCAGGAGGTGCGGGTTCGCCTGCGCGTCGACCGCCCCGGACGTGTCGCCCGAAACGCGGAGCCGGGTCCACGCC
>DASTSC010000255.1:0-8412 GCA_035760905.1 Candidatus Limnocylindrales bacterium | reverse complement strand
ACCCGGTCGCCGCGCCGACCCCTCCCCGTGACCCGCGGTAGACTCCCGGCCGTGTCGATCCTGGAGCGGCTGAACGGTCCGTCCGACCTGCGCGGCCTCTCCGAGCCGCAGCTCGTGGAGCTCGCCGCGGAGATCCGCGAGACGATCATCTCGACGGTCGCATCGACCGGCGGCCATCTCGGCAGCTCGCTCGGCGTCGTCGAGATCACGCTCGCGCTCCACCGCCTGCTCGAGTCACCGCGCGACCGGATCGTCTGGGACACGGGCCACCAGGCCTACGCCCACAAGCTGCTCACCGGCCGCCTCGAGCAGTTCGGCACGCTCCGTCAGCTCGGCGGTATCGGCGGCTTTCCCCGGCGCTCGGAATCCGCGCATGACGTCTTCGACGGCGGCCACGCCGGGACGGGGCTGTCGATCGCCGAGGGCCTCGCCACTGCACGCGACCTTCGCCACGGCCTCGAACGGATCGCCGTCGTCGTCGGTGACGCGGCGCTCATCAGCGGCCTCAGCCTCGAGGCGCTCAACGACGTCGGCCAGCGCGGGACCCAGCTGCTGATCGTCCTCAACGACAACGAGATGTCGATCAGCCCGACGGTCGGCGCGCTCTCGAAGTACCTCTCCGAGATCAAGCTGACGCAGGCCTGGCAGCAGACGAAGACCGTCTACGACCGCCTCATCGAGCGGCTGCCGCTCATCGGGCCGACCGCGCTCGAGCTGTCGCGGCGGATGCGGGCCTCGGTCGTGAGCTTCGCCCAGCCCGGCCACCTCTTCGAGGACCTCGGGATCACCTACATCGGCGTCGTCCCGGGCCACGACATCCACGCCCTGCTCGAGACGTTCCGCCGCGCTCTCGAGCTGCGCGGACCGGTGCTCGTCCACGTCCGGACCCAGAAGGGCAAGGGCTACCGGCCGGCCGAGGCGGACCAGGTCGGGTTCCACGGCGCCGCGCTGCCGCCGATGAAGGTCGCCGCGAACGGCGCGAACGGCTCGAACGGAACGAACGGCGCGAACGGCCGCTCGCTCCCGGCGGAATCGATGACCGACGACGCCGCCCCGGCCACCGCGCGCCGCGGGCACGCCTCGAAGACCCCCAACTACACCTCGTTCTTCGTCGAGGAGCTCATCCGGGCCGGCCACGACGATCGGCGGATCGTCGCGATCACCGCCGGCATGCCCACCGGGACCGGGCTGTCGAAGTTCCAGGCCGTCTTTCCGAACCGCTTCATCGACGTCGGGATCGCCGAGCAGCACGCGGTCACGCTCGCGACAGGGCTCGCCCTCGGGGGTCAGCGGCCGGTCGTCGCGATCTACTCGACGTTCCTCCAGCGCGCGTTCGACCAGCTCGTCCACGACGTCTGCCAGAACGACGCCCCGGTCGTGCTCGCGGTCGATCGGGCCGGGCTCGTCGGCGAGGACGGCACGAGCCACCAGGGAATGTTCATGCTGCCGGCGATGCGCGAGCTGCCGAACCTCGTCGTCGCCAGCCCGAAGGACGAGCAGGAGCTCCGCTCGCTCCTCCGAACCGCGCTCGCCCAGGACCACCCGTTCGCGATTCACTACCCGCGCGACGCGGGGTTCGGCGTGCCGCCGGTCGAGCCGTCGGTCCTGCCCGTCGGCCAGGCCGAGACGCTGCGCGAGGGTCGCGACGTCCTGCTCGTCGGCCTCGGCCCGATCCTCGCCCGCGGCCTCGAGGCTGCCGACGCGCTCGAGGCGGACGGCTGGTCGGTCGGCGTGATCAACGCCCGGTTTGCGAAGCCGCTCGATCGCCAGCTCATCCTCGACGCGGCCCGCGGGAAGCGGCTCGTCGTGACGCTCGAGGAGAGTGCGCTCCCCGGTGGCTTCGGCTCGGCGGTGGTCGAGCTCATCGAGGAGGCGCGCCTCGCCGACGCGGCCTACCGCGACCTCGTCGTTCGGCCGATCGGCATCCCCGCCGGGGCCTTCGTCGATCACGGCGCGGTCGACGACCTGCGCCGTCTCGTCGGCCTCGACGCCGCCGGCATCGAGGCCCAGGTCCGCGATGCTCTCGAACGGATCGGCGTCCGGGCCCCGACCGGCAAGGTGGCCGGCGGCTAGGTGAGCGAGCGCTCGCCGCGCCCGCCGAGCCAGGCGAGGACCGCGGCGAACGCGAGGAGCGCGGCCCCGCCCGCGAGGAGGTCGTCGAACCCGGCCACGCCGAGGGCGGCCCCCACGACGACGATCCCCGCGCCGTCGACCGCGACCGCGACCCATCGGCCCCACGAACGCCGGCTCCAGATCCCGATCGCGCCGACGACGTCGAGGGCGCCATAGAGGACGAGACCGAGGGGAATCGCGAAGCTTCCGAGGTCGCGCGGTCCGATCGTTCCGACGGGGGCCACGGCGAGGGCGACCGCGAGCTGGAGCCCGACGGCGATCCCCGAGAACCCGATGATCGCGTGGAGGAGGGTCGCCGCGTGGAACGCGGCCCGGAAGCTCACGAGCCGCCAGTATGGGCCGTCCGTCGCCCTCCCGAATCCGGTCCCGCGTATGCCACGATAGGGCCGTGAGGGAGCGCCGCCAGCGGCTCGATCAGCTGCTCGTCGACCGTGGCCTGGCCGAGTCGCGATCGCGGGCCCAGGCGCTCGTGCTCGCGGGTCGGGTCCGTGTCGGGGCCGGGGATGGAGCCCGGGCCGACCGCAAGGCGGGCGACCTCGTCCCGTCCGACGCCGAGGTCGCGGTCGTCGAGCGCGACCCGTACGTCAGCCGCGGCGCCCACAAGCTCGTCGCTGCGCTCGACGCGTTCGGCATCGACCCCGCGGGCCTCGTCTGCCTCGACGTCGGGGCATCGACCGGCGGCTTCACCGACGTCCTCCTGGCGCGCGGCGCCTCGCGCGTCTACGCCGTCGACGTCGGCCGCGGCCAGCTCGCCGAGCGGCTCCGGCACGACCCGCGGGTCATCTCGATGGAGCGGACGAACGCCCGCGGCCTCTCGCCGGCGATCGTCCCCGAGCCGATCGGCCTCGCCGTCGTGGACGTCAGCTTCATCTCGCTCGCGCTCGTCCTCGGGCCGATCGTCTCGCGCCTCGCGCCCGGCGGCCGCGTCGTGCCCCTCGTCAAGCCGCAGTTCGAGGCCGGCCGCGGGGTCGCGAAGGGCGGGGTCGTCCGGGACCCGGCGGTCCATCGGTCGGTCCTCGAGGCGATCGCCCGGACAGCGGAAGGCGTCGGGCTCGGCACCCGCGACGTCATCGCCTCGCCGATCCTGGGTCCCGAGGGCAACCGCGAGTTCCTGCTCGACCTCCGCCTCGGGTCGGCGAATGCGCCCGACCTGGCCACGCGCCTCGACGCCGTCGCCGCGACCGTCGCCTCGGTCGTCGCCACGACCGACGCGGGCCTGCCGCGATGAAGCGGATCGGGTTCGCCTACAACCCGACGAACGACGATGCCATCGAGCTCCGAGAGCGCGCGGCCGGGTTCTGTCTCCGGCACGGGATCGAGCAGTGGGCCGTCGCCGCGGCCGAGACGGCGGCCCTCGTCGCCGAGCTCCCGGAGACGGACGTCCTCGTGGTCCTCGGCGGCGACGGCACGTTCCTGCGGGCCGCCCAGGGCGTGGCCGAGGTCGACGTCCCGATCCTCGGCGTCAACCTCGGCAAGGTCGGCTTCCTGTCGCGGATCGAGGCGCCGGACCTCGAGCGGACGCTCGCCCAGCTCGCCGCGGACGAGTTCGACGTGAGCGACCGGATGGCGCTGCGCGGCACGATCGTCCCGACCGGCGAGGCACGCACGCCGCTCGCGACGTTCACCGCCCTCAACGACGTCGTCGTCGCCCGGGGCTCGCTCGCGCGCGTTTGCCGGCTTGACGTCTCGATCGACGACTCGCACCTCGCAACGTTCATCGCCGACGGTCTCGTGGTCGCCAGCCCGACGGGTTCGACCGGCTACAGCTTCTCGGCCGGCGGCCCGATCCTCGATCCCGCCAGCCGGAACCTCGTGGTGACGCCGATCGCGGCGTACCTCTCGGCGATCCGGTCGGTCGTCGTCAGCCCCCGCCAGACCGTCCGCTGCCGGGTCGTCGACGCGTACGAGGCGCTCGTCAGCGTCGACGGCCGCGAGGACCTGCCGCTGGCGGTCGGCGACGTCGTGGAGGTCCGGGCCCTCGACCGGCCGCTCCGGTTCGTCGAGCCACGCGACGCGCCGCCGTTCTGGGACCTCCTGCGGCGCAAGGTGGAGCTCCTGCCGTCGTGAGCGGGCGCGATGCGAGCCCATCGGGTCGGGCAGGCCGCCTCATCGAGCTCGAGGTCGAGAACCTCGCCCTCATCGACGCGCTCCGCCTCCAGCTCGGGCCCGGCCTCAACCTGCTGACCGGCGAGACCGGGGCCGGCAAGAGCCTGCTCATCGACGCGCTCGGGCTCGTCCTCGGAGCGCGCGCGGACACGACCGTCGTCCGCCACGGAGCCGCGGCCGCGCGCGTCACCGCCCGCTTCGAGCGCCTGCCCTCGCCACTCGTCGCGGTTCGCGAGGTCGCGGCGTCGGGCCGCTCGTCGGCCCGGCTCGACGACGAGGCCGCGACCGCGGGTCGACTGTCCGACGAGGTCGGGCCGCTCGTCGACGTCCACGGCCAGAACGACCAGCAGCGCCTCCTCGACGAGCGCTGGCAGCGCGATCTCCTCGACGCCTACGGCGGCCACGAGGACGCGCGCTCGGCGATGGCCGACGCGTACGGGCGCTGGGCGACCAACCGGGCGGCACTCGACGAGCTCGCGATCGAACCGCGCGAGGTCGCCCGGCGGATCGAGGTCCTCGAGCACGAGGTCGCCGAGATCGAGTCGGCCGGTCTTCGCCCCGGCGAGGCCGACGAGATCCTGGCCCGGCTCTCGGCCGCGCGCAACGGCGAGACGATCGCCCGCGCCGGGGCCGCGATCGAGGCCGTCCTCGTCGGCGCCGATTCCGGCGAGGCGTCCGCGGCTCGGGATGCCCTCGCCGCTGCCGCGGCCGAGGCCCGCGGCCTGGCCCGGATCGACGACCGCTGGAGCGCGCTGGCCGAGCGCCTCTCCGGTCTCGCCGCGGAGGCGGAGGACGCCGCGGAGGCAGCTCGTGCGCTGGCCGAGGCGGTCGAGCACGACCCGCGCGAGATCGCCCGGCTCGAGGAGCGGGTCTCGCTCATCTACTCGCTTGAGCGGCGCTACGGCGAGGACGAGGAGGCGGTCCTCGCCCATGCCGATCGTGCGGCCGAGGAGCTCGGACGGCTCCGGGGGATCGGTGACGAACGGGCCGCGCGCGAGGCCGACGACGGGCGCCTGCTGGCGGAGGTCGGCGTGGCGGCCACTGCCCTCTCCGCCCTCCGCCGAGCGACGGCGACCGACCTGGCCGAGGCGGTCTCGTCGGCGCTCGAGCCGCTCGGCTTTCCCGCCGCCGCGTTCTCGGTCGGCCTCGGCCGCCGGATCGCCGCCCCGGACGAGCCGGCGGTGGAAGTCGACGGCGACGCGCTCGCCTTCGACGCGGCCGGCATCGACGACGTCGTCTACCGCTTCGCCCCGAACCCGGGCGAGCCCGCGCGGCCGCTCGCCCGGATCGCCTCGGGCGGCGAGCTGAGCCGGGTCGCGCTCGCGATCCGCGAGGTCCTCGCCGGCGTCGACGACACGCCGACGCTCGTCTTCGACGAGATCGACACCGGGATCGGCGGCCGGAGCGCGGAGCCCGTGGGGCGCTCGCTCTGGGCGCTCGCTCGGCGGCACCAGGTCCTGTGCGTGACCCACCTGCCCCAGATCGCGGCGTACGCCGACGTCCACTTCCAGCTGCGGAAGGAGGAGCGGGCCGGCCGGACGGTGACGACGGTCACGCGACTCGATCGGGCGGGCCGGGTCGTCGAGCTGGCGGCGATGATCGGCGCCGCGGGCGGAGCGGGGGCGACCGCGAGCGCTCGCGAGCTGCTCGACCGGGCCGAGGGCTGGCGAGGGGAGTTCCTCGCGAGCGCGGGATGACGATCGCGACGCGGACCGGATCGGCCCCGCGGGCGGTAGGTTCGTCCCGCCTCGACGGGGCGATCGAGGAGTACCTGGCCCATCTCCGCGTCGAGCGCGGCCTCTCGCCGGCGACGCTCGCGGCCTACGCCGGCGACCTGCGCTCGTTCGCGGCCGCGCCGCGCGTCGCCGAGGAGTGGGCCGACGGCCCGGAGCCCGCGCTCCGCTGGCTCGCCGGCCAGGCCTCGACCGGCGTCGCGGCCACGACCCTCCGCCGGCGGACTGCCTCGGTTCGCGGCTTCTATCGCTTCTGCTTCGGCGAGGGGACGATCGGCCGGGACGTCGCGACCCACCTCGACCTGCCGCGCCAGCCGCGGCACCTGCCGGAGACGCTCGCCGTGGACGAGGTCGACCGGCTGCTCGAGGCGGCGGGGAGTCCCGGCGGGGAAGCTGCGAACGCCCAGGCCCTCGCGATCCGCGACCGGGCGCTCCTCGAGCTGCTCTACGCCTCGGGGCTGCGCGTGTCCGAGGCCCTCGGGCTCGACCTCGATCGCATCTCGCTCGACGGCGGCTTCGTGCGGGTCGTCGGCAAGGGCGACCGGGAGCGGCTCGTGCCGGTCGGGGAGGTCGCGCTCGACTGGCTCAGGCGGTACGTCGAGGAGGTCCGCCCTGGCTGGCTGGCGGCGGGGCGTGCAGCGCCGTCCGGACCCGGCGCCGGCGGGCCGCTTTTCGTCAGCCCTCGCGGCGGCCGCCTCGGCCGTCAGGCTGCCTGGGCGATCGTCAAGCGGACCGCGCGCGCTGCCGGCCTGGCCGACCGCGTCAGCCCGCACACGCTCCGCCACTCGTTCGCGACCCACCTCCTCGAGGGAGGTGCCGACCTGCGCGTCGTCCAGGAGTTGCTGGGCCATGCGAGTATCAGCACGACCCAGCTCTACACCCACCTGACCGGCGAACGGATCAGGGAGATCTACGCCCGGGCCCATCCGCGGGCCTGAAGAGGGGAACCGACGCATGACCCGCTATGCCGACACGCTCCTCGCCGACGGCGAGCGCGTGCTCCTCCGCTCGCGCCAGCACTGGCTCGCGCCGATCATCGACGGCCGCTATCCGTGGGCGCTGCTCCTCGCCGGGCTCGTGCTCATGGTCCTGAGCTCGGCGCTCGGCGACAGCCCGGCCCGCACGGTCCTCGGCTACGCGATCCTCGTCGACCTCGTCTTCGCGATCGCCTGGCTCGGTCTCGTCTACTGGCGCTGGTGGGCCCAGGACTACCTCGTGACGAACCGGCGCGTCATCAAGGTCGAGGGCGTCCTCAACAAGCACACGGCCGACAGCTCGCTCGAGAAGATCAACGACGCCGTCCTCGACCAGAACGTCTTCGGCCGGATGCTCAACTACGGCGACCTCGACATCATGACCGCGACCGACACCGCGATCGACCGCTACCGGATGCTCGACGCGGCGCCCCGCTTCAAGCGCGAGATGCTCAACGCGAAGTCGGCGCTCGAGCAGGAATACGCCCGGCCGATGATGCCCTCGCCGCCGCTCCGGGCCGCGGTCGCGTCGCGAGAGCGAGACACCGAGCCGACCCCGCCGCCCGCGCCGGCCTCGCCCGAGCCCGCGTACGCCGCCGCGGCCGCGGGTTCGAACGGGCCGCGCCCTGCCTCGATGTCGGCAGACGACGTGACCCGGACCCTCGCGAGCCTCGCCGACCTGCGCGATCGCGGCGCGATCACGCCCGAGGAGTTCGAGGCGAAGAAGGCCGAGCTGCTCGCCCGGCTCTGACCCGGAGCGGCTCGGTACGATACCGGGCATCCCGTCACCACCGAGGAGCCCGTGGACGAATCGCGCCTCGCCATCCTGATCGCCGTCGCGATCATCCTCCTCGTCTCGTTCCCGGTCCACGAGTTCAGCCACGCGCTGGCGGCCTTTCGCCTCGGCGACGGGACCGCGAAGCTGTTCGGCCGGCTGACGCTCAACCCGATCGTCCATTTCGACCCGATCGGTGGGCTGATGCTGATCGTCAGCGGCCTCATCGGCGGGATCGGGTTCGGCTGGGCGAAGCCGACGCCGGTCAACCCGATGAACCTCCGCGGCGGGCGGGAGGCGGAGGCGATCGTCGCCTTCGCGGGGCCGGCCTCGAACCTCGTCCTCGCGGCGGCCGCGGCGTTGCCCCTGCGGTTCATCATCCACTCGCCGACGCTCTCGTTCGACGTTCCGGGCGTCGTTCAGTTCGTGCTCTACGACTTCGTCCTCATCAACCTTGCCCTCGCGATCTTCAACCTCATCCCGATCCCGCCGCTCGACGGCTCGAAGGTCCTCTACTCGTTCCTCCCGCCGCGCGTCGCCTACCAGTGGCGGCCGATCCTCGACCAGTACGGCTTCTTCCTCCTGATCCTGCTGATCATCCCGATCGGGCCCGGCGGGGCGATCCTCAGCCAGATCTTCACCGTGTTCCTCGACCCGCTCCTGAGCCTGCTCCTTGGCATCTGAGCCCGTT
>DASTSC010000254.1:0-2299 GCA_035760905.1 Candidatus Limnocylindrales bacterium | reverse complement strand
CGGGACCCGGCCCTCAACGTCGCACGGGAGGGCGGCCTTCGAGAGCGGAGACCTCGAGAGGGGATTCAGCCCTGCTGGAGCGGATTGCAGGTACAGGGCACCGCTAGTTCCCCGCCTAGCACGGCCCGCCGATTCTACCGGTCGCGGTTCCGCCGGGCCAGCGGCTCGTTCGGCACCCCGGGTCATGCGGCGCATTTCCGGGCCGCGCGTGGTCGGAGGGAGCGATCCGGCCCACGCGGGCCCCGGGCAGGTCGCCGACGGGTGGCGGAGAGGGCGGGATTCGAACCCGCGATGGGTTGCCCCATACCGCATTTCCAGTGCGGCGCCCTAGGCCTCTAGGCGACCTCTCCGGCGAAAGTATCCGCGACGTCCGCCGATCGCGCGCTTCGCAGGCAGCCGATGTGCTCGTGAAGCACAGGGCTCGAATGAGTGTGCGGGCTGGTCGCCGGGACGGCAGATTCCATCGGTGGGCCAGGCTCATTCGTCGTGGATCCGTGCGTGGTGAGCGCGGCACCGCGGCGTCAGGCCAGCGCGGCGACGGGCCCAACGCAGGGATGGCCCGTCCGGTGGGTCGGCGATGGCGGAGAGGGTGGGATTCGAACCCACGGTGCTTTCGCACACCGCTTTTCGAGAGCGGCACCATCAACCACTCGGACACCTCTCCGCGGCCGAGGATACCAAAGGGCCTCGAACGCCCTGCCCGGACCTACGGACCCCGAACGGGTCTGCTCAGCGCACGGCGGTGGCCGCCTCGGGCTCCTCCGCCGACGCGAACAGCTCCTCCACCTCGTCCCGCCGGATGCCGCTCACCACCCGCATCCGACGTGGCAGCCGAGCATGCTGGGCGAGCTGCACGACCGATCCGGCGGCGCCGTCGACGGGGTTCGGGATCGCGTAGACGAGGGCCTCGACGTTGCTCTCGAGCAGCGCTCCGACGCACATCGGACAGGGCTCGCGGGTGGCGAAGATCGTCGCCTCGCCGAGGCGGTCCGTGCCGAGCTTCCGGGCGGCCTCACGAAGGGCGACCACGACGGCGTGAGCGGTCGGATCGTTCGAGTGGCGGACGCGATCGTGCGCCCGGGCGACCATCGCGTCGTCGACGACGGCGACCGCGGCGTCCGGCCGCTCGCCACGCGCGAGCGCCTTGTGGGCCTCGGCCAGCGCCTCGCCCATGAACAACTCGTAATTCACCGCGGGATCATACGCGCGCCTCGGCGTCGCCCCTGCCGGCCGGCCCATCCGTCCCCGGCCCGACCGGCCGTAGGATGGGCGCGACTGACCGGCATGCAACCGACAGAGACGCGACACGGAGCTGGCAGATGGCTCGGACTCGACGGATCGGCATCCTCACCGGCGGCGGCGACGTCCCCGGCCTCAACTCGGTCATCAAGAGCGTCGTCTACCGCTCGAGCGAGCTCGGCTTCGACGTCCTCGGGATTCGCCGCGGCTGGCAGGGGCTGACCCACGTCACCACGTCGGACGGGCCCGATCCGGAGCTCATTCGGCCGCTGAACCGCCAGAACACGCGGACGATCGACCGGACCGGCGGAACCGTCCTCCACACCTCGCGGACGAACCCGACCCGGATGTCGGCGAAGGCGCTGCCGCCGAGCCTCCCGGCCGAGAACGCGGGTCGCTACGAGGTCAGCGAGGGCGTCTACGACCTCACCCCGCTCGTGCTCGACAACCTCGAGCGGCTCGGGATCGACGTCCTCGTCCCGATCGGCGGCGACGACACCCTCTCGTTCGCCCGCGTCCTCGACGACCACGGCTACCCGGTCGTCGGGATCCCGAAGACGATGGACAACGACGTCGCGGGCACCGAGTACTGCATCGGCTTCTCGACGGCGATCACCCGCGCGAAGGAGCTCATCGACCGGCAGCGGACGACGCTCGGGAGCCACGAGCGGATCGGCGTCTTCCGGATCTTCGGCCGCGACGCCGGGTTCACCGCCCTCTTCACCGCCTACGTCACCTCGGGTCGGTGCCTCATCCCCGAAGCACCGTACGACCTCGACCATCTCGTGTCGGTCCTCGCGACCGACCATGCCGACAACCCGAGCCACTACGCCTTCGTCATCA
The DNA here is from genome assembly GCA_035760905.1 of Candidatus Limnocylindrales bacterium. GTDB lineage: Bacteria > Chloroflexota > Limnocylindria > Limnocylindrales > CSP1-4 > DASSHA01. Next base: position 217 of record DASTSC010000254.1, on the reverse strand, counting down.
CGGCGGAGGGAGCGATCTGGCAGGGCGCGAGCGTCCAGGACGTCGGCGAGGCCGACGCGTTCGGGCATCGCCACAAGGTGAACATCGGCGAGGTGCTCGCGGCCGAGATCAAGAGCCGGACCGGGGTCGACACCGTCGCCTCCGAGCTGACCTACGACCTCCGCTCGGGCGAGCCGGATTCGCTCGACCAGCTCGTCGCGACGACGTTCGCGAACGT
>DASTSC010000253.1:0-12527 GCA_035760905.1 Candidatus Limnocylindrales bacterium | reverse complement strand
GCCGAAGCCCATGACTCGTTCGCCGCGGCCGACGAGATCGCGGACCCAGGCCTCGGCCCGCTCGGGCGAGCCGATCTCGTGGAGCTGGTTGACGACCTCCGACGGGGCACCGCCGTGGAGCGGGCCCTTGAGCGCCCCGATCGCGCCGCAGACGCCGGACGCGACGTCGCTCCGGGTCGCGACGATGACCCGGCACGTGAACGTCGAGGCGTTGAAGCCATGGTCGGCACCGGTGATGAAGTAGGCGTCGAGGGCGCGCGTCGCCGCAGGATCGGGCGGACGGTCGAACAGCTGCTGGAGGAAGCCGCCGGCGAGGTCGAGCGACTCGTCGGCCGGGACCGGCCGCAGCCCTTCTCGGAGCCGCCCGATCGCGGCGAGGGCTGACGGCGCGAACGCCGTCAGCGCGCGGGCCTCCTCGACAGTCGGCGGCCAGCCGAGCGTTCGGGTCGCGCCCCAGACCGACACCGCCGTCCGAAGCGCGTCCATCGGGTGGACGTCGGGCGGCAGCTCGCGAAGGGCGACGAGGACCTGCTCCGAAACGGGCGCGGGGTGGAGCTCCGCGTTCGGATCCCAGTCGCCGGTCCAGAGCAGGTTCGCGACCGCGGCATACGTCCCGCGCTCGACGAGCTCGACGATCGGATACCCGCGGTACAGGAGCCGGCCGTTCGCGCCATCGACGAGCGAGAGCGCGGTCTCGCCGGCGACGACGCCTTCGAGCCCGGGCGAGTAGGGACGGGTGTCGGCGTTCGGTGCAGGAGCCTCGGTCATGGGCGCGATGGTAGTCGTGGCGCCCAGAGGTGGCCGGCGACGGCGCTCCGGTCGTCAAGCCCCACGAAATCCAATGGAGTTGGCTTCGATCGGCGTTTCGGGGTCGTGGGGCAGGCGATCGGGCGGCCTCCGCCAGCTCGAGGCCCTCGGTACTCCAAGGACATCGCCATTCCGGGTCGCTCGGCCGCTGCAGGGTCGCCCGCGGCGACCGATGTCCCCAACCTGATTGGAATTGCGGAGTGTTAGCCCGGGCGGCCCGCTCGCTACCAGCGCCGATTGCCGCCGTCGAGCGCCCGGAGGATGAGCCGGACGACGATCGCGCCGACGAAGGCGACGATGACGGCGGCAATGAAGCCGTTCGTCTGGCTGAACCCCATCTGGACGGCGATCCAGCCGCCGACGATGCCGCCGATGATCCCCACGACGACGTTCGGCAGGCAGCCGCGCGCCGTCCGATCGCCGACGACGGCGCCGGAAAGGGCGCCGGCGATGAAGCCGACGACGATCCAGCCGAGCAGGCCCATGTCGAGCATGGCGCGGAGTCTACGTGTTCGCCGGACCCCTACGTGCTCGCCGGACCCCTACGTGGTCGCGGGGAGGGCAGCGGCGGCCGCCCGATCGAGGAGCCAGGTCGCGCCCGTTCGCCGGGCGAGCTGGACCGGCCAGCGGCGCGGGTCCCGCGGCGCCCGGAGGACCTCGCCGAGGAGCGCGGACTTCGCTTCCCCCGCGGTGATCACCAGCACGCCGCCGGCGGTATCGAGGATCCGGGGATTGAACGTGACCCGCTCGACGTGCGGCTCGACGTGGGTCGGTGCCGGGATCCCGAGGGCGACGTCGAGCGAGCCGATCGCGGGGCTGTCGGGGAAGACCGAGAGGATGTGGCCGTCCGGGCCGACGCCGAGGATCACGAGGTCGAACCCGGGCCAGCCGTCGACGAGCGGGACGAGGCGGCCGACCTCCTCGACGTAGCGGCCGGCGCAGTTCGCCGCGGTGCCGCGGTCGGCGAGCGTCTCGGTGCAGGGCCAGGGGTGGACGTTTCCGGCGGGGACGATGATGCCCGGCTGGCTGCCGTCCTCGACGTCGACCCCCGACACGCCCTCGCCGCTCTCGCCACTGAAGGCGTCGACGCGGAAGAGGAGCTGGTCCGCCTGGCGGGCGTTCGAGGACGGGTGGTCGCGCGGGACGAACCGCTCGTCGCCCCACCAGGTGTGGATCCGGTCCCACGGAACGGCGTCGCGGAGCGGCGGTCGGGCGAGCGCCTCGTAGATCCCGACCGCGCTCGACCCGCCGGTCGTTGCCCAGTGGGCGACCCCGTTGCGCTCGACGGCGGCGGTCAGGATGCGGGCGACCCGGTGTGCGGCCTCCGCCGCGAGGGCGGCGGGATCCGGCAGGACCTCGAGGGTCGGCTCGCCGAGGTCGGCGGAGATGTCGGGGTGCGCGGAGATGTCGGGGTGAGTCGCCGTGGACCGCGGATCCGTCATGCCGTCGCTGCCTGCCCTTCGCTCGTCGCCCCCGCTCGGTTCGCTGCCTCGCCGGCCCCCTCCCCGCCCCCGTCGCCGACGAGGGCCGCCGCCGCCTCGAGCGCGCCGTGGGCCACGGGGTCGGGGACGTTCAACTCGATCGCCTCGGCGAGCAGGTCGCTCTCGGCGCGCCGGGCGGCGCGGAAGGTCCTCGCGAGCACCTCGATCCCGTCCTGCCAGACGCGGACATGGACGCTCTCGGCCTCGGCGGTCACGTCGGCCCGCAGCTCCGAGCCGCGACGCTCGGCGCGCAGCTCCACCCGGAGCGTCGTTCCGCCGGGCATCTCCGAGAGGATCGGCCGGATGAGGACCGAGACCGTGTGGGCATCGGAGCGAAGCGTCGCGCCGAGCCCGCGATGCATCGCGACCGGCGGGCGACCCGAGGTGGCAGCGGCCGCCCGGGCCGGCCCGCGCTCGATCGGGGAGAGCGTCCGCTCGACCGACAGCCCGAGCCGCGAGGCGAGCCAGGCGACGTGGTAGACGGGCTTCACGACGTTCGTCCGGCCGGGGCGCCCCTCCGGATCGTGGGTCGCGTACGTGACCGCGATCCGCCGGAGGTGGCGGAGGTAGGGCAGGAACTCGGGCATGTCGAAGATCGAGGCGATCGCCTCGCGCCAGCGCGACTGGCGGGTGAGCGCGAAGTCGCAGACGATCACCCCGTGTCGTTTCGCGGCCGCGACCATCGCCGCCATCCGCTCGAGGCCGTCGCCGCCCCACGACGAACCGTCGACCACGAGGCGGTCGGCCATCCGCAGAACGTCGTTCGTGGCGCGGCCGCCGAAGGGCGGCTCCCCGGGCCACCAGACCGTCACCGGCAGGTCGTGGATGAGGAGCGGCGCGACGATCGCCGAGACGTGGCGGCCCGATTCACCCCCGGCCGTCAGGTAGATCGTCTCCGCGCAGACCTCCGCCGAGCCCTCCCGGGGCAGCATGCAGTGGGCCCGCACCTGCGCGTCGAGCCAGGATGGCCCGTCCGGGTCGGCCGACGAGACGACCAGCGTGCGCGACGGATGGCGGCCGGTCAGCTCCGAGACGATCGCGGCGCAGTGCTCGCCGATCTCCGGGTGCCGGGCGATCACGACGAGGTTCATCACGCTCGTCCGCGCGGCGATGTGCCGCTCGTCCCGGCCGTCGGGGGTCTGCTCGACGAGCTTCGGCGTCGACCAGATCTTCACCAGCTCGCGTTCGATCTCCTCGATCGAATGGGCGTGCGAGGAGAAGCGGAGGACGGCCCGGGCGCGCTCGGGGGCGGCATCCGGCGGGACTGCATCCGGCGCGACTGCCGCCGGCACTAGATCCGCCTCCAACGTCGCCCGTCGCGGGCCAGGAGAGCATCCGACTCGGGCGGCCCCCAGGTGCCCGCCTCGTAGTTCGGGAACGCCGGCGGCGGCTGGTCGGCCCAGGCGTCGAGCATCGGCGTGACGATGCCCCACGCCTCCTCGACCTCGTCGGCCCTCGTGAAGAGCGACGCGTCGCCGAGGAGCGCGTCGAGGATGAGGGTCTCGTAGGCGTCCGGCGAATCGACGTTGAACGACGAGCCGTAGGTGAAGTCCATGTTCACCGTCCGGATGTCGAGCCCGAGCCCGGGCACCTTCGCCCCGAAGCGGAGGAGGATGCCCTCGTCCGGCTGGATCCGCATCGCGAGGAGGTTCGGATCCGGGTCGGTCTCGGCGTCCGCGAAGAGGCGGTGCGGGACCGCCTTGAACTGGACCGCGATCTCGGTCGAGCGCTTCGGCATCCGCTTGCCCGCCCGCAGGTAGAAGGGCACGCCCGACCAGCGCCAGTTGTCGACGTCGAAGCGGACGGCGACGAACGTCTCGGTCTCCGACTCGGGGTCGACCTCGGGCTCCTCGCGATAGGCCTGCACCGGCTCCGCGTTCACCCAGCCCTTTCCGTACTGGCCGCGGACGACGTCCCGCGCGACCTCGTCCTCGGTCATCGGCGCGATCGCTCGGAGGACCTTGACCTTCTCGTCGCGCAGCGCGTCGGCGTCGAACGAGGCCGGCGGCTCGATCGCGACGAGCGAGAGGAGCTGCATGAGGTGGTTCTGGAGCACGTCCCGAGACGCGCCGGTCTCCTCGTAGAACGCGCCGCGGTCCTCGATCCCGATCGACTCGGCCATCGTGATCTGCACGTGATCGACGTAGCGCCGGTTCCAGATCGGCTCGAAGATCCCGTTGCCGAACCGGAAGACGAGCAGGTTGCGGACGGTCTCCTTCCCGAGGTAGTGGTCGATGCGGTAGACCTGCGACTCGCGGAAGACCTTGCCGACCTCGCGGTTGAGGCGGATCGCCGAGTCGAGGTCGCGGCCGAACGGCTTCTCGATGATGATCCGGCGCCAGCCGCCCTCGTGGCGCTCGTGGTCGAGGCCGACCTTGCCGAGCTCGCCGATGACGATCGCGAACGCCGACGGCTGGGTGGCGAGGTAGTAAAGGCGGTTGCCGCGGGTGCCGTGGTGGCGGTCGCACTCGTCGAGGCGCTCCGAGAGGCGCGTGTACGTCGCGTCGTCGGCGAAATCGCCCTCGTGGTAGTCGATCCGCTCGAGGAACTCGCCGAGGATGGGTTCCTCGGGCTTCGTCCGGCTGTTCTTCGCGAGCGATGCCGCGATCTCCTTGCGGAACGACTCGTCGGTGTAGTCGCGCCGGCCCGACGCGATGAGCCGGAACTCGTGCGGCAGGAGGTTCGTCCGCCACAGCTGGAAGAGCGCCGGGATCACCTTGCGGTGGGCGAGGTCACCGGTCGCCCCGAAGAGCACGAACGCGAACGGCTCGGGCATCCGCTCCAGGCGAAGCCCCTCGCGCAGCGGGTTCGTGACCTCCTTCGCGGCCGGCTTGCGCCGCTCGGCGTGGAAGAGCCGTCGCTCGCGGATCGTTCGGGGCCGCTTCGGGCGGCTTCCATCGCGGGCGGGGGCGGCGGGCGCGGCGGGGGCGGCGGGGGCGGCGGGGGCGGCGGGCGCGGCGGGGGCGGCGGGGGCCGTCGGCGCGCGACTGCCGGCCCGATCGTCGCCGTCCGTGACGGTCGGGGGCGTGGCAGGCGCACCGTCGGATTCCGACGGCTTCGGCGGCGCTCCCGTTTGTGCCTTCGTGGCCACGTTGCCTGCTTCTTCCTGCCCCTTCTGCTCTCTCCTACTCAGTCTTTACGGCATGTCCGCCGAACTCGTTTCGCAGCGCTGCCAACACCTTCGCGCCGTAGGACTCCTCCTGACGGGACCGAAGCCGGTTGAGGAGTGACAGCGTGATGACAGGCGCCGGGACGTCGAGGTCGATCGCCTCCTGGACGGTCCAGCGGCCCTCGCCGGAGTCCGCGACCCAGCCCTTCAGGTGGGTCAGATCCTGGTCCTTCTCGAGGGCGCTCGCGGCGAGCTCGAGGAGCCACGACCGGACGACCGAGCCGTACATCCACATGCTCGCGATGCCGGCCAGGTCGAGGTGGTAGGCCGAGGCGTGCATGATCTCGAAGCCCTCGGCGTAGGCCTCCATGAGGCCGTATTCGATGCCGTTGTGGACCATCTTCACGTAGTGGCCGGCACCGGGCCCGCCGACGTGGAGATAGCCGCCCTCGGGCGCGAGCGAGCGGAAGATCGGCTCGAGCGGCTTCACCGCCTCGGGCTCCCCGCCGACCATCATGCAGTAGCCGACCTTCAGGCCCCAGATCCCGCCCGAGACGCCGGCGTCGACGTACTGAACGCCCGTCTCCTTGAGCTTCGGGTGGCGGCGCTGGTCGTCGTGGAAGTTCGTGTTGCCGCCGTCGATGATCGTGTCGCCCGGCTCGAGCAGCTCCATGAGCTCGTCGATCTGGGCCTCGGTGGCGTCACCGGCCGGGACCATGATCCAGATCGCCCGCGGCTTCTCGAGCTTCGCGACGAGCTCCTCGAGCGTGAATGCCGGCTCCGCGCCCTCGGTCGCGATCTCGCGCGTCTTCTCGGCCGTTCGGTTGTAGGCGACGATCTCGTGCCCGTCGCGCAGCAGGCGGCGGACCATGTTCGCCCCCATCCGACCCAGACCGATGAAGCCGATTCGCATCTCGAGGCGCCTCCGTGGGTAGCCCTGTCGTCGGCGGCCCGTGAGGGAGTGGAGCAGCAGGCGCGCCTCCGGCATTCTCGCCCATCACATGAGAAGGGGTGTTCGACCGTCGGCTTCAGTCGAGCAGATCCTCGGCGGCGCGGACGACTCGGCGGAGGACGAGGAAGTCGTCGGAGTAGGTCCCGCGGGCGTGGGCCGTCGCCCGTGCGAGCTGCTGCGCGCGGACGAGCGCGTGGAGGACGCGTCCGGCCGGGGCCGGCGCGCTGGGGATCGCGATGTCGAAGGCAGGCGACGTCGGGACGGCGGTGCCGATCCGGACGAGCGGGACGCCGAGCTCGGCCGTCTCGGCCGCCAGCCGGTCGAGGTAGGCGACACGCGCGCCCTCGCGGCCGGCAGCGTCCGGATCGCCCGGGTCGAGCAGCACGACGACGTCGGCCGGCGTCGCGGCCTCGATCGGCCCGTGGCGGAACTCGCTCGGCGTGCAGAAGATCGTGGGCCGACGAGCCTTCTCGTGGAGGAGGAGGCTCGTGGCGCGGGCGAGCCCGAGCGCCGGACCGAACCCGAGCGCCCAGGCCTGGCCACTGCGCGCGAGGACGACCGCGGCCTCGTCGGCGGCCGCCGGGTCGCCGACGGTCGAGTCGAGCGCCACGCGAAGGCGCCCGGCCGTCTCCTCGTCGGTCCCGAGCGCGCCGCCGAGCGCGAGCAGTGCCGCGAGCGCCGACAGCGCCGACTTCGTCGCGGCCCCGGTCTCCTCCTCGATCGGGGTGTGGACGACGACGTCGGCCGCGTCCGCGAGGGGCGAACCGGGATCGGTGGTGACCGCGACGACGGGCGACCCGCCGTCCGCGAGTCGTCTCGCTGCCGCCCGCGTCTCGGGGCTCCGGCCAGAGTTCGACACGACGACGGTAACGTCCCCCCGCCCCGTCCGGCCGCCGTCGAGATCGCCGAGCGCGACCGCCGAGGCCTCCCGCACGGCCGCTCGTTCGCCGAAGTACGGGGCGGCGATCTCCGCGACCGCGAGCGAGGCGCCGGTCCCGACGAGGACGACGCGCCCGGCGTTCGCGACGAGCCCGCGGGCGTTCGATGCGCGGACGATGGCCAGCGTCGCCTCGACGCCCGCCGGCCCTTCGGCGATCTCCCGACCCATCGCGTCGCCGACCGCGATCGCCCGCCTCATCCCTTCACCCCGCCGCTCGTGAGCCCGGCCACGATGTGCCGCTGGAAGGCGAACGCGATGATGACCGGCGGGAGCGCCGCGATCACGCCGCCGGTGGCGAGCAGCCCGAAGTCGAGGCCGAACCGCCCGATGAAGTCGTTGAGCGCGACCGGCAGCGTCTTCGAGGCGTTCGTCGAGGTGAGGACGAGCGCGTAGAGGAACTCGTCCCAGGCCATGAGGAACGCCAGCAGCGCGGTCGAGAGGAGGCCGGGTGCCGCGACCGGGACGATGACCCGGACGAGCGCGCCGAGGCGCGAGCAGCCGTCGACCCGGGCCGCGTCGTCGAGGTCCGACGGGATGCTCGCGATGTAGCCGCGCATGATCCAGATGACGAACGGGGTGACGAACGACGAGTAGATGAGGATGAGGGCGACCTTCGTGTCGCGCAGGTCGAGCGCGCCCATGATCTGGAAGAGCGGCAGGATCAGGGCGATCGGCGGGAGCATGTACGTCGCCATGAACGCGAGGATGAGCCAGCCCCGGCCGGGGAAGCGCAGCCGCGCGAACGCGTAGGCCGCGAGCGTCCCGACGACCATCGCGACCGCCGTGACCGTCGTGGCGATGACCGTGCTGTTGACGAGCGCCGAGCGGAAGCCCTGGGCCTGGTCGTTCGGCGCGCTGCCGATCGTCAGCTCGACGAACCGGTCGATCGAGACGTGCTCGGGGATCCAGCGGAGCGGCCGCGCGAGGAGGTCGACCGGGGCGGCGACGCTCGAGATGAGCAGCCAGGCGAACGGCGCGAGCACGACGACGAGCGCGATGACCATCGCGAGGTAGAGGAAGGCCGAACGCGCGAGCCGCCTGGCGCGGCGGCCGCGGGCGGTCGGTCGGACGGATCCGTTCGCGATCGCCATCTCAGCGGCCCACCCGGCCGAGCAGCCGCAGGTAGATCGCGGCGAGGACCATGATCACGAGCGCGATGAGGTAGCCGAGCGCCGCGCCGCGCCCGAAGTCGAAGCCCTGATAGGCCGTCTGGTAGGCGTAGATCGCGATCGTCTGCGTCGAGTTCGCCGGACCGCCGTGGGTCATGATCCAGACGATGTCGAACACCTTGAACGCCTCCATCGTCCGGAGCACGAGGACGATGAGGACGACCGGGGTGATGAGCGGCAGCACGATGTGCCGGAAGAGCTGGAGCGGCCCGGCGCCGTCCACCTGGGCCACCTCGACGACCTCCCGGTCGACGGTCTGGAGCGCGGCGAGCAGGAGGATCGCGCAGAGCGGCGTCATCTTCCAGACGTCGGCGATGACGATCATCCACATCGCGGTGTCGCTGTTCGACAGCCACGGCTGGTAGTCGGCGATGAGCCCGGTCTGGGTCAGGAGCGCGTTGAGCGACCCGTACTCGGCGTTGTCGATCCAGCGCCACATGAGGGCGTTGACGATCGTGGGCAGCGCCCACGGGAGGATGATCACCGAGCGCAGCAGCCAGCGGAACCGGAGCGGCTGGTCCATGAGCAGCGCGAGCCCGAGACCGAAGCCGAGCTCGAGCGTCGTCGAGGTGATCGTGAAGAAGAGCGCCCGACCCGTGGCCCCCCAGAAGTCCGCGCTCGTGAGCTGATCGACGTAGTTGTCGAGCCCGACGAACGGCTCGACGCCCGGGCGCGTGAGGACGATGTCGAACAGGCTCATCCAGAGCGCGCGGGCGAGGGGGACGATGACGACGAGCACGACGACGAGGGCGGCGGGGGCCACGAAGGCCGCCGCCACCCAGGTCTCCGGCCAGGGCCGCCGGCCCCGCGCGCGGGGCGCGGGTGACAGGACGGCCTCGGTCGTCATCGATCGCCGCTCAGGTCACTGCTGGAGATCGGGCAGCTTCGCCGCGACCTCGTCGAGCGCCTGCTGGGGCGTCTTCGAGCCCTTGAGCGCCTCCTGGATCGCGACCTGGAGCGCGCTCGAGAGCTTCGTGTAGTACGGCACGATCGGCCGCGCGACGAGCCCGCCGAACGCGTTGTCCGCGGCCGCCCAGAAGTCGGGCGCCTTGGCCGTCAGGTCGGTCTTGTCGAACGAGGTCTTCCACATCGGGAAGGTGTTCGCGTCGTACTTCTCCTGCATCGGCTGGCTCGCCATCCAGAGCGCGAGCTTGAGCGCCTCGTCGGGATGCTGCGACTTCGTCGTGACGGCGATGCTCATCCCGCCGTTCACGCCCGCGGTCGGCGTCGACGCCGTGCCGGGGGCTGCCGCGACCCCGATGTCGCCGGCGACCGACGAGGTCGCCGGGTCGTTGAGGACGTTGTAGCCGTAGGTCCAGTTGAGGCCCATCGCGGCCTGTCCGGCACCGATCGTCTTGTTGACGTCGTCCTCGACGAAGCCGAGCGAGGCCGGGTTCGTGAGGCCATCGTCGATGGACTTCTTCATGAACTGGAGCGCGGCGAGGCCGCCGCCGGTGTTGAACTTCGCGGCGCCGCTCGTGTCGATGAAGTCCGCGCCGCCCATGACGCCGGCCAGCTCCGTCCAGTCGCAGATGACGGCCTCGGCCTGGGTCCAGCTCCAGACGAGCGGGTACTTCACGAGGTTCTTGTCCTTGATCGCCTTGGCAGCGGCGAGGACGTCGTCCCAGGTCTTCGGCACGCCCGTGACGCCGGCGTCCGCGAGCATCTTCTTGTTGTAGAAGAAGAATTTCGTGTCGTTGATCCACGGCACGCCCCAGATCCGGTCCTTGTACGTCGCCGCGGTCCAGGCGCTGTCGAAGACGCCGCTCTTGAAGTCGGCGGGGACCTGGTCGGTGATGTCCTTGACGATCTGGGCGTCGGCGAACTCCGCCGGCCACGGCGTGTCCATGAGGACGAGGTCGTACTGCCCACTGCCGGTGATCTGGGCGGTGACGATCTTGTCGTGGAGCGCCTCGTACTGGACGAACTCGGTGTTGACCGTGATGGTCGGATTCTCGTCCGTGAACGCCTTGAGCATCGCGTTCACGTCGTCCTCGCTGTACGCGGCCTGCTTCATCCAGATCGTGTTGAGCGTGATCGGCGCGGCGGTCGACGGGGCGACGCTCGGCGCGCCACTGGGTGCGCCGCTCGGCGCGACGCTCGGCGACGGGCTCGCGGCGCCGGCACACGCCGACAGCGCGATCGCCATGCCGGCCGCGAGTCCGAGCGCCCGTCTGGCGCCCCGCGGTCGTCGATGGTCAGTCATCGGTTTCCTCCGCTGGTCGAGCCGGCGAGCGCCGGCCCGGATGTCTCGTGAGCCCTCGACGCGAGGGTGGCGCGGGCCAGCAGGTCGGCCCCGAGGAGCTCGGCGTCGGGGCCGAGTGCCCCGACGCGGATCTCGGGCGGCCAGGCGACCAGTTCGGCGACCCGTGTCCTGAGCCGGTCGAGCAACGGGGTGGCGTCCTCGACGACCCGGCCGGTCAGGACGACGAGGTCGAGGTCGAGGACGGATGTGAGGTCGGCGACGAGGAGCGCCCAGCCCTCGACGGCGAGATGGGCCGCGGCCGCGGCGCGAGGATCCGTGAGCGACGGTCGATCCGCGCCCGGCGACAGGCCGACGAGCTCCCGGGCGAGCGCCTCGAGCGCCGCGCCGCCCACGAGCTCCTCGATCCAGGCGTAGCCACCGGGCGCGTCCGAGCGGCCACCGCCGAGCCGGCCGGCGTCGACGAGGCGGCCGTCGGAACCCGCGGCGAGCCGGCCGTCGGATCCCGCGGCGAGGCGATCGGCGGCCGGGACGAGGAGGAGCCCGGCCTCACCGGCGGCGCCCCGCGCGCCCCGATAGACACGGCCGTCGAGCACGAGCCCGAGCCCGATGTTCGTCCCGATCGTGATGACGGCCGCGGCCTGCGATCCGGCCGCCGCGCCGATCGCGTGCTCGGCGCGCGCCGCGAGATTCGCGTCGTTGTCGAGGACGACGGGGACTCCGAGGGCGTCACGGAGCGCGTCACCCAGGCGGTCGCCGGCCGGCAGGCCGAACGGTCGCGCGGCGAGGACGGTGCCGTCGAGACCGATCGCCGCGGCCGCGCCGACGCCGACCGCGGCCGGGGCGAACCGGGTGCGACCGACGAGGTCGATCCCCGCGGCAGCGATCCACGCGGGGAGATCGGATTCGCCGGCGAGATCGGCCGTCAGGTGCTCGGCGCGCTCCACGATCCGGCCGCCCACGAGCGTCGCGAGGCGGGTTCGGGTCGCGCCGACGTCGACGGCCAGGACCGCCGTCCCGTCGTCGTAGGGCGCGATGACACGGTCGGGCCGCGGCCCGCCGGTTCCGGAAGCCCCCACGGCCGCGACGCTAGCCGCGTGCCGGCGACTGCTACTAGGGCCGATTCTCCCGATTGCGGCAGGCCGAAACCGCCGCCTGGCAGGGACGGCCGGAGGTCAGCGGGCCGTCCAGCCCCCGTCGACGAGGAGCGTCACGCCGGTGACGAGCGACGCGGCGGGCGAGGCGAGGAACACGACCGCGCCGGCCACGTCCATCGGCTCGCCGACCCGGTGGAGTGCCGCGATCCGCTCCGTGACGTCGGCCGCGAAGGTCGGGTCCTCGAGCGCCTGCTCGGTGCCGGGCGTGCGGATGAACGTCGGCGCGACGGCGTTGACCGTGATCCCGTAGCGGCCCCACTCGACCGCAAGGCACTTCGTCATGTGGGCCACGGCGGCCTTGCTCATGCAGTAGATCGATTCGGTCGGCAGCGCGACGAAGCCGGCCTGCGAGCTGAGGCTCACGATCCGGCCGTAGCCCTGCTCGATCATGACCCGCGCGGCCGCCTGCGCCGCGAAGTACGTGCCCTTGACGTTCACGTCGAACGTCAGGTCGAAGTTCTGCTCGGTCTGATTCTCCGCGGCGCCCTCGGGGCCGAGCCCCGCGTTGTTGACGAGGATGTCGAGGCGCCCGAACGCCGCCCGCACGGACGCCACCGCCGCGCGGATTTCGTCGAGACGGAGGACGTCCATCTCGACCGGGAGCGCGCGTCGCCCCATCGACTCGATCTCGGCGACCACGTCGTCGGCGGTGCCGGCCCGTCGAAGCCCGAGCGCAATGTCGGCGCCGGCATTCGCGAGGGCGAGCGCG
>DASTSC010000252.1:0-3564 GCA_035760905.1 Candidatus Limnocylindrales bacterium | reverse complement strand
ATCGAGGTCCCGGACGTCGACGGCTTCCTCGCCTGCGACGAGACCGTGGTCGAGGTCGAGGGCCGCGACTTCGGATCGGCGGTCCGCGCGGCGCTCGCCGACGAATACGGAACCGACTACCTCCGCGGCCAGGCGCGGGCGGTCGTCCGGACCGAGCGGATGATCGCCGACCTCGCACCGCGGTCGATGGTGCTCGATCACGAGGGCGGCCGGACGGCGTATCTCGGCGCCGCCCACCGATCCGGTGTGCCGGTCGTGGCCGTCCAGCACGGGATCATCTTCAGCGGCAATCCCGAATACGCCCACCCGACGGACCCACTCCTCGTCCGTCAGGACGTGACCTGCGTCTACGGCGAGTTCGAGCGGCAGGTGCTCGTCGGCGCCGGCGGGTTCCAACCCAGCGAGGTCGTCGTCACCGGCTCGTCGCGCGCCGGTCCGGTCCTCGGCGCGGCCGCGCCACCGGACGACGAACGGGCGGTCGTCCGCCGCGAGCTCGGGGTCGCCGAGGGCGATCGAATGCTCGTCGTGTCGCTCGCCCACAACCCGATCGCCGGCGACCTCCACACGGTGAACATGGTCGCGCGGACGCTCGGCGGCCCGCTTCCCGGCGTTCACGTCGTGCTCAAGCTCCATCCCCAGGAGGCGTCGGAGCAGCGCTACGAGCGGACCCTGCGCGGGATCGCCGACGCCGGCGGCTACGAACCCCCGGCGATGACCGTCATCCGCGACTTCGACCTCTACCGCCTCCTGCGCTCCGCGGACGCGCATCTCGGCCAGTACTCGACGATCCTCACCGACGCGGTCGTCGCCGGGATCCCGAACATGGTCGCGGTCGGCTACGCCTGGAGCGACCTGCTCGGCTACGCCGACGCCGGCGTCGCCGCGCCGGTCCGGACCGTGGACGACGTCCGGGCCTTCATGGCCGACCCGCGGCCGCCGGCCGAGGCCGATCGCGCCCGCTTCCTCGCGGCCCACTTCGAGCCCGGCGACGCGACCGCCCGGATCGTCGACGTCATCCTCTCGCAGTCCGCCCCCGGCGGTTCAGGCGACCGCGGACCGACCGATCACGCCGGCGGCGGCGAGACCGGCCACGACGCGGGCCTGCTGCTCGGGACCGAGCGACGAGGATGACGGCAGGCTGACGGCGCCCGCGAACCACTCCTCGGCTACGCGGCCGCCGAGGCGGGGCGCGTCCGCGAACAGCGGCAGCGTGTGGAGCGGGGTCCAGATCGGCCGGGCCTCGATCCCGGCCTCGTCGAGCCGATCGATGAGCCGCTCGCGACCGATCGACGCGCCCGGCGCGTCGGGCGCGAGGTGCGCGGTGTAGAGCCAGAACGAGGGATCCGCCCAGGGCGCGCGGAGGGCCGGCCGGAGCCCACCGTCCGGCGAGCCGAGGACCGCGTCGTAGCGGCCCGCGATCGCCCGGCGCGCCGCGAGCAGCTCGGGCAGTCGCTCGAGCTGGGCGAGGCCGAGCGCCGCGGCGACGTTCGTGAGGCGGTAGTTGTAGCCGACCTCGTCGTGGCGGTAGGCCCGACCGGGCAGGCGGGCCTGGGTGGAGAGGTGGCGGACCCGCCGGGCGAGCGCCTCGTCGTCGGTCGTGACCATTCCCCCGCCACCGGTCGTCATCAGCTTGTTGCCGTTGAAGCTGAAGCACCCGAGGAGACCGACGCTCCCGACCTGCCGGCCAGCCAGCGGACCGTCGGTCCAGGTCGCGCCGAGCGCTTCCGACGCATCCTCGACGATCGGGACGCCATGGCGCGCGGCGACCTCGACGATCGGCGCGAGATCGGCCGGATGGCCGAGGAGGTGGACGACCTCGATCGCCCGCGGCAGCCGTTGGCCGGCCCTGGCGCGCCGCGCGAGCTCGTCGGCCACGATCGACGGGTCGAGGTTCATCGTCGACCGCTCGGAGTCCACGAGCACGGGCACCGCGCGCTCGTAGAGGACCGGGTTGGCCGAGGCGACGAACGTGAGCGTCGAGACGAAGACCTCGTCGCCCGGCACGACCCCGAGGACGCGCATCGCCAGGTGGATCGCCGCGGTCCCGCTCGCGCAGGCGACCGCGTAGCGTGTTCCCACGGCGGCGGCAAAGGCCTCCTCGAACCGCGTGACGAACGGGCCGACGGACGAGACGAAGTTCGTCCGGATGCACTCCTCGAGGTACTCGCGCTCCCGCCCCTCGAGCGTCGGGACCGCGAGCGGGATCCGCGCGTCAGACACGGACACGCTCGACCTCGTCGGGGAGCGGCCGGCCGCGAAGCCAGTCGACCGTCGCCCGGATCCCGTCCTCGAGGCTCGTCGTCGCCCGCCAGCCGAGCACCTCGGCCGCCCGGGTCGGGTCCGAGCGAAGCGCGAGCACCTCGCTCGCGTCCGGTCGCATCCGCTCGGGATCAGCGACGGCCTCGGCGTGGGTCCCGACGATGTCGCGGGCGATCTCGAAGAGCCGGCCGATCGTCTCGGCCCGTCCGGTCCCGAGCTGGATCGTCTCGCCGATCGCGGCCGGCGTCGTCGCCGCCCGGACGAACCCGTCGACGGTGTCGGCGACGAACGTGAGATCGCGGCTCGTGTCGAGCCGGCCGAGCCGGATCTCTCGCCGGCCCGCCAGGAGCTGGGCGAGCATCGTCGGCAGGACCGCGCGCTGGGACTGGCGCGGCCCGTACGTGTTGAACGGCCGGAGGACGACCGCGGGGATCCCGAAGCTGCGGTGGTAGGCGAGCACGAGCTGGTCCGCGGCGAGCTTCGAGGCCGCGTACGGCGACTGGGCGTTGAGCGGATGGCGCTCGGTGATCGGCAGCGTCTCGGGCGTGCCGTAGACCTCGCTCGTCGAGGTGTGGACGAGCAGGCGCGGCGCGTCGCGCAGGGCCTCGAGGACGTTGAGCGTGCCCATGACGTTCGTCTCGACGAACGACTGGCCGGCCCGATACGAGTACGGGATCGCGATGAGCGCCGCGAGGTGGAAGACGACGTCGACGCCGTCGACCGCGTCCTCGACGAGGCGCCGGTCGCGGACGTCGCCGAGGCGGATGTCGAGTCGCGCCCGATCGGTCGGAGGAAGATCGGAGAGCCAGCCCACTGAGCCCTCGGAGGTGTAGAGGCAGAACGCCCGGACGTTGGCGCCCTCGGCGACGAGCCGCTCCACGAGGTGGCTGCCGATGAACCCGTCGGCCCCGGTGACGAGGACGCGCGCGCCCGAGAGAACGCCCATGCTCAGCGGCCCTGCCGCGCGCCGTCGAGCTCGTCGTGGCGACCGACGTCGATCCACTCGTCGTCGACGGCGAAGGCGCCGACCCGTTCGCCTCGCTCGATGGCGTCGGCCACGATCTCGGGCATCGAGATCGCTCGGTCCGGGGCGATGCGGGCGACCACCGCCGGGTCGAGGACGTAGATGCCGGCGTTGATCTCGCGCTCGAGCGTCGGCTTCTCCTCGATCCCGGTGACGAGGTCGCCCGACCGCCGGACGCAGCCGTACGGCACGGTGTGGACGTACCGCCCGACCCCGATCGTCACGACGTCGCCGCGCTGGCGATGGCGATCGACCATCGCGCCGACATCCGCCTGGGTGAC
>DASTSC010000251.1:0-8834 GCA_035760905.1 Candidatus Limnocylindrales bacterium | reverse complement strand
ACGGACCCGTCGCGGCGTCGGGATACGAGTGGTACGAGGTCGCGCCGATCGACGTCCGCCTGACGGGCCTCGCGGGTGAACCCGCCACCGTCGTCACCGAATCGCTCGGCTGGGTGGCGGCCGCGAGCAGGTCCGGTGACGCGTGGCTGACGCCGGGCTCCGCGACCTGCCCGCCTCTGCCGTCCGACTTCCGCA
This sequence comes from Candidatus Limnocylindrales bacterium, assembly GCA_035760905.1. GTDB lineage: Bacteria > Chloroflexota > Limnocylindria > Limnocylindrales > CSP1-4 > DASSHA01. The sequence goes on along the minus strand of DASTSC010000251.1, from coordinate 8,639 downwards.
CGCTCTTCGGCTCGACCGAGGGGATGCGGCTGGCGTGCCTCGGCGGCATACCGGTCACCGTGCCCGCCCGACTCGTGGAATCCAACTGCGATTCGGATCCTGCGCTCGAATACGACCCGGCGTGGTTCGGTAGCTGGCAGGGGGCGCCGATGCTCGTGGATCGGACCGACTCCGCCGCGGGACCCCAATGCCTCCATCTGCTCCTCGCGCCCGGCGCGCGGCACCCGAACCCTCTCCCCGTCGACCGCGTCGTGTCGGTGACCGGGCTGTTCGATCACCCTGACGCGCGCGAGTGCCGGATTCGATGGGAGGGCGCGCCGTTCGAGCGGACCGACTCGTGTCGGTCGATGTTCGTCGTGACGAGTCTGCGCCGCGACCCGGCAACGGGCTGACCGGCACTATCGCGAGGGGTTCGGCGGCGACGACCGTTGTCGTCGGTTCGCGCATGGCGGACGGGTCGACCGACACCGAGCGGAGCAGGGTGGGCATGAAGCAGTTGCGTGGGACGGGAGCGTCGCCCGGCGTCGCCCTCGGGCCGGTGGTCCGGGTCGATCGCTGGCTGCCGCCCGAGGGACGGCGGATCGGGCCCGCGGAGATCACGGTCGAATCGGACCGAGTGGCGGCCGCGGCGGAGGCGGCAGCGCGCGATCTCGAGGGCCTCGCGTCGGATCTCGTCACGAAGGGCCTGCCGGCGGAAGCCGCGATCTTCGAGGCGCAGGCCGCAATGGCCCGGGACCACACGCTTCTCGAGGCGGCCCGCGCCCGCATCGCCGGTGGGGTCGATGCGGCGACGGCGGTCCGTGGCGCCGCGGACGATGCGGCGGCGCAGCTCGCCGCGCTCGACGATCCGCTCATCGCCGCCCGAGCGGCGGACGTCGTCGACGTGGGCCGGCGGATCGCCGAGGTCCTCGACCCCTCGGCCGTCGCGCCCCAGGTCTCGCTCGAGGCCCCGTCGATCGTCGTCGCCGCCGACCTCGCGCCGTCGATCACCGCCACCCTGCCCCGCGACCGGCTGCTGGGGATCGCCCTCGAGCAGGGATCGCCGACCTCGCACGCCGCGATCCTCGCGCGGGGCTACGGCATCCCGGCGGTCGTCGCCGCGGCCGGCCTCCTCGACGCGGTCGGATCGGCGCACGCCCGGACGATCGCGCTCGACGGCACGTCCGGCGAGGTCACGATCGAGCCCGACGACGAGACCCGCGCCGTGCTCGAGCGGACGGTCGCCCTGGCTCGCACTCGCGAGGCCGACGAGGCCTCCGACGCGGCAGAGCCCGCGGTCACCCGTGACGGCGTCGAGATCCGGCTGCTGGCGAACATCGGGGCGCCCGGCGAGGCCGCCCATGCCCGGGCGCTCGGCGCGCAGGGCGTCGGCCTCTTCCGGACCGAGTTCCTGTTCCTCGAACGGAGGACGCCGCCAGGCGAGGACGAGCAGGCGACGGCCTACCGCGAGGTGGTCGAGGCCTTCGCTCCGGACCCTGTCGTGATCCGGCTGCTCGACGTCGGCGGCGACAAGCCGATCCCGTTCCTCCGCCTGCCGGCCGAGGCGAATCCCTTCCTCGGCGTCCGGGCGCTGCGGATCGCCGGCGCCCGCCCGGCGCTGTTCGAGACGCAGCTCCGGGCGGCGATGCGCGCGGCGGCCGGGCTGCCACCGGGCGTGGTCAAGGTCATGGCGCCGATGGTCGCCGACGGGGTGGACGCGGATCTGCTGATCAGGCTCGCCGCGGATGCGCGGCGCAGCCTCGCGACGTCCGGCGTGGCCCATGGCGAGGTGGCCCTGGGGGTCATGCTCGAGATCCCGTCGGCGATCCTCACCGCCGACGCGTACTTCGGCCGTGTCGCGTTCGCCAGCCTCGGGACGAACGACCTGGCCCAGTACACGCTCGCCGCCGACCGCGGCAATCCGCAGCTCGGCCGCTACCAGGACGCGCTCCACCCGGCCGTGCTGCGGCTGGTCGGCGACGCCGTCTCGGCGGCCGAACGCGCCGGGATCGAGCTGTCGGTGTGCGGCGAGCTGGCCGGCGACGCGGCCGGTGCGCTCGCGCTCGTCGGCCTCGGCATCCGCCGGCTGAGCATGGCCGCGTCGAGCCTGCCGGCGGTTCGCCGCGTGCTCCGGGCGGCGACGGTGAGCGAGCTCGAGCGACGCTCGGCCGACGCGCTCAGGCTGCCCGACGCGGCCGCCGTCCGGGCCATGTTCGCCGACCCGCCGGCCGACTGACGGCGGCGACGTCCCCGCGACGTTCCGTCGGGAGCCGCGACCTACTCGACGGGGAGCTCGCCGAACCCGGAGTCCACGAGCGCGCGGAGGCCGGCGAGGGCGTCCTCGGCGTCGTCGCCGCACGCGGTGATCCGGATCTCATGACCGGGACTGACGCCGATCGAGAGGACGCCGAGGATGCTCTTCGCGTCGACGGCCCGTTCCGGATCGCGGGTCAGGTTGACGACCTCGATCCGGCTGGAGAACGCGGCCGCGGCCTTGACGAACTCGGCGGCGGGCCGGGCGTGCAGGCCCGAGCGATTCCGCACGGGAAGCGAGACCTCAGCCATCGGCGATCAGCCCCCGGAGCCGTGTCGCGATCGCCTCGGCCGAGGTGGATTCGAGGAGGAACGCGAGGAGGTCGCCGTCCCCGAGCCCGCGGATGAGGAGCGACAGGACCGCCGCCTGGTCCTTCGACTGGAGGGCGAGGAGCAGGACGAGGCGGACGCGGAGGCGACGATCGGCGGCCATCTCCGTGAACTCCACCGGCTCCCTGAACCGCCCGAGCGCGATCGACGGGACGAGGACGCCGTCCGGATCCGCATGCGGCACCGCGACCGGCTCGGGAGCCGTCGGCAGGCCGGTCGGAAAGGTCGCCTCGCGGGCGATCGCCGCGGCGACGTAGTCGGCCGTCACGTGGCCGGCAGCCACGAGCGGTGCGGCGACGGCCCGGATCGCCTCGGCCGCGTCGGCCGCGTCGAGATCGAGCCGGATGGCGTCCGCGCTGACGCTGACCGGCGACGTGCTCACCGCGTCGCTCATGCGATCCCACCGAGGGCGAGCTGTGCCGACCCGCGTGTCAGGTCCACCTCGGGCACGAGCCGGACGAACGCGTCGAGCAGCTCGATCGTTGCCCGGACGTCGGCCAGGGACGCGGTCTCGACCGGGCTGTGCGTGTATCGGACGGGGATGCCGACGCCGGCCGTCGCGATCCCCTCGGCCGTCGCCATCGGCAGGAACGCGGCGTCGGTGATGACCCCGACGATCGCCTCGTATTGGACCTCGATCCCGGCGCGCCGTCCGGCCTCCTCGAGCGCGCGGACGAGCGCGGGATGCGGCACCAGGCCGCCGAGCGTTCCCCGGCCGTGGAACGTGAGCCGTGCGATCACCGGCCCGCCGCCGAGGCGGACCGGGGTCTCGCCGCGCAGGTCGGGCGGATCGGTCGCCGGCGTGATGTCGACGCAGACCGCGACCGCCGGGCGAACCGCGGCGGCGATCGCGAGCGTGCCCCGGACGTTGAACTCCTCCTGGACCGCGAAGGCGACGACGACGGGCGACGGCGGGGGGTCGGCGCGGAGCCGCTCGATCAGCTCGAGCGTGGCGGCGACGCCGAGCCGATCGTCGAGGCTCTTGGTCGAGAAACGGTCGCCGGCCAGGTCGACCCAGCCCGGGGCGTAGGTGACGGGATCACCGACACGGATCCCGAGCCGACCGACGTCCTCTGCGCTCCCGGCGCCGACGTCGAGGTAGAGCTCCTCGGCCGGCCGGGCGACGTACTTCTCGTCCGGTCGGGTCAGGTGGTGGGCCTTGAGCCCGACGATCGCGGGCACGTCGGCACGCTGCCCGTGGACGACGACGTGCGTTCCCGGCAGGACCCGTTCGGGGACGCCGCCGAGTCGATGGACGCGCAGGTAGCCGTCGAGCTCGACGGCCCGGACCACGAGTCCGAGCTCGTCGAGATGAGCGAACACGAGAACCGCCTCGCCGCCGGGATTCCGACCCGGCAGCTCGACCCGGACGTTGCCGATCCGATCGACGATCGGCTCGAGACCCGTCGCCCGGAGCCGATCGACGACGAACGCGACGAGGCGGTCCTCGTTGCCGGACGGGGCCGCGATCCCGGCGAGCTGGCGGATCAGCGGGCGCAGCGGGTCGGCGGCCGACACGGTTGAACCTCCGGGAGAGAAAGCGGGGCGGCCGCCCAGGCCGGCCGCCCCAGAATCGGCGTCAGGCGCTCGCGACCGGAGCCGCGGGCGCTGGCTCCCGAGCCGGAGCCGGGGCCTCGCGCCGCGGGGCCTCGGGCGTCGCCGGCCCGTGGTACTGGGTGTTCCGCAGGAGGTACGCCAGCACGACGGCGCCAACGAGCAGGATCGCCGGCCCGACGATGCCCACCGAGTCGCTGACGATGTAGGCGATGAAGGCGAACAGGTTGCCGCCGGACAGGGCGCTGATCTGGGCCGCGCCGATTGCCTCCGGAGGCAGCTCGTAGCCGATGTTCGTGGCCGTCTGCGTCACGGTCGGGGCGAAGAAGCTGGTCAGGTAGAGGACCATGACCATGATCCCGGTGCCGATGACGTAGGTCCGGAACAGGTTGCCGCCGGTGATCACGGTCGCCATCGCCACGAAGAAGGCGGTAGCGGCGAGGTCGGCGAGAGGCAGGGTCGTGTTGCCGGGCAGGATGGCGGCGAGCACGAGCGTCGTCGGGATGAGGAGGATGGCGGCCGCGATCGTGATCGGATGCCCGATCAGGATCGCCGAGTCGAGTCCGACGTAGAACTCACGGCCGGCGAAGCGCTTCTGGAAGAAGGTCCGCGCGGCCTCGGACACCGGAACGAGGCCCTCCATGAAGATCCCGATGATGCGCGGGATGAGGAGCATGACGGCGCCGAGCTGGACGCCGAGCACGAGCGTCGCGGCGATCTCGTAGCCCGCGAGCAGTCCGAACCCGATGCCGAGCACGACACCCAGGATCAGCGGGTCGCCGGCGACGCCGAGGCGCCGCTCGATGGTCTCCGCATCGGCCTTGATGTCACGCACGACCGGGATCCGGTCGATCACCCAGTTGCCGGCCATCGCGAGCGGCACGCTCGTGACCGCCCAGCCCTGGGGGATCGAGATGCCGGGCAGCTTGAAGAACTTCTGCACGGCCGGCGCGGTGATGTCGGCGATCATCAGGGCGAGCACCGCGTGGAAGGCCGCGGCGAGGAGCCCGGCCGCCAGGTTCTCGCCGGTCACGAGGTAGACCAGCGAACCGGTGAACGCGTAATGCCAGAAGTTCCAGATGTCGACGTTCAGCGTCCGCGTCAGCCGCGTCAGCAGCATGAGCACGTTGACGCCGATGGCGAGTGGCACGACGAGCGCCCCGATGGTGGTGCCGAACGCGATCGCCGCGGCGACGGGCCAGCCCACATCGATCGTGGTCAGGTGGACGCCGAACCGCTCGATGAAGGCGTTTGTCGCCGGAGCGAGCGCGCCGATGAGCAGATTGATGACGAGGCCCAGCCCGACGAACGCGACGCCGATCGTGAGGCCCGACCGGATCGCTCGCGGCCATTTCTGACCGAGGGCGATGCCCAGGATCGCGATGACGATCGGCAGGACGACCGTGTTGCCGAGCGAGTCGCGGATGTAGGCGATGATGGCTTCCCAGTCCATCAGGACACTCCCTTCTCCTCTCCAATCGCCGCAAGTACGCGGGCGAGGGCCTCGTCCTCACCGACACCCGTGAGGAACGGGACACCGCTGACCACCGGGATCGGGTACTCGCGGGTCGCCAACGCCGTGGTCACGACGACGTCGGCGTCGTCGACATAGGCGGCGATCTCCGTCACACGGCACTGGGTGATCGCCGCGTCGATGCCACGCGCCGCAAACTCGCGAGCGAGGCGATCGGCGACATGAGTGGACGTCGCGATGGCGGTGCCACACGCGACGATGACGCGCTTCCGGCGCGTCATCGGACGGCCTCCTGGAACGTCAGCTCGAACATCCAGATGTCGTATTCGAGGACGTCGTCGAACGGCGGGAGGGTCATCGTCCGAACCGACACGCGCCCGCTCGCGACGAGATCCGCCAGGTCGGCCGAAAGGCCGTCGACGTCGAGGACGTTGGCGACGACCAGCATGATCATCGGACCGGCCTCGGCGGTGAGGGTCCGGATCTCGTCGATCGGCACCTCGTCGAGCGAGTGGGCGGCGCAGTAGACGAACTCGAGCCCGTCGCCGCGACGTCCCACGACGTCGGGATGGAACCGGCGGTCGCCGGCCGTGACATCGGGCAGCACGAACAGCTCGGGATAGCCGGCCCGCCGCAGACCGCGGCAGGCGTAGAAGCGCTGGATGTGCCGGGCGTGCCGGTCCTCCGAGACCGGCTTGGGAACGGCCTGCCGGAGCGCCATGTACGAGCCGAGGTCGCCTCCGCCGACCGATCCGCCGGCAATGTCGAACGCCTGCATTCTCATGCCCGAAGCTGCTCGTTCCGCTGCCCCGGAGGGTCTTGGTCGACGCGCGGCACCGGTAGGGCCGTTCGGCCCATCCGGAGCACGACCTTTCACCGTTCCGCAGTCCGCGGTCTGCTGTCTTAGTTACGAACGGTTCGCGTGAACAACGGACACGAGCGCGCGGCGCCGCGCAGTTTCGAGCGCACGCAGCGGAGGGCGTCGATGCTGCCAGCCCTCAGACAGCAGGAGATCGTCGATCGCCTTGCCGACGAGGGCTTCGTCACGGTCGGAGATCTCGCCGAGGTTCTGGCGGTGGACGGCTCGACCGTGCGGCGCGACCTCGCCGACCTGGCTCGCGACGGCCTGATCCGGCGTGTTCGGGGCGGCGCCCTGCCCCCGACTGCAGGCCGGACGGCAAGGCGTTCTGCCGCAGTGGAGTCGCGCCAGCCACGCGACCTGGTGCACGAACGCACCGACGGACATCGGCCGTGGATCCTGGCCTCGCTCACCGCAGCCGATCCGGCGGCCCTCGGGGAGGCGGCCGAGCGCCTCGTCGCCGCCGGCGTCAACGGCCTTCACCTCGACATCGCCGACGGGGCGTTCGTCCCCTACCTCACGTTCGGCCCGCGTCTGGTCGCCGCGCTGCGCAGGACGCTGCCGGCCGTGCTGCTCGACGTCCACCTGATGGTCGAGGCGCCCGAGGCCTACGCGGACGATCTCGCCCGAGGCGGCGCCGACCGCGTGACGTTCCACGTCGAGGCGACCCGCTACCCGTGGCGAGTCGTGACGGTCTTCCGGCGGTCGGGGATCCCGGCCGTGGGGGTCGCGCTCAACCCGGCGACCCCGGTCGAGGCCATCGACGCCCTGCGCGGCACGGTCCCGCTCGTGAACGCGCTGTCGACGGAGCCGGATCTGGCCGGCGAGGCATTCCTCGCCTCCAGCACCGACCGCCTCCGAACGCTCCGAGCACGTCAGGGACCGGAGGCGCGCCTCGTCGTCGACGGAGGCATCGACGAGCACAACGTCGGACTGGCCGTGGCGGCGGGTGCGACCGACATCGTCGTCGGGAGGTCGATCACGGGCGCGGACGACTGGTCCGCTGCCGTTGAGCGGCTGCGCGCCGCGGCGGTCCGAGCCGCGTGACTGGCCTCCTGGCGCACCGAGAGGCGGTCCATCCCGGCACGCTCGTGCCGGCGCGAATCCGCGCGGTGGCGTTCGACATGGATGGGGTCCTCCTCGACACCGAGACGCTGTGGGGCCGTGCGGAGGCACGGCTGTGCGCGGCGCACGGAACGACGTATGGGCCGTCGGATGAGACGGCCACGCTCGGCGTGCTGGCCCTCGACGCCTGCCGCTGGTACGCGAGCAGGTTCGGCCTGCCCGAGACTGCTGCGCCGGACCTCGAGGCCGAGCTGCTGGCGTACATGGCAGCGGAGCTCGCGGGACCCGTGGAGCCGCTTCCGGGAGCGGTCGCGCTCATCGAACGCCTGCGCGGGCACGTGCGGCTCGCCGTCGCCTCGAACTCGCGCCGGGTCGTCGTCCGGCAGGCGGTCGAACGGTCCGGCCTCCGCGAGGCGTTCGACGCCCTGCTCAGCTCCGACGACGTCGTCCATCCGAAGCCGGCGCCCGACCTGTACCTGCTCGCCTGCAGCCGTCTGGGCGTCGCGCCCGGCGAATCGCTCGCGCTCGAAGATTCGGCCGTCGGGGCGACCGCCGCCCTGGCCGCAGGCCTGTCGTGCTATCTCGTCCGCGCCGCGCCGCCGCCGGCGCTGCCCGACGTGGACGCCTGGATCCCGTCGCTCGTCGACCTGCTCGATCCGCGCGACGCATCGCCGCGTGACGCATCGCCGCGCTCCGCCGATCTCCTCGAGATCGAGGATCGTCCAGACCGGCTGTGTACCTGAAGCACAACCAGCAAAGGAACGAGCGCGCAACAGCACAGAAGACGACCGTTTCCGGCACGAGCCACGCTCATTCGTTCGGAGACTGTGCTCCACGAACACACGAGCGACGCAGACAAGGATCGGCATGCCGCGAGTCGAGCACGCGCGGCAGAGTGTCTCGCCGCGGCTGGATGGTGCTCGCGCGGCGGTGGGGACTGGCTCCGGCGGTAGGATTCGAACCTACGACCAAGCGGTTAACAGCCGCCCGCTCTACCACTGAGCTACGCCGGAGCGAGGGAGCCGCCAGCGCGCTGCGCGGCGGCTGTGGGGCGCCGGGATCGGC
>DASTSC010000250.1:0-1174 GCA_035760905.1 Candidatus Limnocylindrales bacterium | reverse complement strand
GCCGCCACCCGATCGGAATGCTCGCGGCCGGCTCGAGGCGCTCGGCTTGACCCAGCGGGACGCGGGCCGGATCCGGGACGAGATTGCCGCCGCGGTCGAGGGCCGGCGGCTGACGCTGCCGGAGCTCGAGGCGGCCGTCGGGGAACGGCTCGGATCCCACGTGACGGTCCGGCGGGGGAGCGCGTTCGGCAGCGGCTGGTCGCTCGTCCGCTCGTTCGTCGGTGAGGCCGCGCTCGCCGGCGCGCTCTGCTTCGGCCCGAACGAGGGAAACCGGGTCACGTTCGTTCGACCGAACGACTGGGTCGGGTTGCAGGCACCGGTGGACGAACGTGATGCGTTGGCCACGGTCGTCCGCCGCTACCTCCGCGTCTACGGTCCGGCGACGATTGCCGACTTCCGACAGTGGACCGCGACGACCACCGATCGGGCACGCGCCGCGTTCGACACGGTCCTGGACGAGCTCGTCGAGGTCCGCGTCGAGGGGACTCGTGGGTGGTGGCTGCCGGAGGCGCTCGAGGCGATGGCGGGCGGTGGCGCGCCGCGAGGTGGCGAGCCGGCCGTCCAGCTGCTCGGGCATTTCGACGTCTACTGCGTCGGGTCGCGGCCGCGGGACGTCCTCGTACCGCCGCCGGTCCAGGCCGCGGTCGCCGACCGAGGGCTCAGCCGGGCGAACCTCCACGCGAACGTCCCGGTGCTCGTCGTCGACGGCCGCGTCGCCGGCCTCTGGCAGCGCGAGGTCAGGTCAAGAGGCGTCGTGATCCGTGTCGAGCCGATCGGGCAGGAGTTGGCGGTGTCGCTCCGGACCGGGATCGAGGAGGCGGCCGAACGTGTCGGCCGCGTCCTCGAACGGCCGCCGAGCGTGACGTTCGGGCGCGTCGAGGCCCGCCCGCACATGTAGGCGGCAGCGGCGATAAGTCAGCCCTCTGCGGCCTCGGCCGCCCGGAGGTATGCGGGCTCGTCGCGGCGGATCGGGTCGGGGTTGCGGCCGCACAGGCGCGCCACGCGCTCCGAGAGGAGCTGGAGCGGCACGGTCGTCCCGACGAGCGCGGCGGTCGTGGCCGGGAGGGTCGGTCCGTCCTCGACGAGGATCCGGGCAGCAGTGAGCTCGGGCGGGATGCGCCCCGACGCGACCGGCGAGAGGATCCCGACCGCGGGCATGCCGACCTCGGCGGCC
>DASTSC010000249.1:0-1690 GCA_035760905.1 Candidatus Limnocylindrales bacterium | reverse complement strand
CGTCTGGGCGAGCGCCTCGACCTGGAGGACGCCGGGCATGACCGGCAGCCCCGGGAAGTGGCCGGCGAAGAACCATTCGGTCGCGGTGACCGCCTTGAGCCCGACGATCCGCTGCGCCTCCGGGTCGTATTCGACGATCCGATCGACGAGCAGGAACGGCCAGCGATGCGGGATGAGCGCCTCGATCTCGCTCGTCGAATGGAACACGCCGGTTGGCGCGGGGGCCGGGGTCGGCGGAGCGGCGGCGGGCGTCGGCGTCTCGGTCATCGGGTTGTCGGCTCCGTTGGGCGGCGGGGCGGAAGGTTCGTCGTGCGTGCCGGCCCGGTCACGCGGTGGCTCCGGCGAGGAACGCGCCCGGGCCGACGCGGTCGAGCAGGTTCGTCGTCATCCGCCCGTCGACGAAGACGTCGGACTCCACGAGGGCGCGCTGGATCGCGAGGTTCGTCGGCAGGCCCTCGATGAGCAGCTCGTCGAGGGCGGTCCTGGCCCGGGCGATGGCCGCCGGCCGGTCCGGGCCCCAGACGACGAGCTTGCCGAGGAGCGAATCGTAGTACGGCGGCACGTCGTAGCCCGCGTAGACGTGACCGTCCCAGCGGACGCCGGGCCCGCCCGGCACCACGAGCCGCTCGATCGTCCCCGCGCTCGGCCGGAAGTCGTGCTCGGGATCGTCGGCGTTGATCCGAAACTCGATCGCGTGGCCGCGGCTCTCGACGTCGCCCTGGCCGAAGCCGAGCGGCTCGCCGGCGGCGATCCGGATCTGGGTCGCGACCATGTCGATCCCGGTCAGCATCTCGGTCACCGGATGCTCGACCTGGATCCGGCAGTTGATCTCGATGAAGTAGAAGCGGCCGTCGCGGTCGACGAGGAACTCGAGCGTTCCGACGTTCTCGTAGCCCGCGGCGACGATCGCCCGGATCGCCCGCTCGCAGAGCTCGGCCCGGGAGGCCGGGTCGAGGGCCGGCGTCGGCGCCTCCTCGAGGATCTTCTGGTGGCGCCGTTGGACGGAGCAGTCGCGCTCGCCGAGGTGGACGCCGCGGCCGAAGTGATCGACGACCACCTGGACCTCGACGTGGCGGTTCTCGTCGAGCCACTTCTCGAGGTAGACCGAGTCGTCGCCGAAGGCGGCCTTCGCCTCCGAACGGCAGACGGCGAGCGCTCCCTCGAGCTCACGCGCCGTCCGAACCATCCGCATGCCCTTGCCGCCGCCGCCCGCCGAGGGCTTGATGAGCACCGGATAGCCGATCGCCTCGGCCTGCTCGAGCGCGTCGAGCTCGTCGCGGACGATGCCCGAGCCCGGGATCGTCGGCAGGCCGTGGGCGGCGAGCAGGCGCCGCGTCGCATCCTTCGAGGCGAAGCGCTCGAGGACGTCGGCCGGCGGGCCGATGAAGACGAGGTCGTGGGCCCGGACGGCCTCGGCGAACGCGGCGTCCTCGGACAGGAAGCCGTACCCCGGGTGGATCGCCTCGCAACCGGTCGCGAGGGCGGCCGAGATGAGGGCCGGCGCCGAGAGGTACGAACGCCGGGCGTCGGGCGGCCCGATGCAGATCGCCTCGTCGGCGAGCTGGGCGGCGAGCGTGTCGCGGTCGGCCTCGCTGTAGGCGACGACCGCCTCGATCCCGAGGGTCCGGCAGGCGCGAAGGATGCGGAGCGCGATCTCGCCGCGGTTGGCGATGAGGATCCGGTCGAACAT
>DASTSC010000248.1:0-2614 GCA_035760905.1 Candidatus Limnocylindrales bacterium | reverse complement strand
ACGAGCGCGACGGTGACGGCGCCGTTCGAAACGCCGTACCGGCACTGCGGCGGGCGCGTAACCCCCTCGAAGGCGAGGCAGCCGTCGGCACGCAGGCGTTCCTCGTCGTAGCGGGCGGCGGCGAGGGCGGGCCGGACGTCGGCCGGAAGCCGGATCACGGGAACGGGCGTCGGGGTTGGCCTCGCCGTCGGGGACGGCGTCTCTGACGGGACGGGGCCGGCCGGGGTGCCCGATCCGGTTGACCCTGGGATCACGGAAGGCGAGGCCGCCGGCGGGGTCGCCGTCGGCGGCGCTGTCTCGAGCGGCCAGTCGTCGAGGTCGACGGGATCCGTGGCGTCGCTCGTGTCCTGCTCGCGCGACCCGCCGGCGATCGTGCCAGGCACGGCGACCATCGCGCCGAGGCCGGTCGCCAGCGAGACGACGAGCACGACCGCAGTCGCCCCGACGAACACCGTCCGCACGGGCCCGCATGGCGAGGCTCGGCATCCCGGTCCGGAACGGCTCCTCGATGAACCGCCAGCTCGCCCACGCGACGACGACCGACAGACCGACGAGGACGAGGCCGATGCCGGCGGGGGGCGTCCAGTCGGCCGCCTGCGGGAGGACGAGGATCGGCCAGTGCCACAGGTAGAGCGAGTAGCTGATCCGACCGAGGAACCGGATGGGCGCCAGCGACAGGAGCGCGGCGGGCCCTCGGGCTGCGGCTCCGGCGGCGACGACCGCGACCGCACCGAGCGTCGGAACGAGGGCGTAGGCGCCCGGATAGGGCACTGAGCCGTCGATGAGCGCGGCGCTCGCGACGATCGCCGCGACGCCCGCCCAGCCGGCGAGCGCGAGGACCGGTTGCCCGGCGCGCGCGATCCGGTCGGCCGCGAGCGCGATGAGGCCGCCCAGGCCGAGCTGCCAGGCTCGCGTCGGCAGCGAGTAGAAGGCCCAGTTCACGGCCGCGTCGGCGACCACGACGTTCGCGGCGAAGGAGACGGCGACGATGACGAGGAGGGCGACACCCGCGCCCAGTCGAGGCCGCGAACGCCGGGCGGCCAGCAGGATGACGGCCGGCCAGACGAGGTAGAACTGCTCCTCCACGCCCAGCGACCAGAAGTGGAGGAACGGCGACGGGGTCGCGACCGAGGCGAAGTAGTCGCCGGCCTCGAGCGCGAACCGCACGTTCCCGATCGAGAGGGCGGCGGCGGCACCGTCCGCCGCGACCTCGGGCACGTCGAGCGGCGACAGCACGACGCTCGCCGCAACGAGCGTCAGGGCGAGGGTGACCATGCCGGCCGGCAGGAGCCGTCGAACGCGCCGTGCGTAGAAGGCCGGCAGCCGGATCGCGCCGGTCCGCTCCCGCTCCCGGATCAGGAGGCCCGTGATCAGGAACCCGGAGATCACGAAGAAGACGTCGACGCCGACGAAACCGCCGGGAATCGTGATGAGCCCTGCGTGGAACAGGACGACGAGGACGACCGCGATCCCGCGGAGGCCCTCGATCTCAGGACGGAATCCTTCCGCTCCCCGCGTCGGGTGCACGTCGCCGCCCCGGAGCTCCGGGCGGAGCCGCTCCGGAGCTCACCTGATCAACTCTCTGCTGGTGTCACCTTCGCGCGCGGGGGGGAGGCGGACCAGAGGCGAACGTCACGTGCCCGGCAGGGCCGCAAGCCGATGCTAGACTCGGCGACCATCCTCCGGCCGTCCGCTCCGGCGTCGGTCCCCTTCATCGTCAACGTCGCGAGGCCCCCAGGCTGCGCCCGATCATCGGCCGGATGCCCCGGCACGCCCACCGTCGGCGACCAATTACCGACTCCCGACTGATCGTGACGTCGATCGTCGCGATCGGCCTTCTCGGCGTCGGCGCCTTCGGACTGCGACCGGCCGCGGCGGCGGGTCCGCCCGCCGCGACGACGGTCGCGCCGACGATGCCGGCTGCGCTCGCGTCGATCGATCCGCCCCCGCGGCCTGTGGATATCGCCCGCCAGGCGCCGGCCTGCTCCGAACGGCTCCAGCCCGCCGATCTCAGGACGGTCGGGAGCGGGCGATCACGCGCGGCGCCGGAGAGCCCGGCCGTCCGGAGTCGTGCGTCCGCCCACCGGACCGTCCCCCGGACCCGTGCCGTCGCCGCCTTCCTCGGCGACTCGTACACGTCCGGCTACAACGGGGCGGGCTACGGGGGCTCGGGCTGGCCGGCGATCGTGAGCGCCAAGCTCGGGCTGCGGCGGCTCAACGTCGCGGTGCCCGGAACGGGCTTCGTGAACCCGGGCTGGACGGGACAGCCGATCCGAACCCGGGTCGCCGCCGTGATCCGCGCCAGCCCGCGGATCGTCTTCCTGGCGGCGGGCCACAACGATCAGCGCTTCGCGACGTCCGTGACGCATGCCGCTGCGATCGCGGTGATCGAACGCCTGCATCGCGCGCTCCCGGCTTCGAAACTGGTCGTGATCGGGCCGATCTGGAGCGGCAACCGTCCGCCCCAAAGCCTCTTCGTGCTCCGGGACGCCCTCCGCCGGGAGGCGTCGTCGGTCGGCGCGGTCTTCATCGACCCGATCGCGGGCGGGTGGCTGGCGGGCTCGTCGATCCGCTACATCGGACCCGACGGGCTCCACCCGACGAATGCGGGCCA
>DASTSC010000247.1:0-1629 GCA_035760905.1 Candidatus Limnocylindrales bacterium | reverse complement strand
CCGAAGCGGCCGGGCGCGACGTCGGCGAAGGGAGTGGAGTACCGGCCGTAGCCGGGGCACGCCTACGGCGAGAACACGAGCGAGTCGAGGATCGGCTGAGCCTCATCCTGGGTAAAGGCGTCGAAGCCGGCCGAGTCGGTCACGCCCACGAGGAGCGTGAGGCTCCGGCCGCCCACGTCGAGGACGATGACTCGGACCTTCTCGCCGACGTCGACGTGGAAGTTGTCCTCGCCGAACTCGAAGATGTAGACCTGCGTCTCGATCCGTTTCCGGGCGGGGTCGGGTACCTCGAGCGCCGAGTAGTCGCACGCACCCTTCGGGCTCTTCGCCTGCGACACGTCGACCGTCAAGCCGGTGTAGCCGCTGAGATTGATCGGCTTCGGGTCGGAAACATGAAGCCAGCGGTTTGATTGGAGCCAGTCGATGAGGGCGGTGGGTTCGCGCGGCAGCGCTCGGGTCTTCGACGTCAGACAGGGTCCGTCGATGACGACCTGGACGAATGAGCCTCCGACGTAGCCGATCGGCAGTGTGTCCACGCTGTCTTCGCGGAGCAGGCTGAAGCCGTCCGCGTATTCCCGATCGAGCACCCAGCCACGCTTCGGGATCTCGAACTGCGTCGGCAGCTGAAACTCGGCCGGGCGATAGCGGCCCGGCTCGAGGGGCATCGGCTGATCATCGGTCAGGGTGAGCGCGGTGGCCGTGCCCGATCCGGCGGGCGACGGTGATGGGGATCCCGAAGCGGCGATCGCCGCCGAAGCCGGCGGTTGGCTCGCGACCGCCGCGATCGACGCGGGAGGTGTCGGCGTCGGCTCGCGGGACGCCGTCAACGCCGGCAACCCGGTCGTGGCGAGGGCGACGGCCGCGACGAGCGCGAGGCCGCCGAGGCCGACGATGGCGACCGCTCGGGTCGGCGGCGGAGGGCGTCGAACGCCCCGGTTCGACTCCGGCGCAGGCGTCCCGGCTCCGGAAGAACGGACGGCGAACACCGCGACGGGCTCGGTGATGCCCTTGAGCGTCTTGCGACCGCGGGGTTCGAACGAGAAGTCGTGGCTCGTGCGCGCGATCGACCGAACGGTCTCGGAGACGAGGACGTCGCCGGCCTGGGCGAGGGCGCAGAGTCGGGCGGCGGTGTTGACGGCGAGCCCAACGTACCCGTCGTCGGTCCGCGTGGACTCGCCCGCGTGGATCCCGATCGCGACGCGGGTCGGTGCCTCGGGATGCTCCCGGCTGGCGATCGCCGCGGCGTCGACGATCGCCAGACCGCAGGCGACGGCGGCGGAGGCGGACGGGAAGACCACGTAGAACCCGTCTCCCTCGGTCTTGATCTCCGCGCCGTGGTGGCCGCGGACCGCGTTGCGGACGAGGCGTCGGTAGGCGTCGAGCAGCTCGGCGGCAGCTCGATCGCCGTGCGTGTCCACGAAGTCGGTGTAGCCGCGAAGGTCGGCGAAGAGGAACCCGCGCGTGAGCGGGGTGACGCGCGATGCGGACGGCGACAGCGCGGCTGTCGCGGCGCGAGCGAGCTCCCCCGCGCTCGCGTAACGATCCTCGGCCCGCTTCGAGAGCGCCTTGGCGACGACGGCGTCGATGCCGGGGCCCAGCTCCGGACGGAGGGCGGCCAGGGACGGAGGA
>DASTSC010000246.1:0-1591 GCA_035760905.1 Candidatus Limnocylindrales bacterium | reverse complement strand
ATCCAGCCGTCGGGGCGGGTCGTCGTCGTCGTCGGTCCGCCCTCGCAGGGCCAGAGCCACGAGACGACGTTCGCCCAGATCTGTGCCGACGCGCTCGGCGTGCCGTTCGAGACCGTCCGGATCGTCCAGGGCGACACGCTGGCCCTTCCGTGGGGCGGTGGGACGATCGCCAGCCGAACTGCGGTCGTCGTCGGCAACGCGATCGCCCGCGCCGCGCACGCCCTCCGCGAGAAGGTGGTCACGGCCGCCGCGGACCTGCTCGAGGTCGCGCCGACCGACGTCCGGATCGAGGACGGCCGGATCACCGTCGTCGGGTCGCCGAGCGTCGGGATGCCGCTCGGCCAGCTCGCGGCCCGGGTCGCGCCGGGGATCGGGCGGATGGACGAGGCGGTCGGGCCGGGCCTCGACGCCTACGACGGCTTCCAGCCGCCGACGGTCACGTACGCGAACGGCGTCCACGCCTGCGCGGTCGACGTCGACCTCGAGACCGGCCTCGTCCGGATCCTCAAGTACGTCGTGGTCCACGACTGCGGCCGGCTCATCAACCCGATGGTCGTCGAGGGCCAGATCATGGGTGGCGTCGCCCAGGGCCTCGGGATGGCGCTGTTCGAGGAGCTCGTCTACGACGCCGACGGCCAGCTCCTCAACGCGAGCCTCATGGACTACGGCCTGCCGCGGGCGACCGACATGCCGCCGATCGAGATCATCCATCGCGAGACGCCGTCGGACCGCAACCCGCTCGGGATCAAGGGCGTGGGCGAGGCCGGCGCGATCCCGGTCCCCGCGGCCGTCGTCAGCGCGGTCGGCGCGGCGCTCCGGCCGCTCGGCGCCCAGATCCGCGACGTGCCGCTCACGCCGGCCCGGGTCCTCGCGGCGCTCGACGCCGCCGCCGAGCGCACCGGCGATGGCGGCGTCGAGGCGGGGGCCGCCTGATGCACCCGGCCGCCTTCGAGTACGTGCCGGTCCGGTCGTTCGACGAGGCCGTCGACGCGCTCGTCCGCCACGGCCCCGGAGCGAAGCTCCTCGCGGGTGGCGCGAGCCTCATCCCGCTGATGAAGCTCCGGCTCGCCGAGCCGACCCACCTCGTCGACCTCAACCGGATCGCCGAGGCCGGCTACGTCCGCGAGACCGACGGCGGGATCGCCCTCGGGCCGCTCCTCCGCGAGGCCGAGCTCGGATCGTCGCCGTTCGTCCGCGAGCGGTACCCGATCCTCGTCGACGCGACGTCGGTCATCGCCGATCCGAGCGTCCGGAACATGGGCACGATCGTCGGCAACCTCGCCCACGGAGACCCCGCCAACGACCACCCGGCGGTGATGCTCGCGCTCGGCGCGGAGCTCGACGTCCAGGGGCCGAACGGCCGCCGGACCGTGGCCGCGGACGACTTCTTCGTCGGGCTCTTCGAGACCGCGGTCGAGCCCGAGGAGGTCGTGGTCGAGCTGCGAGTGCCGGCTCCGGAACGCGGGTCCGGCGGCGCCTACGTGAAGTTCGAGCGGCAGGTCGGCGATTTCGCGATGGCCGGCGCCGCGGTCGTGGTTCGAGTCGACGGCGGGCGGATCGCGGGTGCCCGGATCGCGCTCACCAACGCCGG
>DASTSC010000245.1:0-3482 GCA_035760905.1 Candidatus Limnocylindrales bacterium | reverse complement strand
AGGTCGACCAGGAAGCCGCGCAGGATGCCCATGCTCGACTCTGAGCCGGCGTTCACGCAGAGCGTGTCGCCGATTCGCCGCTCCCCGCCCGACTCGTGGATATGGCCGTGGACGCCGAGGGCCGGTTTGAACGTCTCGATCGCGCGCCGGACGCCCGTCGAGCCAACGGGCCCGCGCAGGAGGTCGCCGGCGGACACGGTCGGCCGCAGGTCCGGTGAGAGCAGCGGCGCGGTGTCGAGCCCCGAGTCGTAGGGCGGGACGTGGGTCATCATCACCGTCCGGCGCGCGTCGCGGACGCCGGAGAGCAGCGTCGACAGCCGGTCGAGGAACTCCTCCTCGGGCAGCTCCCGAGGCGTCGACCACGGCGTCGGCGACGACCAGCCCATCGAGACGAGCTGGTGCCAAGGGGTCAGGTCGACGACCTGCTCGTTCACGTTCCGGCAGTACGCGGAGTCGGCCAGGATCGGGTCGATCTCGAAGTCGTCGTCGTTGCCGGGCATGAGATAGACCGGCACGCCGGAGCCGTCGAGTCGCTCGGCTGCCAGCGCCATCCACTCGCGGACACGACGGGTGATCTGCTCGTCGAACGTCCTGCGCACGAGCGCCGGGTCGGCCTCCATCGCCGCCCGCTCCTCCGCGCTGACCCGGACCGCGTAGTAGCCGAGGTCGGCGATCGAGCGCTCGAGCGCCTGGAGCTCCTCCTCCGTCCGCGCGACCCGGCGCTGGCCGAGAACGGTGGCGGTCCATTCCTCGCCGCCCTCCTCGCCGCGGACGACCGCGATCAGGGCCTTGCCGGTCAGGTCGCCCGCAATCACGGCGGCGTCCACCTTGTAGACGTTCGATCGGATCGCGTTGAGGAACTTGCGCCACGTCCGTTCGGAGGCGTGGATGTCGCTGCAGACGTAGAGGCGGAAGGGCTTGGCCACCGCTACGAGACGAGCGCCCCGGGCGCCTCGTAGGCCGCCTCGCCCTCGACCAGGGTGAGGATCACGCGAGCGTCCCCGATCGGCCCCGATCCCCGATCGAACACGTCGCGGTCGAGCACGACGATGTCGGCCAGCTTGTCGGGCTCGATCGAACCGGTCACGCCGTCGAGGTGGTTCACGTAGGCCGTCCCGATCGTGAACGCGGCGAACGCGTCGATCGGCTCGAGGGCCTGTTCGGGCAGAAGCGGCGGAGCGGCGCGGTCTTCGGGGTAGGCCCGGTTGACGGCGGTCTCGACCTCCATGCAGACGTTGGCCGTGCTGACCGACCAGTCGCTGCCGCCGGCGAGGATCGCGCCGGCCCGCCGGAGCGATCGAAACGGGTACTGGAGGACGGCCCGCTCGGGCGGCAGGAACGGCAGCGTCAGCTCGGTCATCTGCTCGTCGTTGCAGGCCCAGTAGGGCTGGATGTTGGCGACGGCACCGAGCGGCCGGAAGCGGACGACGTCGGCCGGGTCGACGACCTGGAGGTGGGCGAGGTGCGGCCGCGTGTCCGTCATGCCGTTGGCCACCCTGGCCGCCTCGACCGCGTCGAGCGCCTCGCGGACGGCCCGGTCGCCGAGGGCGTGGAAGTGGACCTGGAAGCCCAGGCCGTCGAGGCGGCTGACGTGGTCCTTGAGGGCCTCCGGGTCGATATAGCTGAGGCCTCGGTTGCCGGTCGGCCGGCCGTCGGTACCGCGATACGGCTCGAGCATCGCCGCGGTGAAGTTCTCGGCCACCCCATCGACCATGATCTTGACGGTGTTCGCTCGAAGCCGCCCGATCCCGTCGCCGCGGGCGCGACGCTCGACGAACGCCTCGATCTGCTCGTCGCCCGCCTCCCGATGCCACCAGTGGCACGCGGTCGCTCGCCCGATCAGACCGCCGCGCCCGGCGAGCGTCAGATACGCCTCGAAGTCCTCGGCGTCGACCCAGGCGTCCTGCCAGGCCGCGATCCCGAGCCCGAGCAGGTGCGCCTGGGCGAGCTCGAGCGCGCGGACCCGTTCGTCGGGCGTCGGGGGCGGGAGGAGCTCCTTGAACCGCTCCATCGCGCCCTCGTGGATCGTGCCGCTGGGCGTGCCGTCGGGCTCGCGCTCGATCCGGCCGTCGGGCGGGTCCGGCGTGTCGCGGGTCCAGCCGGCGAGCTCCAACGCCCGCGTGTTGACCCAGGCACCGTGCTTGTCGCGGTTCGGGAAGAAGGCGGGTCGATCGGGGACGACGCGGTCGAGGTCGCGGCGCGAGGGCGTCCCGCCCGGGAACGCCGACATGTACCAGCCGTCGCCGATCACCCACTCGAGCCCCGGGCTGGCCCGGGCGTAGCGATCGATCGCGTCGAGATAGGCGTCGAGCGTCCGGGGCAGATCGTCGAGGGGGCAGCGCAGGAGAGCGAGCCCGGCGATCGCCGGGTGGACGTGGGCGTCGCCGAAGGCGGGCATGACCGTCCGGCCCTCGAGCATCACCCGCCGGGTCCGCGGCCCGGTGAGGTGGCGCACCTCGGCCTCGGACCCGACCGCCACGATCCGTCCGTCGCGGACGGCGACGGCCTCGGCCGTGCTCCGGACGGCGTCCATCGTCATGGCCGACCCGCCGACGAGGACGAGGTCGGCCGGCCGGTTCGCGCCGCCGGAGTTCGCGGCGGCGCGGCCGGTCGTTCGCGTGGTCATCCGCCGCTCAGTCGGGCGGGAGCTGCTGGTACATGAGCCTCGTGTCGATCCCCCGGGCGGCGTTGCGGAACGCCTGGATGGCATAGACGACGATGCCGGCGACGACGATGAGGATCGTGAACGTGATCCCGGTCCGGTTGAGGTAGTTGAGCGTGCCCTCGTCCGACGGGTTCGTGATCTCGTTCAGGATCGGCTGGAGCCCGGCGAACCAGTAGAGGACGACGGTGAAGACGACCCAGATCGCGCCGAGGATCGGCAGAGCCGACGCGTACGGCATGTCCTGGGCGAGGTCGGGCCGGGTGAAGCGGACCAGCAGCGCGTTCACGCCGGGCATGATCCAGGTCAGGGCCGCGGCGAGGATGCTGAACCAGAGCGTCGAGACGAGGTTGAGCTTGCCGTCGAGGAGCGGGTCCGGGCTCGGCGCGAGCGCGCCGAGGCCGATCGACTTGAGGATCGGGAAGTTCTGGAGGGCGGCGAAGACCGCGGCCACGAGGAGCGCCACGAAGATCGCGTTCGCCGGCGCCCGAAGCCGCTCGGAGACCGCCCCGAACCACTCCGGGAGCTGCCGGTCGAGGCTCCAGGCGAGCTGGACGCGCGACAGGAAGACGACGTAGACCGGGCAGAGCAGGAACGGGAAGAGCGTCACGGCCAGGCTGATCAACGACCAGATCGGCCAGAGCCCGGGCTCCGCGATCGCCGCCGTCAGCGGCATCGAGTTGGGCTGCCCGAGCGGCAGGGCCGGGTCGGTGAAGCCGCCCCAGTACGAGGCGCCCCACGCGATCTGGCCGTTCACGCCGAGGCGGTCGCTGATGAAGTCGGTGTAGACCGAGTTCATGAAGACGCCGATCGCGAGCGC
>DASTSC010000244.1:0-4051 GCA_035760905.1 Candidatus Limnocylindrales bacterium | reverse complement strand
CCCCCGGGGCGGTCGGTGGAGCGCCGGCTACGCGTTGCTACTGCGAGGCGCTCGGGACGAGGCTCTCCGCCGCGCTCGGCAGCGAGCTTTGCTGGGTGCTGGTCGGCTTCTCGGTGTTCTGCGGCGAGGTGCTCGGGGCACCGCCGTTGTTGACGAGGAACCACCACGCGAGCAGGACGATGATGATCACGGCGATCACGAGCGCG
Source organism: Candidatus Limnocylindrales bacterium (assembly GCA_035760905.1). Taxonomy (GTDB): domain Bacteria; phylum Chloroflexota; class Limnocylindria; order Limnocylindrales; family CSP1-4; genus DASSHA01. Next base: position 3,845 of record DASTSC010000244.1, on the reverse strand, counting down.
ATCATGTTCGTGGTGTTCTGGCGCTGGTAGCCGGGTCCGGGATACGTCACGAGCAGGGTCCTCCTTGCGGGCAAGGAGACCGTGGCGGTGCTCTCCGCCGGATCAACACGTCGCTGGGCAACCTGACGTTTGCGCGTCGGCTCTGCACCGAGCCGGCTTCGCTGGCCGGGACTTCGCGGCTGTGCGCGGCAGAGCGCGGCAGGGCGTTGCAGAACGCCGCAGGGCGCGGCAGGGCGCGCCACTGCACGTCGTCGCGCGAGGCCTGGACCGCCTATTCCAGGACGACCACGGCACTCCCACCCGGGTTCTGGCCCGCGGCAAGCCGGCCGAGGGCTTCGGACGACGTGACGGGATAGTCGGCAGCCAGCAGCGCGGTGTACTCCCGGCGGAAGAGGCGCGTCTGTCGAGTGTCCGGCAGCACCAGGAGGACCCCGTCCACGCCGCCGTCCCGCCGCTTGAGCGCGAGCCGCCGCAGCAGAGCCTGGCCGTCGAAGGGGTTCAGCTCGACCTCGACGCCGTACCGCCAGTCGATCCCGCCGACCGTCGCGTCCCAGCCACGCTGGTCTCCGGGGATCGCAAGGCCGACCTCGAGGTTCCAGATGAGCGAGGCGTGTGCGTGATCGCGTAGTCGCGCCAACATCCGAGCATGGCGCACCTCTCGGATCGGGCGGCCGCCCGGGTAGATCCGGACCGCGAGATCGAGACCGAGCACCGCGCAGACCTGGGCCAACCGCATCACGCCGACCCACGGGGCCTGACCTCGTTCGATCCGGGCGAGCTCGGCCGCCGAAACGCCGGCATGGGCGCCGACGTGTCGTAGGCTCAGGCCGAGGTTGCGGCGAGCGAGCCTGACCTCAGCCCCGGTCATTGCCAGGAGTTGGCCGGCGCGGGCCGTGCCTCGATCGATCGCTCGCTCCCGGGTGGCCACGACCACAGTCTCACCGGCACGGCTTACCCGGGGCGCATCGCGTGAATACCTGGGTTCTCGCGGGACGAGACAAACGACCGGGAGGCCGGCGGTCATGGGTCCCGCGGCGGTCGTGTGTGCCGTGGGACGAGAAATGGGACGCGGATTCTCGCCGGACGAGACAAACGACCGGACCAGCCTCGGCAGACAGCCGGCCGGCGGTCGTGTGTGCCGTGGGGCGAGAAATGGGACGCGGTTTCTCGCCGGGCGAGACAAACGACCGGACCAGACTCGGCAGACAGCCGGCCGGCGGTCTTGTGCCGTGGGGCGAGAAATCGGCGGGCCGAGGCCGCGCGCGGAGGCCGCGCGCGGAGGCCGCGCGCGGAGACGGTCCGCGGAGGCGGTCCGCGGCGGCGGCTACTCCAGGTAGTCCTTCAGCTTGCGGCTGCGGGACGGGTGGCGGAGCTTGCGGAGGGCCTTGGCCTCGATCTGGCGGATCCGCTCGCGGGTGACGTTGAACTCCTTGCCGACCTCCTCGAGCGTCCGCGCGCGGCCGTCCTCCAACCCGAAGCGGAGCTGGAGCACCCGTCGCTCGCGGCCCGTCAGGGAATCGAGGACTGCCTCCACCTGTTCCTTCAGGAGTTGATGCGAGGCGGCCTCCGCCGGGGCGAGCGCGCCGCGGTCCTCGATGAAGTCGCCGAGGTGTGAGTCCTCCTCCTCGCCGATCGGGGTCTCGAGCGAGACCGGCTCCTGCGAGACCTTGATGATCTCACGGACCTTCTCGGGGGTGACGACGACCTCCTGGCCCTTCGACATCGCCTCGGCGATCTCCTCGACCGTCGGCTCGCGGCCGAGCTCCTGCAACAGCTGCCGCGAGACGCGAATGAGGCGGTTGATCGTCTCGACCATGTGGACGGGGATCCGGATCGTCCGGGCCTGGTCGGCGATCGCCCGGGTGATCGCCTGGCGGATCCACCACGTGGCATACGTCGAGAACTTGAAGCCCTTCTCGTAGTCGAACTTCTCGACCGCCCGGATGAGCCCGATGTTCCCCTCCTGGATGAGGTCGAGGAGGCTCATCCCGCGGCCGATGTACTTCTTGGCGATCGAGACGACGAGGCGGAGGTTCGCCGACGTGAGCTGCTCGCGCGCGTCGCGCCCGATCCGGACGATCTCGCCCCGCCGGTGGGACAGCTTCGTGTTGGCCGGCACCGTCGGGTCGTAACCGAGCCGGACGAGCAGCTCCGCGTCGTTGCCGGCGGCAACCCAGCGCTCGAGGGCCGGGAAGGCGACGGCCTCGCGGCACCACTCGTGGATCGCCCGCAGGCCCGGGTTGTCCCGCGAGTCGAGGTCGCTGTTGTGGACCGACAGGTAGGCCCAATCCATGAGCGTCAGGAACGCCTCGGGCGACCGGGCGGCGTTGTACGCCGCGACGAGCTTGCGGCCCTCGCGCAGCAGCTCCTTCGTGCCGTCGGACTCGGCGACCTTGGCCGCCTTCACGAGGTGGAAGTCCGGCGTCTCGCCGAGCAGCTCCCGGGCCGAATCGGCGTGGAGCCCCTCCGAGACCATCCGATGGGCCTCGTCACCGAACGGCAGCCGGTGCTGCGGCTTCTGGGTCCGCGTGCGGTGCTCGGTGTCGTGGAGCGTCCACTCGTGGAGCGAGACGAGCGCCTTCCAGGGCTCCTCGGCCATCTGCTCGCCGAGCTCGATGCTCTTGGCGAGGACGACCTCCTCCTCGGCCGTGAGGAGGGCGACCTTGCCGATCTCCTTGAGGTACATCCGGACCGGGTCGTCGATGCCGATCATGTCGGCCGAGAGCGCGTCGAGCTCCTCCTGCGTCGGCTCTTCGAGCTCTGCCGCGTCGAGCTTCGTCGGCCCCTCGATCTCGCGGGCAGGTGCGGCCCCGTCGTCGCCGACCTGGACCTCGATCATCTCGACCGTGCCGTCGCCGTCGAGCTCCGGCTCCTCGTCCCCGAGCTCGAGCTCGACCTCGCCGTCTGCCTCGGCCTCGGCGCCGGCCACCGCGATCGTTGCGAGCCGGCGCGCGGCCGCGGTCCGTGGATCCTCCTCGGCGGGTCCGGCGGTGCCCGCCGTGCCCGACGCGCCCGCCTTCGCGGTGCCGTTGCCGGCCTTCGAGCGCGCCGCCCGGACGTTCGCCAGCCGTGCCTCCTCGACGTCGACCTTGCGTCGCACGGGACGCGCGAGCACGGCCTCCACGAGCTGCTGATCGAGCGGATCAGGCATCCGAAGTCCTCCCGGGTCGCGAGGGTAGCGTGGGCGCTGGGCGTGGAGTCGCGGTTACGGGGGGCGGGCTCACGTGACACCCGCGGGCTGGGGCGGCGCCTCGGCCGCCGTTCGGGCCGGCCTCGAAAGGAGCCGCGCCTGCTCGCGCCGCCGGTCGAGCGAGCGACGCTCCTCGTTGAGCTCGCGCTCCTGGGCGAGCAGCGCGCCGATCGCCGCCCGGTCGGCCCGCCGCTCGGCGTCGGCTTGGGCGGCCCGGTTGAAGTCCGAGCGCTCGCGGATCCGGTCGGCCTCGAGGTCGAGCAGCGCGTTCGTCACGAGGTAGGCGAGCCGCTCGGCGGGCAGCGCGGCGAGGTCCGGGCCACGTCGGGCGTAGAGGGCGAGGGCGAGACCGTACGTCTCCTCGTCGAGCGCGGCGAGGAACGCGTCGCGGTCCCACGGTGGAACGATCCCCTCGTCGGACGACTCGCGGGCCCGAACGATCGCGAGGAAGAGCTCGCGGGCGAGCGCGGACGGCAGCTGGTCGGGCGACAGCTCGTCGGCGACGCGTGGCTGCTGGTCGGGCACGAGCAGGAGGAGCCGCAGCAGCTCGGCCTCCACCGGCGTGATCGCGCGAAGGACGGCGTCGGGCGCGATCCCCTCCCCCGCCGCCTTGACCGCATCGAGCGTGAGACGGGCGCCGGCGTGGGCGCTGACC
>DASTSC010000243.1:0-2972 GCA_035760905.1 Candidatus Limnocylindrales bacterium | reverse complement strand
AGGCGATCCAGGCGGCCACCGCCCGCGTCGCCTCGGGCCAGGTTCCGCCCGACCAGGGCGCCCAGATGTACACCGACGACCTCAAGCAGGCCATCGGTGCCGACAAGGTGACCACGCAGTCGTGATCCGCGGTCGTGCCGGCGCCCTCGCGCGGAACCGGCTCTACCTCTTCGGCCTGACGCCCGCAGCGCTGCTCCTGGCCCTCTTCTTCGTGGGCCCCGCGCTGTGGGCGATCGGGTCGAGCTTCACCAACCGGGCCCTCGTCGGGCTCGACGCGGCGCACCCGCGCTTCGTCGGGCTCGACAACTACGTCCACCTGTTCGGCGATCCGGATTTCATCCGGGTCATCATCAACTCGGTCGTATTCGTGATCGGCTCGGCCGTGATCGGCCAGTTCGTGCTCGGCCTCGCCCTCGCGCTCCTGCTCGATCACGCCGAGCGACGCGGCTTTCTCTCGACAAGCGCCGTCTACGGCGCGGTCCTGCTCGCCTGGGTCAACCCGACGATCATCGCCGGCTTCCTGTGGGTGGCGATGTTCGACTTCTACAACGGCTCGCTCAACGTCGGGCTCAAGCAGATCGGGCTCGGACCGGTCGACTGGTTCGGGAGCGCGCCGATGCTGGCGATCATCATCGCCAACACGTGGCGCGGGACCGCGTTCACGATGCTCATCTTCCTCGGCGCGCTCCGGACGATCCCGAGCGACATCTACGAGGCCGCCCGGGTCGACGGCGCGAACGCCGCCCGGCGGTTCTGGGACCACACCCTGCCGCTCCTGCGACCGATCGCGGCGCTCACGCTCCTCTCGATCACGATCGCGACCTTCGGGACGTTCATCCTCATCCAGGCCCTCACGAACGGCGGGCCGTCCTTCGACACCGAGGTGATCGCCCTCTACGCCTTCCACGAGGCGTTCCAGGCGCATGCCGTGGGCTATGGCTCGACGATCGCGGTCGTGATGCTCGCGCTCAACCTCGCCTTCGCGATCGTCTTCCTGCGCTGGTCGAGGGCGCGGGCGTGACCGCGTCCGCCGCCGGTCGTCTCGAGACCGCCGCCGAGGCCTCGACCGCGGTCACCGTCCGCCACCATCGACGGCGCGGCGCGAGCCCGCTCGAGTGGCTGCTCGTCCACCTCGCCTTCCTCGTCATCGTCGTCTTCTTCATGGTCCCGTTCCTCTGGTTGTTCAGCGCCGCCTTCGACGACAAGGCCTCGGCCTACATCCAGCTGCCGGTCGCGCCGACGATCAACAACTTCGTCCGGCTCTTCACCGAGCACGACTTCGCCCGCGTCCTCGTCAACAGCCTGTTCGTCGCGATCGCGACGATGCTGCTCACGGTCGTCACGGTCGCGCTCGCGGGCTACTCGCTGTCCCGGATCCAGCTCCGGCGCAAGGACTGGATCACGTACGGCGTGCTCCTCCTCCAGACGATGCCGCTGTCGGCGACGATGGTCCCGATCTACGGCCTCGCCCGCGACCTCGGCCTCCGCAACAGCTATGTCGGGCTCATCCTCATCCACTCCGCCATCGAGCTGCCGTTTCTCGTCTGGCTCATGAAGGGCTTCTTCGACTCGATCCCGCGCCACCTCGAGGAGGCGGCCTGGCTCGACGGGCGGACGAAGCTGCGGGCGCTCTTCGAGATCGTCGTGCCGCTCGCCCGGCCGGGGCTCGGGATCGCCGCCGGGCTGTCGTTCCTGTCGGCCTGGGCGGAAGTCCTCATGGTCATCATCCTCATCGACCAGCAGGACCTCAAGACCGTGCCGCTCGCGTTCTACGAGGCGATGCGGACGCAGGGCGGCTACACGGAGGTCCAGTACGGCGTGATCGCCGCGATGGGCGTCCTCTACCTGCTGCCGGTGATGCTCGTCTTCTTCGGCGCCCGACGGCTGATGGTCCGCGGGCTCATGAACAGCACGAGGGGCCTGTAGATGGCACGAGTCGAATACGACGAGGTCTGGAAGCAGTTCGTCGGCCAGGCCGAGGGCGCGGCCGCGGTGCGGGGCCTGTCGCTCGAGGTGGCCGACGGCGAGCTGCTCGTCCTCCTCGGCCCGTCGGGCTGCGGCAAGACGACGGCCCTCCGGATGCTGGCCGGGCTCGAGGACCCGGACAAGGGCGACATCCGGATCGGCGGCACCAGCGTGGTCGACCTCGAGCCGAAGGACCGCGACGTCGCCCTCGTCTTCCAGAGCTACGCCCTCTACCCGCACCTCTCGGCGCGCGACAACATCGGCTATCCGCTCAAGGTTCGCCGGATCAGCCGCGAGGAGCAGGACCGGCGGATCGACCGCGTGGCCGACATGCTCGGGATCAAGCACCTCCTGCCGCGCCGGCCGTCGCAGCTGTCGGGTGGCGAGCAGCAGCGGGTGGCGCTCGCCCGGGCGATCGTCCGCGAGCCGCAGGTCTTCCTCATGGACGAGCCGCTCTCGAACCTCGACGCGAAGCTGCGGGTCCACACCCGGACCGAGCTCAAGGCACTCCAGCGCGACCTCGGGACCACGACGATCTTCGTGACCCACGACCAGGCCGAGGCGATGAGCCTCGCCCACCGGATCGCCGTGCTCAGCGCGGGCGAGCTCCAGCAGGTCGGCACGCCCGACGAGGTTTACGATCACCCGGCGAACCTGTACGTCGCCGAGTTCATCGGCAGCCCGCCGATGAACCTCCTCGAGGCCCGCCGCGACGGCGACGACCTCGTGGTGGCCGGCGGCTGGCGATTGCCGGCCCCGGCGGGCATCGGGGGCGGCAACGGCCACGATGCCGAGATCACCGTCGGCCTGCGACCCGAGGCGATCGAGCTCGCCGCCGAGGGCCAGCCGGCCGAGGTCCAGACGGTCGAGCCCTTCGGCAGCGAGGTGATCGTCGACGTCCGGATCGACGGCCAGGCGCTCAAGCTGCGCACGGCCCCCGACGTGCGCCCCGCCCCCGGCTCGACCGTCCACCTGCGGGCCGACCGCGACGACATCCGGGTCTTCGA
>DASTSC010000242.1:0-1082 GCA_035760905.1 Candidatus Limnocylindrales bacterium | reverse complement strand
TGGCCAAGCGTCTCGCCGAGGCAGGCTTCCGCGTCGTCTGCCTCGAACAGGGCGGCTGGCACGACAAGGCCGACTACCCGGGAGTCCGGCTCGACTGGGAGCTCCAGCAGCGCAAGACGTGGGCCACGAGCCCGAACATCCGCGGGCTGCCCGAGGACTACCCGATCGTCGAGGATTCGCCGGTCTCGCCGCTCATGTACAACGGCGTCGGCGGCTCGACGCTCATCTTCGCCGGGGCCTGGCCGCGCGCCCTCCCGTCCGACTTCCGGGTCCGCTCGCTCGACGGCGTCGCGGACGACTGGCCGATCGACTACTTCGAGCTGTTGCCGTACTTCCACCGGACCGACCGCGACTTCGGCGTGTCGGGTCTCGCCGGCGACCCGGCCTACCCGTCCGACTCGACGGAGCCACCGATGCCGCCGCTGCCGATCGGCGCCGGTGGCCTGAAGGTGGCCCGGGCTCACACCCGGCTCGGCTGGCACTGGTGGCCCGAGTTCAACTCGATCAACTCGACCCCGTACGACGGCCGCCGCCCGTGCGTCCAGCGGAGCACCTGCCAGTCGGGCTGCAACGAGGGTGCGAAGGCCTCGACCGACCAGACCCACTGGCCGAAGGCGATCGCGAAGGGCGCGCGCCTCGTGACGAACGCCCGCGTCCGGCGCATCGAGACGAACGCCCACGGGCTGGCGACCGGCGCGACCTGGATCGACGCCGAGGGCAACGAGCACTTCGAGCCGGCCAAGGTCGTCGTCGTCGCCGCGAACGCGATCGGCACGCCGCGGCTGCTCCTCCTCTCGGCGAGCCCGCGGCACCCCGACGGCCTCGCCAACTCCTCCGGGCTCGTCGGCAAGCGGCTGATGATGCATCCGTTCGCCAACGTCGCCGGGCTCTTCGAGGAGCCGCTCATGAGCTGGCAGGGCCAGTTCGGCGACCTCATCGAATCGCTCGAGTTCTACGAGACCGACGAGCGGCGGGGCTTCGTCCGCGGCGCCCGCTGGGGCCTCGCCCCGACCGGCGGGCCGATCAACACCGCGCTCCCGAGCCGGGCGGGCGAGCAGATCTGGGGCCCGGACCACCACCTC
>DASTSC010000241.1:0-4399 GCA_035760905.1 Candidatus Limnocylindrales bacterium | reverse complement strand
GGGCGATCCCGGCCGGCCTGCCGCCGGCCGAGGCGATCGCCGCGATCCGCGAGCAGGGCGGGCTCGTCGGGCTGCCGCATCCGTTCGACCGGTTCCGGGGATCGCTCCTCGCCGGCAGCGACCGGAGGGCCGACCCGGAGGCCGGCTCGGAGCTGTCGCGTCTCGTGGACTGGGTCGAGGCGTGGAACGCCCGGGCGCTCGGGCGGGGCGCGAACGAGCGTGCCGCCGAGCTCGCCCGCCGCCACGGTCTCCCCGGCGTGGCCGCGTCCGACGCGCACTCGACGCTCGAGGTCGGGGTCACCTACACGGTCCTCGAGGGCGACCCCTCGACGCGCGACGGCCTCCTCGCCGCGCTCCCGACCGCCCGGATCATTCCCGGCCGACCGTCTTACCTCGTGCGCTTCATTACCCCGGTCGCGAAGACGATCCACTCGTTCACGCGTCGTGGCTCGACGGTCCGATGAGCGAGAGCCTCGGCGGCGCGTCTCCCGGCGGACCGGGCGTGGGTGACGATCGGCCCATGGCGACCGACCGGGAGCGCGAGGCACGATCTCCCGAGATGACCGCTCCCGCGTCAGCGCTCCACGACCCCGCGTCCCGGGCGGTCCCGATCGAGCCCGCGGCGTCGGCTGCGCCGCCCGAATCGGAGCTCTCGCCCGACCAGCTGTCGCTCGTCGCGAGGCTCCGTCAGCCGCGGACGATCGTCTCGCTCGTCCTGCCGATCGTGCTGCTCGTGCTGTTCGTCCGGAGCCTGCCCGGCTTCCGGCTCGAGGAGCTGCCGGGCAAGATCCTCGCCGCGAACCCGGGCCTGCTCGGGCTCGCCTTCGTGGTCTTCTACCTCGGCTTCCCGCTCCGCGGCTACCGCTGGGCCCGGCTCGTCCGCGCGACCGGGTTCCATCTCCCGACGTTCGACGCGACCGAGATCATCTTCGTCAGCTGGCTCGTCAACTGCCTCGTCCCGGCCAAGCTCGGCGACCTCTACCGAGCCTGGCTGCTCAAGGTCAACAGCCCCGTCTCGCTGTCGCGGACGTTCGGGACCGTCTTCATCGAGCGCGTCCTCGACCTCTTCGCGATCGTCGTCCTCGGCCTCGCGTCGGGCTTCGTCTCCTTCCGGAACGGGCTGCCGGGCGACGTCCAGGCCGTCTTCGCGATCGGCATCGGCGTCGTCATCCTCCTCGCGGCGGGCCTCCTGACGCTCCGGAACTTCGGCCGGCGGATCCTCGATCGGCTGCCCGTCCCGCACACGATCGTCGAGTTCTACGACCGCTTCGAGGAGGGCGTCTTCTCCGTCGGCATGCGTTCGATGCCGATCCTCGTCATCGTGACCGGACTCATCTGGTCGACCGAGGCGCTGCGGCTGCTGTTCGTCGTCGAGGCCCTCCACCTGCCGGGCGTCCACCTCGGGATCAGCGGCGCGTTCTTCGTCGCCCTGACCGGCTCGCTGCTGACGGCCGTGCCGCTCACCCCGGCCGGCATCGGAATCGTCGAGGCCGGCGTCGTCGGGATCCTCACGATCGTCTACGGCATCGGCCAGGGCGACGCGTTCACGATCACCCTCGTCGACCGGACGATCAGCGTCCTCTCGATCATCGCGCTCGGCTCGATCGCGTACGCCGTGTCGCCGCTCCGCCGGGGCGCCGGGATCGGCGGCGCGGCCACCCGCCAACAGTCCGGGTCACGCTCCGCATCCGACGCCTCCTGACTGCAGCCCTCCGCTCGCCCCCGGCGAGCCGCCGAAGTACGAACGAGGGATACAGCGGGCGGGACCGTTCGGACATCGTAGGGCCACAGGCAGCCCCCGCCGACCGAGTGTTCGGCGGCGCGGGTTGTGGACCGGGGAAGGCCCAACCGGAGTCGATGACGAACCAGAACGGTCGCGCGTTCAACGAGTGGCTGCGAGCTCAGCTCAAGGCCAAGAAGATGTCGCAGCGCCAGCTCGCGCAGCAGTCGGGCGTCGACCACTCGACGATCTCCCGGCTCATCCGCGGCGACCGCATGCCGTCGCTCGGGACCGCCACGAAGCTCGCCCGGGGGCTGCGCGAGCTCCACGACGACGCCGACACTCCGGCCTACCTCGGCATCGTCTCGACGCCCCAGGCGAACCCGACCGCGCGCGTCGAGTACGCGCTCAGGGCCGACGAGCTCCTGTCCGAGGCCCAGGTCCGCCAGGTGATGGAGTATTACCTCGCGGTCCGGATGCGCCGCTTCGGGCGGACCTTCCAGCCCGACCGTCCCGACCAGGCCCGCGATGCCTCCCAGGGTGGCGGCAGCCGCGGTCTCGCCTCGTCGCTGCGGCCGCAGCCGCCGGCGATCCGGCCGGTCCCGTCCACGCCGATCGGGATGGCCGGCCGCTACACCGCGCTCCGACCCCTCAGCCGACCCCTCAGCCGACCGAACGGCTCCGGCCACGAGCCGGGCGGCTGACCCCCCCTCCGCATTCTCCAGGGCACGACCCGGTCGACCTCCACGTCCGGGTCTCGGGGACAGCGAGTGCCGGCCCGATCGGGCCGGCACTCGCATTTCCGGCCGCTCATTCCCGACCCGGCGAGGTCGCCCGACCGCGGTGGCGGGGCGGGAGGTCGAATGCCTCGGGCGGCAGTGGCCCGAGCGGCTCGCCGGCGAGTAGGGCCCGGGCCCGAGCGAGGTTGATCGCGTCGTAGCCGTGATCCATGCCCGGGGTCTCGAGGTAGACCGGCTTGCCGGCGACCGCCGGATGCCGGAGGACCGCGCCGAGGGCCGTCGCGCCGATCCGCCCGCCACCGAGGTGCTCGTGGCGGTCGGCGCGCGATCCGGGCTGCGACCGCGAGTCGTTGAAGTGGACCATCGCCAGCCGGTCGAGGCCGATGCGAGCGTCGAACGTCGCGAACAGGTCGTCGACGGCGGTCGGAGCGCCGAGATCGTAGCCGGCGCCCCAGAGGTGCGCCGTGTCGAGGCAGATCGCGACCGCCGAATCCGGCACGCCGCGCGCCGTGAGCGCGGCCAGGATGGCCGCCAGCTCGTCGATCGTCGACCCGTAGCCGTTGCCGCCACCGGCCGAGTTCTCGAGGACCACGGTCGGGCGATCGGCGACGTCGTCCGTCGCCTCGAGCGCGCAGGCGACGGCGTCGGCGACGGCGGCCGCGGCGCTGTCGGCCCCGGCGCCGAGGTGCGAGCCGACGTGGACGTTGACGAACCGGGCCCCGAACCCCGGTCCGGAGCGGAGATCGGACGCGAGCAGGTCGATCGACGGCCCGCGGAACCGCTCGTCACCGCCGGCGAGGTTGACGAGGTACGGAGCATGGATCGCGACCGGGTCGACGCCCAGGTCCGCGAGTCGTTCGCGGAACCTCGGCAGCTCCGGCGAGGGCGATGCCCGGCGGCGCCACGCCGTCGGGTTGTCGGCGAAGACCTGGACGGCCTCCGCCCCGATCGCCGCGGCCCGCTCGAGCGCCTTGACGAGCCCGCGGGCGTGCGGCAGGTGCAGCCCGAGGCGGGGCGGGTCCGAGGTCACCGGCCGATCGTATCGGTACCCTCGGCGGGAGCGGACGGAACGGGCGGTGAACGAGGAGCTGGCGCGCTACCACGAGGACGTCGCCGCCCTCCGCCGCTACCTCGTGGACGCCGGCCTCGTGACCCGCGAGCGCGGGATCTACCGGCGCGTCGTCCCGGTCGAGGTGGCCGCCGGGGCGGCCACGCCGGCAGCCGACTGACGGCGGGCGCCACCGAATCCGCCGGGCGTGTACTCGCCCCCGACGATCGGCTCGATGAGCCCGAGGTCCCCGTCGCCGCGGAGGTAGAGGATCGCGATCCGCTCGGTCTCCGCGTTGACGAAGACGAAGAAGTCGTGGCCCAGCTCGTCCATCTCGGCCGCCGCGTCCTCCTCGAACATCGGGGTGATCGCGAAGCGCTTCGTCTTGACGATCCGCCGTTCGCGGGCCGTGTCCGCGGTCCCGTCGGCGATCCGCCGGAGGAGCGTCTTCTCCTCGGCCGGGCGGTGCCGAAGCAGCGGCTTCTTGCGGACGTCGACGGCCTGGCGCTCCACCTTGTCGACGACGGCGTCGATCGCCGCCTGGTACGTGGCGCCGGTCGCCTGCGACCGCATCGTCCGGCCGTGGACGGCCAGCGTCACGTCGGCGATGTGGGCGTCCGTCGCGCTGCGATGCTTCTCGTTCGAGAGCTCGAGCACGAGCGGGGTGTCGGCCTCGAGCAGCCGCTCGAGCCGGCCGAGCTTGCGCTCGGCGAAGGTCCGTACGCGCTCCGGGAGCTCGACGTTCTTGCCCTTGACGATCGTCCGCACGGTGCGCCTCCGGGGCTTCGTCTGGGCGTCCCGCCGAACGGGACGCGGGGTTCCGTCGACGGCTCGAGTATAGGCGCGCATCGCCCGCCGACCACCGGGCCGAAGGTCACGCCCCGGGACCTC
>DASTSC010000240.1:0-5851 GCA_035760905.1 Candidatus Limnocylindrales bacterium | reverse complement strand
CGGATCGTCGAATACGACCCGGAGGCGCAGCGGATCGTCGGGCTCAAGGCGGTCACCGCGACCGAATGGTTCTTCGCCGGCCACTTCCCGGGGCTGCCGGTCATGCCCGGCGTCCTCCAGGTCGAGGCGCTCGCCCAGACGATGGCCGTGTACGTGGCGAAGCAGCCGGGGTTCGGCGATCGGATAGGCCTCTTCGCCGGGATCGACGAGACTCGCTTCAAGCGGGTCGTCGTCCCGGGCGACACGCTCCGGCTCGAGGTGACGATGGACAAGCTCGGATCGCGGTTCGGACGCGGCCGGGGTGTCGCCTCAGTCGAGGGAGAGGTGGCCTGCGCCGCGACGATCTCGTTCATCATCCCGCCCGAGGGCGTCCTGCGATGACCGCCCGGATCGCGGTCCTCTCCGACGTCCACGGCAACGTCGCCGCGCTCGAGGCCGTCGGCAAGGCGGTGAAGGCCGCGAAGCCCGACGCGACCCTCGTCTGCGGCGACCACGTCCTCAATGGCCCGGAGCCCGGCGCGGCGATCGACGCGCTCCGCGAGCTCGAGGCCGCGGGCGCGCTCGTCGTCCAGGGCAACACCGACGTCGCGGTCGCTGACTTCGACTACAGCGCCGCGTTCCCGTGGTTCGCGGAGGGCGTGCCGGACAGCTTCCGCGCCGCCACCGAATGGGCCCACGACGAGCTCTCGGACGAGCAGCTCGACTGGCTCCGTCGGCTGCCGGCGGAGCGGCGCCTTCGGATCGAGGACACCCTCATCCTCGCCTGCCACGCGTCGCCCGGCTCGCAGACCCAGGGCTTCGACGCGGCCCTCGACCCGACGGTCGTCTATGAGCGGATCGCCCGCACCGACGCCCGAATCGTCTGCTGCGGCCACACCCACGTGCCGGAGGTTCGCGACCTCGGCTGGAAGGTGATCGTCAATGACGGGTCCGCGGGCTACGTCTTCGACGGTGATCCGACCGCCAGCTGGGCGCTCGTCACGCTCACCGACGACGGCGAGGCGACCGCCGAGATCAAGCGGACCTCGTTCGACGCGCTCGCCGTCGCGAACGCGATCAGCGCGCGGGGCCTCCCTGGCGACGTCTACCGCGCGGCCACGGTCCGGACGGGCAAGCTCGTTCGATGACGCGGCGCGTGGTGGTCACGGGGATGGGCGCCGTGACGCCGCTCGGACAGGGCGTCCGGGCGACCTGGGACGGGTTCGTCGCCGGCAGGTCGGGCATCCGGACGATCCAGAGGTTCGATCCCTCCCGGCTCGATTCGCGGATCGCCGGCGAGGTGCCGGACTTCGACGCGACGGGCGTCCTCGACCGCAAGGAGCTGCGGCGGATGGATCGCTACATCCAGCTCGGGCTCGTGGCGGCCCGCGAGGCGCTCGACCAGGCCGGCTTCGAGGGCCGGATGGAGGGCGAGCTCGCGGAGCGGACCGGAGTCATCCTCGGGTCGGGCCTCGGCGGGGTCTCGACGCTCTTCGACAACGTCCTGCTCATGGCCGAGCGCGGCCCCGACCGGATCAGCCCGTTCTTCATCCCGTTCGGGATCGCGAACGTCGGGTCCGGGCAGGTCGCGATCTCGTTCGGTCCGACTGGGCCGAACTTCGCGACGGTGTCTGCGTGCGCGACCGGCGGCCACGCGATCGGCGAGGCCTGGGAGACGATCCGCCGCCACGACGCGGACGTGATGCTCGCCGGCGGCGTCGAGTCCGGGATCCACGAGGCGGTGCTCGGCGGCTTCGACTCGATGCATGCGCTCTCGACACGCAACGACGACCCGCCGGCGGCGTCCCGCCCGTTCGACCAGGGCCGCGACGGGTTCGTCATCGGTGAGGGCTCGGCCGTCCTCGTCCTCGAGGCGCTCGACCATGCCGACGCCCGCGGCGCCGAGCCGCTCGCCGAGGTCATCGGCTACGGCGCGACCGCGGACGCTTCGCACATCACGCTCCCGGCCCCGGGCGGGATCGGGGCCGTCCGGGCCGCCAGGCGGGCGATGGAGAAGGCCGGGATCGAGGCCGCCGAGGTCGACCACGTGAACGCCCACGCGACCTCGACCCCGGACGGTGACCCGACGGAGCTCGAGGCGATCCGGACCCTCTTCGGCGACCACGCCCGCGACGTCCCGATCACCGCCAACAAGTCGATGATCGGCCACACCCTCGGCGCGGCCGGGGCGATCGAGGCGGTCGCGACGATCGAGACGATCCGGACGGGCTGCATCCCGCCGACCCGCAACTTCGTCGACCCGGACCCGGCGGCAGACGGCCTCGACATCGTGTCCGGGACCGCGCGCCAGGCCGACGTTCGCGTCGCCCTCTCGAACTCGTTCGGCTTCGGGGGGCAGAACAGCGCCCTCCTGTTCGCCCGGTTCGAGCGATGAGCGACGGGCGCGAGGCGGGCGCCGGGGCGCCCTCGGGCGACGAGGCCGAGGGGGAGACCGCCGCGCTCGTGGCGCTCGTGGACGAGCTGTCGCGGACGCTCGATCGGGGCGATCTCGTCGAGCTCGAGGTGGAGGTCGGCGGGACGGGGATCGTGCTGCGCAAGCCGGCCGCGTTCGCGCCCGCGACGGCCGCGGCCGTCGCGGCCCCGGGCGTCGCCGCCGCCGGTGGCCAGGCCACGGAGACCGCGCCGGCCCAGGCCGAGGCGCCCACAATCAAGGCGCCGCTGACCGGCATCTTCTACACCGCGCCGGCGCCCGGCTCCGCGCCCTACGTCACGGTCGGCTCGCAGGTGGCCGTGGGCCAGGTGATCGGGCTGATCGAGGCGATGAAGCTGTTCAACGAGATCAAGTCCGACCTGGCGGGACGGGTCGTCCGCATCGTCGCCGAGGGCGGCACGCTCGTGAAGGCCAGGCAGCCGCTCATCGAGGTCGAGGCCCTGTGACGAACCCGACGCCCTACGCGCATCTGACCGGCTGGGGCCGCTACGCCCCGGCGCAGGTCCTCTCGAACCAGGACCTCGAGCGGATGGTGGACACGTCCGACGAGTGGATCCGGACGCGAACCGGGATCCGGGAGCGCCGCGTCGCCGCCGCGAACGAGACGACCGCGTCGATGGGTGCGGTTGCGGGGCTCCGGGCGATCCGGGTCGCCGGCCTCGAGCCGGACGACATCGACGTCATCCTCCTCGCCACGCTCACGCCCGACTACTGGATGCCGTCGACGGCGGCGCTCGTCAAGGAGGCGATCGGGAACACCCGGGCGTACGCGATGGACGTCGCGGCCGCCTGCTCGGGGTTCGTCTACGCCTACGCGACCGCGCAGGCCTACATCACGAGCGGGATGGCCCGGCACGTGCTCGTCATCGGCTCGGAGCTGCTCACGCGCTTCCTCGACTACACCGACCGGGGCACCTGCATCCTCTTCGGCGACGGTGCGGGTGCGGTCGTCCTCTCGGCGGCCGGCGAGCCCGGCGGCGGCCTCGGCTTCGAGCTGACGACCGAGCCCCAGGGCGCCTACATGATCTGGCTGCCGGCGGGCGGCGCGAAGAGCCCGCCGTCGGCCGAGACCGTCGCCCGGGGCGAGCACTTCATCCGGATGGAGGGTCGCGAGACGTACCGGTTCGCCACCCGGACGCTCGCCTCGTCGGCCCTCGCCGCGGTCGCCAAGGCCGGGCTCCGGCCCGATGACGTCGACCTCTTCATCCCGCACCAGGCGAACGTCCGGATCATCGAGGCCGTCGCCAAGGGCCTCGGGTTGCCGATGGACAAGTTCTTCGTCAACCTCGACCGCTACGGCAATACGTCGGCGGCGTCGGTGCCGATCGCCCTCGCCGAGGCGGTCGACAGCGGTCGGGTCAAGGTCGGCGACCGGATCGTGCTCGTCGCCTTCGGCGCCGGCTTCACCTCCGGCGCCGTCGCGATCCAGTGGACCGCCGACCCCGCACGCTCCAGGGGCGTCGACGACGCGGTCCGGGCCGAGGACGTCCACGTCCGGCTGCCGGTCGACTGGGATTCGGTCGACCCGATCCCGCCGGCGCTCGCCGAGATCGTCCGCCGGCCGGTGGCGCCGGGCGTCGAGATCCCGCTCGACGACGTGGTCCCGGGTCAGCCCGAGGCCGTGGCGCGGACGTGATCGCGCGACGTCCCGGCCACGCGATCGCTCATGCCGATCACCTCGCGCACGGTCGCGTCAGACCGATCGGCGGCGGCGTTCGTTCGTACCCCGGGAGAGAGCTTTCGGTGTCGGTTCGATCGCCGGGAGCGAACGCTCGGACGTGGGCAGGCCGGATTTGATCGTCCGGAGCGATCGCGGGTCGTGGAACGCGGAGGGAGGCTGAGGACGTGATCGACCTGAGCGGCAAGAGCGCGCTCGTCACCGGGGGCTCGCGGGGGATCGGGCGAGCGATCGTCGAGCGGCTGGCGAGGCAGGGCGCCGACGTCGCCTTCAGCTTCCGGGGCAACGCGGCGGCCGCGAGCGACGCGAAGGCGATCTGCGAGGGGCTCGGCCGCCAAGGGATCGCCCTCCAGGGCGACGTCCGCGATCCGGAAGCGGCCGAGAAGGTGGTGACCGGCGCACTCGAGGCGCTCGGCCGGATCGACATCCTCGTCAACAACGCCGGGATCACCCGCGACGACCTGATCATGCGGATGAGCCTCGACGCGTGGCGGGAGGTCCTCGAGACGAACCTCTTCGGCGCCTTCTACACGATCAAGGCGGTGACCCGGCCGATGCTCAAACAGCGCTCGGGTCGGATCGTGAACATCACGAGCGTCTCGGGCCAGGCCGGCCAGATGGGCCAGGCCAACTACAGCTCCGCGAAGGCCGGCCTCATCGGCCTGACGAAGGCAACCGCGCGCGAGCTCGCCAGCCGCGGGATCACCTGCAACGCGGTCGCCCCGGGCTTCGTCGAGACCGAGCTGACGCGCGACCTGCCCGACGCGCTCAAGAACGAGCTCGTCGCCCGGACGCCGCTCGCGCGGTTCGGGACGGCCGAAGAGGTCGCTTCGGCAGTTGCGTTCCTCGCGTCGGATGAGGCAGCGTTCATCACGGGGCAGGTGCTCGCGGTCGACGGCGGGCTCGTGATGATGTAGAGGGTTGGCGATGCTCGTCCGGCAGTGGCTCATCGAGGGGCTCGGGCACCTGTCGGCGATGCTCGCCGACGAGGACGCGGGGGTGGCAGTCGTCGTCGATCCACGCCGCGACGTCGACGCCTACCTCGACGAGGCCGCCGCCCGCGACCTCCGCATCAGCCACGTCCTCGAGACCCACCTCCACAACGACTACGTCTCGGGCGCTCGCGAGCTCGCCGCGCTGACCGGCGCCCAGCACGTCATCGGGGCGGGCGCCGAGCTGCGGTTCGAGCACCGTCCCGTCCGCGACGGCGACGCGTTCCGGTCGGGCGGGCTGGAGATCACCGCGCTCGACGCTCCGGGGCACACGCCGGAGCACGTCGTCTACGCGGTCGCGGACGCGGCCCGGGCCGGCGAGCCGGCGCTCCTGCTGACGGGCGGTTCGCTCCTCGTCGGGTCGGTCGGCCGGACGGACCTCCTCGGCCAGGAGCACGCGGTCGGCTACGCCCACGCGATGCGGACGACGCTCCGCGACGTCGTCTTCGGGCAGGCCGACTACGTGACGATCCTGCCGACCCACGGCGCAGGCTCGCTCTGCTCGACCGACATCGCCTCGACGCCGAGCTCGACGATCGGATACGAGCGGCGCCACAACGAGATCGCCCGGACCGCGCTCGAGGCGGATGACGCCGAGGTGTTCGTCAGGGCGCTCCTGTCGGGCCAGCCGACCGTGCCCCGCTACTTCGCCCGGATGCGCCCGACGAACCAGGCCGGACCGGCGCCGATCGGCCTCGCCCCCGTGCCGCCGCCGGGGCTCGACGCGAGGTCCGTCGCCCGTCGCGTCGC
>DASTSC010000239.1:0-1081 GCA_035760905.1 Candidatus Limnocylindrales bacterium | reverse complement strand
CTCTGGCTGATGGTCGTCAAGCCGTTCTGAGACCCGGGCCGCGGGCTCGCCACGGCTAGACTCGGCGGCGTGAAGGTCGCCCATGTCCGCGAGCGAAACGGGCCCGCGGGCGACCCCTGGCGACTCGCCGCGGCGCTCGATCCAGCCGACGAGCCGAGGGGCTGGATCGACCTCGAGGTGGCCCGGCGACGCCTCGCCCGGCGCGACCCGGAGCTCGCCCACAACGACCCGCTCTTCCGCCAGCCGCTCACGACGCTCGACGACCTCCTCGCGCGCGGCCTGCGGGTCGAGCACCTCCGGGCGATCGTGGACGCGATCGGGCCGGTCGACCCGGGCGCGTCCGGGGACGACGATGCCGTCCTCGCCGCGGCCGACCTCGCCTTCGGTCCGCCGGTCCTCCGGCCACCGGGGTTCCGCGATTTCTACGCCTTCGAGCGGCACGTCGCCACGATGTGGGCCCGGCGCGGAAGCGAGGTCCCGGAGGCCTGGTACCGCCTGCCGATCTTCTACTTCTCGAACACCTCGGAGATCCGCGGGACCGACGAACCGGTCTGGGCGCCGCGCGGTTCCGCCGAGCTCGACTACGAGGTCGAGGTCGCGGCGATCGTCGACACGCCGATCGTCGACACGTCGGCCGAGGACGGCGAGGCCGCGATCGGCGGGTACACGATCCTCGCCGACTGGTCGGCGCGGGATCTCCAGCGCGACGAGACGACGGTCCGGCTCGGGCCGGCGAAGGGCAAGGACTTCGCGGCGTCCATCGGGCCGTGGCTCGTGACTCCCGACGAGCTCGCCGACGCCCGCGCCGGCAAGGGCTACGCCCTCGCGATGACGGCGACCGTGAGCGGGACCGAAACGACGCGCGGCACCTGGGCGGACGTCCACTTCTCGTTCGGCGAGATGCTCGCTCGCGCATCGGCGGACGTCCGGGTCCGGGCGGCGGAGATCGTCGGCAGCGGCACCGTCGGCGGCGGATCGCTCCTCGAGATCCGGGAGGAGACGATCGGCCGATACCTCGAGCCGGGCGACGAGGTCGTCATCTCGGTCGAGCGACTCGGCCGGCTCCGGACACCGATCACGA
>DASTSC010000238.1:0-1234 GCA_035760905.1 Candidatus Limnocylindrales bacterium | reverse complement strand
CGGCAAGTCGACGTTCGCCCGGAGGCACTTCGCCGGCGACGAGATCCTCTCGTCCGATGCGTTTCGCGCGCTCGTCTCGGGCGACGCGGCCGACCAGCGTGCGACCCGTCGCGCGTTCGCGATCCTCCACCGGGAACTGGTGCGGAGATCGACGCGGGGTCTGCTGAGCATCGTCGACGCGACCAGCCTCGAGCGGCACGCGCGGCGGGCGATCGTCCGTCGCGCCGTGGCCGCCGGCCTCCCGACGGTCGCCATCGTCCTCGACGTGCCGCTCCACACCGCGCTCGCCCGGAACCGGCTCCGGCCCGGCCGGACCGTGGAGGACGCGGTCGTCCGTCACCAGCGCGCCCTCCTCGATGGCGTGCTCGCTCGGGACGACCTCGCCGGAGAGGGCCACGCGCTCGTCGCGGTGCTCGACCCGGTCGCGGCTGATGCGGCGATCGTCGTCCGCCGTCCCTGGTGAGCCGGAGGCCGCGGGCCCGGTATCGTCCGGCGATGGCCGTCGACTACCAGTGGCGCGGGCCGTTCGACAACGCCGAGCTCAACCGCCTCCACGCCGAGGGCTTCGGGCATGCCCTCCTCGACGACGACTGGCGTGCCCAGGTCGAGCAGCACAGCCTCGGCTGGGTCTGCGCCCGCGAGGAGGGCGCGCTCGTCGGTTTCGTCAACCTGGCCTGGGACGGCGGCGTCCATGCGTTCGTCCTCGACACGCTGGTTGCGACGTCGGCCCGGCGGCGCGGGATCGGGACCCGGCTGGTGGAGCTCGCCGTCGACGGCGCCGGGGCGGCCGGCTGCGAGTGGGTCCACGTCGACTTCGACCCGGATCTCGCTGCGTTCTACTTCGACGCATGCGGGTTCCGCTCGACGCCCGCGGGCCTCCACGACCTCTGACTCAAGGACGGTCAGCCGCGCCGCCCATCGCCACCACCGATCAATTTTCGACCTCATGCGCCGCTTCGATCGTCCGGACCGATCAGGCCGGCACCGGAAGGCCGCCACGCGTGTCGCGCTGATCGCCAGCGGCGATCGAACGGGCGCGGACGGGCCGAAACTGATCGCCCGCAGCGATCGGGCGCCGCGACCATCCGAGGAGTCAGCCTGCACCACCCCCGGCGATGAGCACGATCGCGGCGAAGGCCGCGGCCATCCCGAGCGCGTGCTGCCGGCCCACCCGCTCGCGCAGGAGCAGGATCGCGAGCACGACCGTCGCGACCGGGTAGAGCGACGAGAGGAC
>DASTSC010000237.1:0-5589 GCA_035760905.1 Candidatus Limnocylindrales bacterium | reverse complement strand
GACCGGATCGCCGAGTTCGCGCCGAACATCCGCGAGGCGATCGTCGGCCGCCAGGTGCTCACGCCGCTCGACATCGAACGGACGATGGGCCTGACCGAGGGCAACATCTTCCAGGGCGAGCTCTCGCTCGAGCAGCTGTTCTTCAACCGCCCGGTCCCCGGCTATGCCCGCTTCCGGACGCCGATCCGCGACCTCTGGCTCGCCGGCTCCTCGACCCATCCTGGTGGCGGGATCATGGGCGCGAACGGACGGCTGGCTGCGGTGGAGGTGCTCCGGTCGCGACGGGGCGGCCGCGGGCCGGCGGGAGGGGTCGCCGGCATGGGGGCGAGACGATGACGGTCGTCGGCGGGGGCTACGACGCGATCGTCGTCGGCGGCGGTCACAACGGGCTGACCTGCGCCGCGTACCTGGCGAAGGCCGGACTCGGCGTCCTCGTCCTCGAGCGGCGCGAACAGGTCGGCGGAATCGCGGAGACGGTCGAGATCGCGCCCGGGGTCCGCTCGCCCGCGATCGTCCAGACCGTCGGCCGGCTTCGTCCGTCGGTCGCCCGCGACCTCGACCTCCGATCCCACGGCCTGTCGCTCGTCGCGCCCGCGGTCCGCGTCTTCGCCCCGGCCGCGGACGGCTCCGCGGTCGTGCTGTGGGCCGACGTCGAGCGAACGGTCGAGGAGCTGCGGCGCCGCGGCTTGCCGGTCGACGCCGCCGCGTATCCCGCGTTCGACCGGCTCGTCCGCGCACTCGGCGGGTTCATCGCCGAGCTCGGCGAGTCGACGCCGCCCGACATCGCCGCGCCCGGGCTGGAGGACGCGCTCCGCGGCCTCGCCCTCGGCCGGGCCTATCGGGGCCTCGGCCGAAGCGATGCCCGGACGATCCTGCGGGTGCTCGCGATGGCCGTCGCTGACTTCGTCGCCGAATCGCTCACCGCGGACGCGCTTCGGGCGGCGATCGCCTGGCGCGGCGTCCGGAACACCGCGCTCGGGCCGTGGTCTGCGGGCACGACCCTCAACCTCCTGACGGACGCGGCCGGGAACGACGGCGGCGCCGCGGGCGAGACGGTGTTCGCGCGCGGCGGGCCGGGGGCGCTGAGCCACGCGCTCGCCGCGGCGGCCCGGTCGTTCGGTGCCGAGATCCGGACCGGTGCGAAAGTCACGGCGATCGCGACGAACGCGGCGGGGCAGGCGACGGGGGTTCGGCTCGCGTCGGGCGAGGAGATCGCGGCGCGAGCGGTCGTGTCCGCCGTCGACCCGAAGCAGACGCTCCTCCGGCTCGTCGACCCGGTAGTCCTCGGGCCGACGCTCCGCTGGCGCGCCGGCAACATCCGCCAGCCGGGCACGGTGGCGACCGTCGCCCTCGTCCTGTCCGGCCTGCCGGAGTTCCCGGCCGCGGACGGCGACGAGCGGCTCCTCCGCGGCCGGATCCTCGTCGGCGCCGAGGGCATCGACGCCCTCGAGCGGGCGTTCGACGCCGCGAAGTACGGCCGGATCTCGGACCGACCGGTGCTCGAGGCGACGATTCCCTCGCTCGTCGACCCGTCGCTCGTCGGCGCCGCCGCTGCCGGCACGCACGTCCTCCACGCCCACGTCCAGTGGGCGCCGCGCGCGCTGCGCGAGAGCGATTGGGACGGCTGCCGCGACGAGCTCGGCGACCGGGTCGTCGGCGCGCTCGAGGCCGTCGCCCCGGGGATCGGTGGGCTCGTGGCGGCGCGTCGCGTCTGGACGCCGCTCGACCTCGAGCGCGAGTACGGCCTCACCGGTGGCCACCCATGGCACGCCGAGCCCGCCCTCGAGTCGTTCTTCCTCTGGCGGCCGATGCTCGGCTCCGCGCGCTACCGCCTGCCGATCGACCGGCTCTACCTCGCCGGGAGCGGGGCGCATCCGGGCGGCGGGATCACGGGCGGCCCCGGCCAGAACGCGGCTCGCGAGATCGCGAAGGACCTGCGCCGCCGCTGAGGGCGGGCGGCCCGGCTCCGCGAAGCAGATGTCGGGACGATCGGCTCTGGCCCCATTCGGCCCGAGCCGGTCTACTTGGTCCACTCACCCACACGCAGGCCAGGAGATCGGCATGACCGAGACGAAGACGCGACCGCCTCGAACGGAGGAGTTCAAGCTCAACGGCGATGAGCTCCTCGCCGCCGTCCGCAACCTCGTGCGCGAGGGAAACGTGCGACGGATCACGATCAAGAACGAGGACGGCCACACGCTCATCGAGCTGCCGCTGACCGTCGGCGTCATCGGCGCGGCGCTCCTGCCCGTCTGGGCTGCCGTCGGCGCGATCGCCGCGCTCGCGACCCACTGCTCGATCGTCGTCGAACGGATCGACGAGGGCGATCGGGGGGACGGTCCCGCCTGACCGAGGCTCGGCCGGCCCGGCAGAATTCGCTCGTGCCGGACCGGCCGACCACGCTCGAGCGCCTCGTCTTCTTCTCCGACGCGGTGTTCGCGATCTCGATCACGTTGCTCGCGCTCGACCTCCGCCTGCCGGCGGAGCTCTCGCCCGACTCGGACGCCGGCTTCCTCGATGCGCTCGTCCGCGCCGCCCCCCAGCTCTTCGCCTTCGTCCTCAGCTTCTTCATCGGCGGCGCGTTCTGGATCGGCCACGTCCGGACGCTCCACTCGATCACCCGGACGAACAGCACGCTGATCACGCTCAACCTCGTCGTGCTGTTCTTCATCGCGCTCCTGCCGTTCCCGACGTCGGTGCTCGCGGAGCACGGCGACCTGTCGTATGCCGCCCTCCTCTATGCCGTGTGCGTCGGCTTCGTCGGCCTGGCCGCGGTGTCGCTCTGGCTGTATGCGACCCGAGTCGCCGGCCTCGCGCCCGCGGTGTCGCCCGACCTCTCCCGCGCGATCGCCATCCGGATGGCCGTCACGCCGGCCCTGTTCGGCTTCTCGATTCCGGTCGCGCTCATCGCCCCGTCGCTCGCGCCGATCGTCTGGTTGGCGACGTTCCCGGCGACGACGCTGGTCTCCCGTCGGCTCGGGATCGGCGCAGCGATCGAGCACTCGCTCTCGAGCGACTGAGATCCGCGGCGGCGGACGAGCTGCTCGCGTCGCCCAGGGTTGCGCCGGTCGCCCAGGGTTGCGCCGGTCGCCCAGGTTCCGCCGGTCGCCGCCGGCGCTGAGACAGCGGCGCCGCGACGGCTCGCCATGGGCACGTGTGCTGGTCAAGCACCAGCCGGCGATGAACGTGCGGGCCACGTCGCGGAATCCGGCCGGATCGCGCTCGGGCCACGCTCGCTCATCGCGATTCTGTGCACCAGGAGCACGGCCGGCCCCAGAGGCCCCCAGGGCCCCAGAGGCCCCCAGGGCCCCAGAGGCCTCAGAGGCAGGTCTCGCCGGTCGGCAACGCACGCGCGACGAATCGCTCCCCCGCTCGACCACAGGCGCTCGAGGCGGACGAAGGGCACGACGGGCACAATTCCGGCCAGTGACGGAGGCGACGCGAACGGCCGGCGCGGCCGGGCGGCTGGTTCGGCCTGGGGACTGGTGGCGCCACGGCGTCCTCTACCAGATCTATCCGCGGAGCTACCAGGACTCGGACGGCGACGGCATCGGCGACCTCCGCGGGATCACGAGCCGGCTCGACCATCTCAACGGCCGTCCCGACTCGCTCGGCGTCGACGGGATCTGGATCAGCCCGTTCTACCCGTCGCCGATGGCCGACTTCGGCTACGACGTCGCGGACTACTGCGACGTCGACCCCGTCTTTGGCACCCTCGCCGACTTCGACGAGCTCCTCGGCCAGGCCCACGAGCGGGGCATCCGGGTGATCGTCGACCTCGTCCCGAACCACACCTCGGACCAGCACCCATGGTTCGTGGAGTCGCGAGCGTCGCGCTCGAACGCACGCCGGGGCTGGTACGTGTGGCGCGACCCGAAGCCCGACGGCTCCCCGCCGAACAACTGGACGAGCCAGTTCTCCCGGGTCGAGGGCCCGGCCTGGACGCTCGACCCGCGGACCGGCCAGTACTACCTCCACTCGTTCCTCGCCGAGCAGCCAGACCTCAACTGGGCGAACCCCGAGGTGAAGCGGGCGTTCGAGGAGGTCCTTCGCTTCTGGCTCGACCGGGGCGTCGACGGCTTCCGGATCGACGTCGTCCACCGCCTGGCGAAGGATGCCCAGCTCCGCGACAACCCCGAGCCCCCGCCGGGCGTCGACCCGCTCGACTGGCTCAAGACGATCCGGCCGTTCAGCCAGGACCGACCGGAGGTCCACGACGTCATCCGCTCCTGGCGGACGATCCTCGACTCCTACGGCGGCGGCCGGATGACGGTCGGCGAGGTCTACCTGCTCAACCCCGAGCGGCTCGTCGAGTACTACGGCAGCGGCACGGACGAGCTCGACCTCGCCTTCAACTTCTCGTTCCTCCGGGCGCCGTTCTCGGCCGACGCGTTCCGGAACAACGTCGAGGAGTTCGAGCGGCTGCTGCCGAAGGACGCCTGGCCCGACTACACGCTGTCGAACCACGATCATCCCCGCGCCGTCTCCCGCTACGCCCCGGACGGCGACCTCGAGCGCGGCCGGCGGCGGGCCCGGTTGCTCATGCTCATGCTGCTGACACTGCGCGGCACGCCGTTCCTCTACGAGGGCGAGGAGCTCGCGATGGCCGACGGGCCGGTCCCGCCCGACCGGATCGTCGACGTCGACGGTCGGGACCCGGAGCGGACGCCGATGCAGTGGGACGGCGGCCCGAACGCGGGCTTCACGAACGGCCGACCCTGGCTGCCGGTTTCGCCCGAGGCCGCGACCGTGAACGTCGCCGCGCAACGGGACGACCCCCGCTCGATGCTCTCGTTCACGCGGGCGCTCATCGCGCTCCGCGCCCGGACGCCGGCGCTCTACGCCGGGGCCTACACGACGCTCGACGCGCCCGACGGCGTCTACGCCTACGAGCGGACGTCCGCCGCCGGCGAGCGCTGGCGCGTCATCCTCAACCTCGGCCCCGAGGCGGTCGCCGTCGAGGCCGCCGGCCGGCTGTGCGTCTCGTCGAATCCCGAGCGTCCGCCCGACGCGGACCTCCGCGGCCGACTCGAGCTCGGGCCCGAGGAAGGGGTCCTCGTGGAGGTCGGGGCCGGATGAACGTCTCCCGCGACGGCGACGCCGTTCGTGTCGAGGCCCCGGCCTACGTCCTCTCGCTCGGGTCCGAGCGGCCGTTCGTCGAGCTCACCCGGCCTCGCGACGGACGGCGGGTCGCGCGGCTCAACCCGATCGGCGCCGTCGACGCGATCGGCGCGCTCGATGCGACAGTGAGCATCGGCGAGGCCCGGGTCGCGGAGCGATCGGGCGAGGTATGGCTCGAGCTGCCGGTCGTGAGCACGGCCTGGCGATCGAAGCGAGCAGTTGTCCGCTGCGCCGACGACGAAGTCGGCCTCTCGGTCGAGGTGGAGGCTGGCGGCGACGTCGGTGGGGCGGCGAACCCGCGGCTCTCCGAGGTCCGCCTGCTGGGCGGCTGGTACCCCACCGACCGACGCTGGCCGGCGGCCTGGTACCGGAGCTCGATCGCGGCCCGCTCGATCGTGCCGGCGGCGCCGGCGGACCCGTCGCGGATCGTCCTCGACCCGGCCGAGGGCGTTCGCCTCGCGGTATCGG
>DASTSC010000236.1:0-13077 GCA_035760905.1 Candidatus Limnocylindrales bacterium | reverse complement strand
CTCCGCGACATCGACGAGGCCGCGGCCGCCGCGACCTCGGGCCAGCTCGACATTCGCTTCGCCAGCGACATCTTCTGCACGACGATCGCGGCATGTCGGAGCCTCGGCGACCTGGCCCGGGCGGGGCAGTGGACGAACGAGACCGAGCGCTGGATGGTCCGCAACGGGGTCGCCGGCTATCCGGGCATCTGCCGGATCCATCGCGCCGAGCTCAAGATGCTCCGCGGCCAGTGGCCCGAGGCCGAGCAGGAGGCGCGCCAGGCGTGCGACGAGCTCGAGCGCTTCGGGCTGCTCGATTCGATCGGCTGGGGCCATTACCAGATCGGCGAGGTTCGCCTGCGGATGGGCGACCTGGACGCCGCCGGAGAGGCGTTCGATCGGGCCTACGAGTACGGGCACGATGCCCAGCCAGGGCTGGCCCTGCTCCAGCTGGCTCGAGGCGAGGTGGCCGAAGCGGGCCGGTCGATCGGCCGCGCGCTCGAGGCCACGTCTGTCACGGGCAACCTGGCCGATCGGGCGCGCCGCGGCCAGCTGCTCCCGGCCCAGGTCGACATCGCCCTGGCGGCCGGCGATCTCGCGACGGCGGGCCGGGCGGTCGACGAGCTCGAATCGATCGCGGGCGACTTCGACCGACCACTGTTCCAGGCGAACGCGCTCACCGCCCGCGGCGAGCTCCTCCTCGACGAGGACCGGCCGGCCGACGCATCGCCGATCCTCGGCCAGTCCTGGCGACTCTGGCAGTCGACCAACCTGCCGTACGAGAGCGCCCGGGCCCGGGTCAGGTATGCCCAGGCGCTCATGGCCGAAGGAGACGTGGCCGCCGCCCGACGCGATCTCGGCGGGGCGCGCGCGACCTTCGAGCGCCTCGGCGCGACGCGCGACGTCCGCGCGATCGAGGCGCTGCTCGGCGGGGATGAGCCGACACGGGCCGAGCCGCCACGTCGAGCGACGAGGACGTTCATGTTCACCGACATCGTCACCTCGACGGACCTCGTCGGCCTCCTCGGCGACGAGGCGTGGGGAGCGTTGCTGCGGTGGCACGACCGGGAGCTTCGATCCGCGATCGCCCGGCACGGCGGGGTCGAGGTCGGCCATACCGGGGACGGCTTCTTCGCGGCCTTCGAGCGGCCGGCCGATGGGGTCGAGGCCGCCATCGACATCCAGCGCCGGCTGGTCCGACACCGCCGCGAGCACGGCTTCGCGCCGTGGATACGGATCGGGCTGCACACTGCAGAGGCGATGCGTGACGGCACGAACTACCGCGGTCGCGGAGTGCACCTCGCAGCACGCGTCGGCGCGGCGGCGGAACGCGAAGAGATCCTCGTCTCGTCAGCCGTCGTCGAGGGCCTCGGCGCCGGCCGGTTCTCCCTGTCGGGTCCGCGAACCCTGGCGCTCAAGGGGATTCGCGAGCCGGTCGAGGTACGCTCGATCGACTGGCGGTAGCCGCCGACTCCTCGCGTCCCGCGGGCATCACTCCCCTCCTCCCCGCGATCCGATCGCGGGCTCCTCCGCGAGCAGCGCGGCGAGCGCCTCGGGCTCCGTCACGGGCTGCCGGCAGGCGAAGTCGCGGCAGACGAACGCCGTCGGACGCCCGGCGAGCGCGAACCGGCCGCCGAGCAGCGGCACGGCGGTCGTCGCGGGATCGGCCCCGACCGCGGTCACCTGGTACGGCCGGAGGCCGTCGACGGCGGGCGCGAGGAGCCGCCGCGTACCGGCCGCGTCCGGGTCGCCGACGATGGCGATCTCGACCGGCGGATGGAGCGCGAGATCGGCCGCCGACAGCCACTCGCCGAACCCGGTCGGGTAGCGGGCGAGATAGCCGGCGACGGTCGCGAGCGCCCGCTCGGCGGCCTCGGCGTAGAGCCGCTCGCCGGTCCACGCCGCGAAGCGGAGGCAGACGAACGTGAGCCGGGCGTTGCCCGACGGCGTCGCGTTGTCGCCGACGTCCTTCGGCCGGACGACGAGGCCCTCGCCGTCGGCGGGCGTGTCGAACCAGCCGCCGGCAGGGTCGGCGAAGTCGCGCAGGACGCGGTCGGCGATCCGGCGGGCGAGGACGAACCAGTGCTCGTCGTACGTTGCCTCGTAGAGCGCGAGCAGCGACTCGGCGAGATCGGCGTGGTCCTCCAGCACTCCGATGCCGGTCGCCCGACCGGCCCGCCACGATCGGCCCACCCGACCGTCGGCATCGACGAGCGCGTCGGCGATCGTGTCGGCCACGCGCTCGCCGATCGACCGCGCCCAGGCTGCCCGCTCGTCGTCGTTCGACGCCGACCACGCCCGCGCCGCATCCGCGAAGGCCGCGATCGCGAGCCCGTTCCAGGCCGCGATGACCTTGTCGTCGCGCGCCGGCTGCGGTCGCCCGGAGCGCGCCTCGAGCAGCCGCCCGCGAACCGCTGCGGATGGCTCCGGCCCGACGAGCTCGAGGACGTTCGTGCCCTCCCAGTTGCCGGCTTCGGAGACGCCGTAGGCCTCGATCGCGGCCCGGGCGTCGTCGCCGTCGCCGAGCACCGTCCGCAGCTCGTCGGCCGTCCACGCGTAGGTCGCGCCCTCGACGCCCTCGGTGTCCGCGTCCTGGCTCGCGGCGAAGGCGCCGTCGGGCGTCCGCAGCTCGCGCTCGACGTATTCGAGCGTCCGCCGGGCGACCTCCTCGTACCGCCGGTCGCCGGTCAGCTGCCAGGCGTGGACGTAGGCCCGCGCCAGCTGGGCGTTGTCGTAGAGCATCTTCTCGAAGTGCGGCACGAGCCAGCGCGCGTCGGTCGAGTAGCGGTGGAAGCCGCCACCGAGCTGGTCATGGATGCCGCCCGCGGCCATCGCGTCGAGCGAGCGGCGGGCGACGGCGAGCGAGCGCTCGTCGCCCCGGACGGCCCGCCGGAGGAGGAACTCGATCGTCATCGGCTGGGGGAACTTCGGCGCGCCGCCCCAGCCGCCCGTCCGCGCGTCGAACGACGTCTCGGCGTTCGCGGCGGCCGCGTCGAGGACCGTCTCGGAGAGGCCGCCGGGGGCCGCGGGCAGGTGCTGCTGGGCGATCAACGTGTCGACGAGCCGAGTCCCGGCCTGTTCCACCTCCTCGCGTTGCTCGTCCCAGGCCCGGCGGACGCCCTCGAGGACGTCGCGGAAGGCCGGCAGGCCGTGACTCGGCTCGGGCGGGAAGTACGTCCCGCCGTAGAACGGCTTCCCGTCGGGGGTCAGGAAGACCGACATCGGCCAGCCGCCGCCGCCCGTCATCGCCTGGACCGCGGCCATGTAGAGCTGGTCGACCTCGGGCCGCTCCTCGCGGTCGACCTTGATCGCCACGAAGTCGCGGTTGAGCTGGGCCGCGATCGCCTCGTCCTCGAAGCTCTCGCGCTCCATGACGTGGCACCAGTGGCAGGCCGCATAGCCGATCGACAGGAAGATCGGCTTGGCCTCGGCACGGGCGGCCGCGAACGCCGGCTCGCCCCAGGGCCACCAGTCGACGGGGTTATGGGCGTGCTGGAGCAGGTACGGGCTCGTCTCGTCCGCGAGGCGGTTGCGGTGCTCCCGGCCGGTCGCCATCAGCGCGATCGTAACCGCGCGGCCCGTATCATCCCCGGCCGATGCCCCTCGCCGACTTCGCCCGGACGTTCGGCCGCAACGCGTCGATCCTGCTCGCAGTCGCCGTCGCTGCGACGATCGCGACGTTCGTCGCCCGTGTTGCCGGCGGGGCCGAGATCCTCGTCTTCGTCCTGTCGGCGGTCGCGCTCGCCGGGCTTGCCGGGCTCGTGGGCGAGGGGACCGACCAGGTCGGCGCGCGATTCGGCCCGGGCGCGACCGGCGTCCTCCAGTCGGCGCTCGGCAACCTGCCCGAGCTCTTCATCTCGATCTTCGCCCTCCAGGCCGGGCTCGTGACCGTCGTCCAGACGGCGCTCGTCGGCTCGATCCTCGCCAACAGCCTGCTCGTCCTCGGGCTCGCGTTCGTCCTCGGCGGTCTCCGCAACGGGGTCCAGCGGTTCGAGGCCGAGCCCGTCCGGCTCATCGCGATCATGCTCGTCCTCGCCGTCGGGGCGCTCCTCCTGCCGACGCTCGCCACGCAGCCCGGCGCGCCCGACGCGGGCCACCAGATCGACCTGTCGGAGGAGGTGTCCGTCGTCCTCCTCGTCGTCTTCGCGGCCTCGATCCCCTACTCGATCCGCGGCGGCCCGGGAGCGAGCGCGATCGGTTCGCACGTCGAGGCGGCCGATCTCTGGTCGCTGCCGCTCGCGGTCGGTGTCCTCGCCGGAGCCGGCGCCGGGGCAGCGCTCGTCTCCGACTGGTTCGTCGAGGCGCTTCGACCGGCGATGGCCGGGCTCGGCCTGTCCGAGGAGTTCGTCGGGCTCGTGATCGTGGCGATCGCCGGCAACGCCGTCGAGAACGTCGTCGGCGTCCAGATGGCGATCCGCAACCGGATGGACCTCGCGATCAGCCTCATCCTCAACTCGAGCCTCCAGGTCGCGCTCGCGCTCACCCCGGCGCTCGTCCTCATCAGCCTCGTGATCGGCTCGTCGAGCCTCACCCTCGTCCTCCCGCCGCTCCTCCTGGCGGCGCTCGCGCTCGCCGCGATCCTCGGCGCGCTGATCGTCTTCGACGGCGAGGCGACGTGGCTCGAGGGGGTCGCCCTCATCGGGCTCTACCTGATCGTCGCCGCCTCGGTCTGGTACGGCCGCCCCGTTCAGGTCTGAGGCCGGTCCTCCGTCTCCGGGCGTTGCGCCCCGGCGGCCGGCGCGATCACCCACAGGCACCGGCTGCGGAGCGTGACCTCGACCGGCGTCGTGCCGAGGTCGGCGTCGTCGGCCCGGACGGGCATCGATCTCCGGCTCTCGACCCGCACGGTCCGCGCCCGTTCGGTCCGGATCCGGGGGTGGTACGCGCGCCGCCCGAAGGCGATCGACCAGAAATGCCGGACGAGCTCGCCGGTCGAGAACCGACCGACGATCCGGACGTCGAGGAAGCCGTCGTCGAGCCGGGCGTCGGGCGCGAGGGTCAGCCCGAGGCCGGTGTACGGCGCATTCGCGATCGTGACCATGAGCGCGCGGGTCACGAGCTCGCGGCCGTCGAGGCGGAGCCGGACGGCGGCCGGTCGGTGCCGGGCGAACACGCCGATCAGCCCCACGATGGCCCGGTAGTGGCCGCGGTCGATCCGCTGGGCCTCGCCGAAGAGCGCGGCCGAGAGACCCACGGACACGGCCTCGTGGAACGGCCGCTCGCCGACGTAGCCGACGTCGATCGCGCGCCGCTCGCCGTCGACGAGGATGCCGACGGCGTCGTCGAGGTCGCGCGGGATCTCGAGGCTGCGGGCGACGTTCATCGCCGAGCCGAGCGGCAGGATGCCGAGGGCGACCTCCGTCCCGATCAGCTCGTCGGCGACGAGCGCGACCGTCCCGTCGCCGCCGGCGGCCGCCACGACGTCCACGCCGTCATGGATCGCCCGCCGGACGGCCTCCCGCGCCTCCGCCTCGCTGGTCGGCGCCGCGAGCTCGATGAGGGTGTCGTGCCGTTCGAGGGCGGCCCGTAGCGCGGCCTCGTCGACGAGGTTCGTCGGCAGACCGGCCTTCGAACCGGCGGTCGGGTTCCAGACGACGCGGATGCGCCTGCCGCCGCGCCGGGACTGGACGCCCGACTCGGCCATCAGCTCAGGCCCCGTCGCCGCCGCGCGCCTCGACCCCGACGAGGCGACGGTGGAGCGCGACGACGCCGGCCAGCCAGGCGCTGCCGAGGAGATACGACGCCGCCACGTCGGTCGGCCAGTGGTGGCCCTGCTGGACCCGGCTCGGGCCGACGAGCACGACGAGCGCCAGGGGCGCAAGGCCGAGGAGGCGCCAGCCGCCGCGGAGCCGGCCGGCGGCGAGGTACGCCGACGTGCCGTAGACGCCGACATACGTCAGCACGTGGCCGCTCGGAAAGCTCGTCCCGGCGAGGGGCGCGACGACGACGCGGACCTCGGGCGCGATCGGCCGCGGTCGGCGGACGAGCGCCTTGATCGCCTCCGAGAGGATCGCGCTTCCCCAGCCCGCGGCCTGGCAGGCGGCCTCGGCCGGCAGCCCGGCAGCGAACCAGCCGGCGATGAGCGCCGGCGGGATGAGCCGGCTCTGTGGCGGGAAGCCGGGCCACGAGACCCCGTGGAGCAGCCGCTCGACGGGTCGCGGGGTGACACGCTGGGCGAGCCTCGTGAGCACGAGGTCGAGCGGACCCGTGCGGCGGGCGCGGACGGCGAGGAACAGGACGCCGAAGGCGGCGATCGATCCGATCGCGAGCGGTTCGAGCCGGCGGGCCCGGCGCTCGGCCTCGGCCGGGGAAACGGTCGCCGGCGCGGGCGGCGGGACGGGCAGCGCGGCGGGCGGGCGGCTCACGCGCGCCATGGTCCCCGATCGGTGCGGACAGGGCCGCGACGCCGGCTCGGTGGCGCGCAACAGCGGTGCGACGAGTAGCGTTGCCGCGATGGAGGAGCGGTCCGTCGTCGGGTTCAGGCCGTCGGTCAACGGCTTTCCCTGGCCGAACGCCTGGCCTCACGTCGCTCCCATCCGGATCGGCCTCGGGCCGCTCGCGGTGGGGGTCGGTGACGCCGCGCGCGGCCTGTGCGGCGGGATGGTCTTCGCGGTCGCCGACCTCACCGCGGCAGGCGCGCCCACGCCGGCCGACGCCCAGCCACCGCCCGGGACGGACCGCTTCCGCTATGTCGTCCGGCGCCAGGTCGAGAGCTTCGACTGGCTGCGGCTGCCGGTCCGGTTCTTCCTCGCGATGATCGCGGCGCGCTGGCGGGCCCGGGAGTCGGCGTCGGCGGTCGCGGCCGTGCGGGAGTCGGTCGGCGGCGGTCGCCTCGCGATGCTCGGCCTCGTCCGCGTCGCGTCGCCGAACCCGTTCCGGGTCACCGACAACCACCAGGTCCTCGCCTGGCGCTACGCCGTTGCGGACGGCGACGTCGCGATCGGGATCTACGACCCGAACCACCCCGGCGACGACAGCGTCGAGCTGCGGCTCACGCTCGGCCCGGACCGGCGGTCGGTCGTCGCGCTCGCGCAGTCGACCGGCGAGCCCCTCGTCGGCCTCCTCCGCGCCCCCTATGCGCCGGCCGACCCGAGGCCGTTTCGGCGCTGACGGACCGCCCTAATCGAGCGACCCGACCCCCTCGAAACACGCCTCGAAGCTTCCGTCGTGGAATCCGCCGGGGATGTGGAGCCTCGCTCCGGTCCGCGCGACGGGCAACGGGCCGCGGCCGTCGAAGACGACCGTCGTTCCGAGGACGCTCAGGCCCCAGTACCCCGCCGGCCAGCTGATCGCGGACCGCTGTCCGGCGCCCGGCCCGACGTCCTCGACGATCGCCGTGCCCGCCTCGGCGTCCGTGACGAGCGTGCCGTCGACGCCGCTCAGGTAGCAGCCGATCACCTGCGGCGACGGCGCGGCAACCCGCGCCCACGTGCGGAGCGCGACCGGGCGGCTCGTCGCCAGGACCCCCACCATGGCCAGCACGACGATTCCCAGGACGGTGACGGCGTGCCCCGCGAGGCGTCGGGAGCTCACGGGTCGATACTCGGCCGCGTGGCTCGACGTGCAAGTCGTCAGAAGTACTCGACGAGCGGCCACGCTCGACCCTGGCCTCGGCGACCGGTGGAGGGTGTCTCGCGGTGATCCTTCCGAAGGAGCGCGATCCGCGGCTCGTGACGATCCGCCGCGGTGGGTCGCTCACCGACGCGGATCATCGCCTCCTCGCGCTGTGGGCCGCGGAGTGCGCCGAGCACGTCCTCGAGAGGTTCGAACGGGTCCGCCCCGACGACCCCCGTCCGCGCGAGGCGATCGCGCGCGTTCGGGCCTGGACCCGCGGCGAGGCGACGATGACCGAAGCACGGACGGCGGCGGGTCACGCGAACGGCGCGGCGCGAGACCTGGCGGGCGCGCCGCGCTTCGCCGCCTATGCCTCGGCCCAGGCGGCCGCCGTCGCCCACGTCGCCGCTCACGAGCTCGGGGCGGCTGCCTACGCGATCAGGGCCGTCCGCGCCGCAGCGCCCGCGGGCGAGGCCGTGGCCGCCGGCCGGCTCGAGTGCGCCTGGCAGCGCGACCGCCTTCCGGCGGCGATCCGCGAGCTCGTCCTCGACGACGAGCGGCTGCGGAACGCCATCTGCTGGTCCGCCTTCGACGGCTGAGGCCCACCGGCCGGGAGGCCGGGAGGCCCTGAGCCCGGTCTACCACCCGGGGGCGTCCGCCATCGCCTCCAGTGCGACGCGGCGCTCGCCGCGCGACAGGCCCGAGACGCGCGCCGCCTCGCGGATGAGCGGGACGAGCCGATCGCCATCGACCCGGTCGCCGGGCTCGAACGTGAGCCATCGGGCGAGCTTCGTCACGCCCCCGCCGCCGAGGAGTCGCTCGGGGTCGGTCACCAGGACGCCGTGCACGAAGCCGAGGTGAACGTGCTCCGGCTGGGCCCAGATCCAGGCGAAGAAGCGTGTCCGCCGGGCGACGGGAACGTCGTAGCCGATCACGCCCCACCCGGTTCGGACGCGCTCGAGGGCGGCCGGTTCGGCGACTCGGACGACCGCGCGCAGGTCGTCGGCGATCGCGCGAAGCGGGGGCGAGCACGGCTCGAGGAGCAGCTCGGGCGGCAGGTCGTTCACGACTCGCAGGATGGCGCACGGCCCTGACAGAACCTGCCAGGTTTCGGCTGTGGGGGCGGCGGGGGCAGCCGGGCAGGCCGCGCGCCGGCGTCGCTCGAGCGGTCAGGAGCGGGTGGCCGAAACCTCGGTATCGCGTTCGCGATCGACCGCTCCGACGCGAACGGGCCCTCGGTCCGCGTCGCGATGCCGGGCGGTGGCGGTCGCGGCCCCGACCGGGCCCCGGACCACGGCCGGTCGGACCGCGGGCGGAGGAAGGACCGACGGCCCCGACGAGACGTCCGGCGAAGCGCGCCGCGGCGCGGCTTTCGGCGGAGCCGCCGGCACGAACCCTGAGCGGACGCTCAGCCAGCCGACGAACCCGACGAGGGCCGAGATCGCGCCGCCGACCGCGAGTGCGGTCGGCACGCCCATGCTTCCGGCGATCCCGCCCATGACCAGCCCGCCGATCGGCGTCGACCCCGCGAAGACGGTCGTGTAGACGCTCAGGACGCGACCACGGAGGACGTCCGGAACGCTCAGCTGGATGACGCTGTTCGCGTTCGCCGACATCGCGATCCCGCCGACACCGACGAAGACCATCGCGACGAGCGTCAGCCCAAAGACATTCGAAACGCCCGTCACGACCTCGGCCAGGCCGAGCAGGATCGCACCGCCGACGATCGTCGCCGCGCTGGCGCGACCGCCGAAGGCGATGGCGATCGCCGCGGTGAGGGAGCCGAGCCCCGACGCGGCCATGAGGAAGCCGTAGCCGGCGGCGTCGGAATGGAGGACGTCCTTCGCGAGCGGCGGCACGAGGACCGTGAAGTTCATCCCGAACGTCGAGACGAGCCCGATGACGCTGATCGCGAGGAGGACGAGGCGCGTGTCGCGGACGTAGACGAGGCCTTCGCGCAGGTTCGCCGCGACCTCGCCCACGGAGTGCGGCCGAGGCAGCGTCGGCGGCAGCTGGAGCTCGTGCTCGTCCATCGCCCAGAGCGCGACGAGCACTGCCAGGAAGCTGAGCGCGTCGATGAGGAACGCGAGCGGCACGCCGAACGCGCCGATCACCAGGCCGGCCACCGCCGGACCGATGATCCGGGCCCCGTTGAACGTCGCCGAGTTGAGCGCGACCGCGTTCTGGATGTCGTCCCGGCCGACCATCTCGACCGAGAAGGCCTGGCGGGTCGGCATGTCGACGGCGTTCCGGAGGCCGATGAGCAGCGCGATCCCGAGCACGTGCCAGACCTGGACGGTGTTCGTCCACGTCAGCAGGAACATGACGAAGCTGACGAACATCGCGAATGTCTGGGTGGCCATGAGGGTCCGCCGCTTCGGCAGGTGATCGGCGATGACGCCGCCGAACAGGCCGAGGACGAGGACCGGCAGGAACTGGAACGCGGCGACCACGCCGAGGACGAACGGGTCGCCCGTCAGCAGCAGGACGAGCCAGCTCTGGGCGACGGACTGCATCCACGTGCCGATGAGCGAGGTGCCCTGGCCGAGGAAGAACAGCCGGTAGTTGCGGTGCCGGAAGGCGCGCATACCCTCGAGGTCGAGGATCGCGCGGGGGGCGAACGTCATCAGGCCGCCCTCGCCCGGTCGGGTCGCGCCTCGGCCGGCTCCTCCCAGCTCCGGTGACCGCCGCGCATGAGCGAGACCACCGCGCCGACCGCGCTCGCGACGACGCCGGCCGCGAAGGCGAGGTGGAGCGCGTCCATGAACGGGCCGAGGTCGATCCCCTGGCCGCCGATCTGGGCGCCCGAGAAGATCGCGACGAGGACCGTCGGGTCCATCGCGCTCGTGACGAGCCCGATCGCGAGCGCGATCGAGACGATGAACCCGGTCTGCGTGAGCATCATCCGCGTCCCGGCTCCGATGCCGCGCTTGGCCGGCGGGACGACGCCCATGACCGCGCTCGTGTTCGGCGAGTTGAAGAGCCCTGAGCCCGCCCCGATGACGAGCTGCCAGATCGCGAGCTGCCAGTAGGGCGTGTCGATCCGGAGCGTGATCAGCCCGGCGAGACCGATCCCGGTGACGACCATCCCGATCGTCGCGAGCTCGCGCGAGCCGTACCGGTCGGCGAGCGCGCCGCTGATCGGCGAGAGGACGAGCAGCCCGATCGCGAGCGGCGCGAGGAGGATTCCGGCCGTGACCGGATCGTCGCCCTTCGCGCCCTGGAGGTAGAAGACCAGCAGGAACAGGACGCCGTTCCGGGCGATGCCGTTGAGGAGCCCGGTCAGGTTGCCCATCGTGAACAACCGGTCGCGAAAGAGCGACAGATCGAGGAGCGGCTCCGGCGTGCGGGCCTCGACCCAGAGGAAGACCGGTGCCGCGACGAGGAAGGCGAGGATCCCCCCGACGACCCAGGTGGTCGTCCAGCCGTAGATGCCGCCGAAGGCCAACGCGCTCATCAAGCCCATGAGGCCGACGAAGTAGAGCGCCGAGCCGGCCCAGTCGATCGAGCGGCTCGACGAGGGCCGTGCCTGCTCGACGAGGAGCAGCCAGGCCGCGATCGTGCCGACGATCCCGATCGGCAGGTTGAACCAGAAGACGGTCCGCCAGCCGAAGCCGGTCAGCCAGCCACCCAGGATCGGGCCGAGGATCAGCCCCGCGCCGACGACCATCGCGTTGATGCCGAGCGCCCGGCCCAGCTCGCGACGGGGGAACGCGTCGGTGACGAGGGCCGCCGAGTTCGCCATGAGGAAGGCGCCGCCGATGCCCTGGATGACGCGGCCGGCGATGAGCTGGACGTCGTCGGCGGCGACGGCGCAGAAGACCGAGGCGAGCGTGAACACGAGGAACCCGAGGGTGTAGGTCCGAGCCCGCCCGTACATGTCGGCGATCCGGCCGGCGTTGAGGACGAGCACGGTCGCGACGAGCGTATAGCCGACGACGATCCACATGAGCGCGAAGAGGTCGGTGTGGAGATCGCGCAGGATGTCGGGCAGGGCGATGACGAGCGTGCCGGAGGTCAGGCTGGCGAGGAGCGCGCCGATGCTCGTGACAACGAGGACCCACCAGCGGTACGAATCGTCGGTCTCGCCGGCGTGGTGCGGGCGCCGAAGCGGGCTGATCGTCATCGGCCGCGGAACCGCGCCGAAGCGTCCTTGCCGTGCGGGTCGAGCGACTCGCCGTCCAGCTCGGCCCGGTGGGCGAGGAGGTGGGCGCGCCGGCCGTCGGCCTCGTCGATCATCGCTTCGAGGCGGCCGATCTTGTCGCGCAGGCTGTCGATCTGGCGGTCGATCCGGTCCACGGCGTCGCCGAGAATCGCCCGCCGCTCCTCGACGCTCTCCGTCGCCCGATAGCGCTCGCGGTTGCGGGCGCGGGCGAGTTCGTCCTCGAGGAGCTGGCCGATCTCGGCCAGGCTGAAGCCGGCGTCGTCGCGGAGGCCCTTGATGAACGAGAGCCGCTCGAGGTCGTCGGCGTCGTAGAGCCGGTAGTCGCCCTCCGAGCGCGCGGCCGGGCGGAGGAGGCCGAGCTCCTCGTAGTACCGGATACGGCGGGGCGTGAGGCCGAGCTCGGCGGCGACTTCCTGGATCTTGAGCAGCCGGCCCTCGGCCCGCTCGCTGACGGCTTCCTTCACCCGTGAAGTCTAGCGAACCTTGCCGTTTACGTAAAGGTTAGTGATGGGTGTGGGCCGGTGTTGGCGCGGGCCGACGACCGGGCGCGCGCTCACTGCCGACCGGCCGCGCACACCGACGACCGGACGCGCGCTCACTGCCGACCGGACGCGCGCTCACTGCCGACCGGCCGCGCTCACCGACGCGGATTTCCAACTGCACTGGCGTCCCCACGGCGTCGAGGCGGGCCGGGCGCCCTGGAGGCCAACAGGAATCCGATGTCGTTGACGTTTCGAGGGGCTGCGGCAGCTGGCGGCCCCCGCGAGCGTCCCTGTGACGTGCCCTGGAAGCCCGCTGACGCCAACCACATTGGAAACCCGGATCGATCGGGGCCGACGACGGCCGCGCGCACTCACCGCCGACCGGGACGCGGGCTCACTGCCTCGTGGGCGGGGGCGGACAGGATCGACCGCCGGCCGGACCCGCAGTCCTCCGGGACGGCCCCCAGCGGTTGACCGTTCGCGGCGCCTCCCGCAGACTCTCGACCGAAGGGGAGTAGGCCTTCTCCGGTCGATCGACACGCTGGCGCGATGAGCGCCCGGTCACCGGGTCCGCGACGCGGATGGACGAGACCTTCGACTGTCGACACCAGCCCTGGGTGTCGGGTCGAAGGCGCGCGACCTCCGGACCCGAAGCCCGCCACCGGAGCCCGGATGACCGCCTTCGCCCTCTCCTTCGGCGTGATCTTCCTCGCCGAGCTCGGCGACAAGAGCCAGCTGATGGCGCTCGCCTTCGCCGCCCGCTATCGCGCCGCGACGGTCCTCGTTGCCGTCGCGATCGCGACCCTCCTCGTCCACGCCGGCTCGGTCCTGCTCGGCTCGGCGTTCGCCCTCGCCCTGCCCACCGGCCCGATCCAGGTGGCGGCGGGCATCGCGTTC
>DASTSC010000235.1:0-1313 GCA_035760905.1 Candidatus Limnocylindrales bacterium | reverse complement strand
AGCGGCGAGCGATGCGGCCGCGACGTCCGGTCGACGAGGCCGGCGACGCCCTCGGCCCGGTAGCGACGGACCCACTTGTGGCCGGTCGCCCGGCTGATCCCCATGGCCTCCGACGCGACGCTCACCGACCAACCTTCGACCCTGACGCGATGGACGAGCAGCGATCGACCCAAGACGTTGAGACGGGCCTTAGGATGGGCCACGAGAGTCTCCTCACGGCGCGGATCTCCAACAACCCGAACCGTGCTCGGAGGCTCTCACTTGTCAACAACGTCTTGGGTGACCACACCTAGCCCTTCGAGCGGGCGGCGTCCACGATCCGCGCACTTCCGGCGGCCGGCCGGAAGCTCGAGACGTGCCCGTCGTCCCAGCGAACCTCGTAGCGGGGCCCGACCGGCGAGTCGACGACGTCGAGGACCTCGCCCTCGCGCGGCTTCTGGCCGACACGTTCGCTCTCGACCACGATCCGATCGCCTCGCTTCGCCGTCATCGTGGCACCTCCTCGTGTTGCCCACCGCGACCGTCGATTCGCGGCGATCACCGGTATGCCTGCCGCAGGCCGCGCTTGCCAGAGCCGTTGGTCCTCATCCACCGGATCCGGACGAACGGCTCGGGATGAGCGGGCCGTCCGTCGCTGGTCGGCGGCCGCGGACGACGGGACGATGTGGCCCGGATGTTCATCGATCGAGCCGACGCCGGGGCGCGACTCGCCGCGCGACTGGCACACCTGCGGCCCGTTCGGCCGCTCGTGCTCGGGCTCGCTCGCGGCGGCGTCGTCGTCGCGGCCGAGGTGGCGCGCAGGCTCGATGCGGACCTCGACGCCGTCGTCGTCCGCAAGGTCGGCGTGCCCTGGCATCCGGAGCTGGGCGTCGGCGCGATCGCCGAGGGCGGAATCGTGCTCCTCAACCCGGCGCTGATCGCCGAGCTCGGCCTCGCGCGCGCGGACATCGCGCGTGTCATCCGGCGCGAACGCCGTGTCCTCCGCGAGCGCGTCGCCGAGTACCGGCGCGACCGGCCCGCGACCGCCCTCGCCGGCCGCGTCGTCGTCCTCGTCGACGACGGCCTCGCCACGGGGTTCACGGCGCGGGCCGCCATCGCCTCGGCGCGGCGGCGTGGGGCGGAGCGCGTCGTCCTCGCCTCGCCCGTGGCGCCGCCCTCGGTCGTCGCCCAACTGCGGCCACTCGTCGACGAGATCGTCGTCGTGGACGAGCCGGACTTCTTCACCTCGATCGGCGAGCACTACCTCGACTTCTCCGAGACGACCGACGACGACGTCCGCCGGCTGCTCGGAACGGCCCGTCCGGCGGTCGCCG
>DASTSC010000234.1:0-4128 GCA_035760905.1 Candidatus Limnocylindrales bacterium | reverse complement strand
TCTCGGCGTCTTCTTAGGCCCCCAACGTGTCGAAGCCCGGGAGTTCGCCCGCCCCGGGAGCCCACGCCCCGTCCCGGCTCGGAAACCACCGACCGGCCGGATCCTGGAGGAACGTCTGAGCCTGATGGACGCGAGCGCCCTTCTGCAGCTGTTGATCCCGATCGCCGGCGTCGTCGCCGTCCTGTTCGCGCTGTACCTCGCGCGCGACGTCCTGTCGCGCGACAAGGGGCCGCAGGCGATGCAGGACGTCGCGGACACGATCCGGGAGGGCGCGGACGCGTTCGTCAGGCGTCAGTACACGACGATCGCGCTGCTCGCGCTCGCCGGGGCGGTGATCATCGGCATCGTCATCACGCTCGTCGAGACGAAGGACGTTGCCGACGTTCCGGAGCTCGCCGGCAGCCCGATCGGGATCATGACCGCGATCGCGTTCCTCGTCGGCGCCGGCTGCTCGATGCTCTCGGGGATCATCGGCATGACGATCAGCGTCCGCTCGAACGTGCGGACTGCTGCCGCGGCGCGGCGGAGCCTCGTCGAGGCCGTCCAGGTGGCGATGCGTGGCGGCGCCGTCTCGGGCTTCCTCGTCGTCTCCCTCTCGCTGCTCGGGGTGTGGGGGATCTTCAGCGCCTACCACGCCCTCGTCGGCAACGTCACCATCGACAAGGCGCCGTTCCTCATCGTCGGCTTCGGCTTCGGGGCAAGCTTCGTCGCGCTCTTCGCCCAGCTCGGCGGCGGGATCTACACGAAGGCCGCGGACGTCGGCTCGGACCTCGTCGGCAAGGTCGAGGCCGGGATCCCCGAGGATGACCCCCGCAACGCCGGCGTGATCGCGGACCTCGTGGGCGACAACGTGGGCGACTGCGCCGGCCGTGGCGCCGACCTCTTCGAAAGCACCGCGGCCG
Source organism: Candidatus Limnocylindrales bacterium (assembly GCA_035760905.1). Taxonomy (GTDB): domain Bacteria; phylum Chloroflexota; class Limnocylindria; order Limnocylindrales; family CSP1-4; genus DASSHA01. The sequence goes on along the minus strand of DASTSC010000234.1, from coordinate 3,226 downwards.
AGAACATCGGGGCGATGATCCTGGGCGTCGCCGTCTTCGCGATCGCGAACGCCGCCGGCTGGCCGAACCCCGAAGCCTGGATCTTCTTCCCGCTCGTCGTTCGCGCCTTCGGGCTGCTGGCGACGATCGTCGCCATCTTCTTCCTTCGCGGCCGCGAGGACGAGGATCCCATGAACATCCTCAACCGCGGCTACTGGGTGACCACGATCCTGTCCGTCGTCGGCCTGCTCATCACGACGAACGTGATGATGAACACCGCGGGAGTCAGCGGCGCGAACGGGCTGCCCGCCTGGGTCTGGTTCTTCGGCGCAGGGCTCGTGGGGCTCGCGAACTCGGTCGCGTTCGTCTACATCACCCAGTACTACACGGCGGGGTCGTTCCGGCCGGTCCGCGAGATCGCGGACGCGAGCCGGACCGGTCCGGCAACGAACATCATCAGCGGCACGGCGGTCGGCTTCGAGACCACGTTCGTCACCGCCGTCTCGATCGGCATCGCACTCCTGGCCTCGCACTGGCTCGGATCCCAGGCGGGCCTGAAGGACGCGTCCGGCAAGGACGTCGGCGGGATCTTCGGGACCGCGGTCGCGACCATGGGCATGCTCATGACCTGCGCCTACGTCCTCGCGATGGACACGTTCGGCCCGATCACCGACAACGCCGGCGGCGTGGCCGAGTTCAGCCGCTCGGAGGCTGGCGCCCGCGAGATCACCGACCGGCTCGACGCCGTCGGCAACACGACGAAGGCCCTCACGAAGGGCTACGCGATCGCGTCGGCCTCGCTCGCCGCGTTCCTCCTCTTCAGCGCCTACATCGACAAGGTCAACCTGATCCAGACGAACCGCGGCGGCCAGCTCCTGACCTCGGTCAACCTCGCCGACGTCGGCGTCTTCGTCGCGGCGCTCATCGGGGCGATGCTCGCCTACTTCTTCAGCTCGCTCGCCATCCGGGCGGTCGGGAAGACGGCCCAGTCGATCATCATCGAGGTCCGGCGCCAGTTCCGGGAGATGCCCGGGATCATGGACTACACGCAGCGGCCGGACTACGCGCGGGTCGTGGACATCACCACCCGGGCGGCCCTTCGCGAGATGGTGGCTCCGGGTCTCGTCGCGGTCGCGACGCCGATCGTCGTCGGCCTGCTGCTCGGCTACCAGGCGGTCGCCGGGCTGCTCATGGTCGGCACGATCGCCGGCGTCCTCCTCGCCACCGTCCTCAACAACGGCGGCGGCGCGTGGGACAACGCCAAGAAGTACATCGAGTCGGGCAACCTCAAGGACGCCGACGGGAACGTCATCGGCAAGAAGACCGAGGCCCATGCGGCGGCCGTCGTCGGCGACACCGTGGGCGACCCGTTCAAGGACACGGCCGGCCCCTCGCTCCACGTCCTGGTCAAGCTGCTCGCGACGATCACGCTCGTCCTCGCTCCGTTGTTCATCCGCTGAGGCCGGCGCGACTCGCGGCCGATGACGGCGTTGACGTGATCGCGTCGTTGCTCACGTACCGCCGAGCGCGCTCGCTCGGTGCGGCGCCCGTCGGCCTGCCCTCGACCGCCAAGCGGTTCGATCGCAGAGCCGGCGTCCGATCGCGGACCCGCCGGCGCGATCGCAGACCTGACAGGCAATAGGTGGACACGACGCTTCAGGCGCTCGTGATGGGGATCGTGCAGGGGCTGACCGAGTTCCTCCCCGTCTCGAGCTCAGGGCACCTGATCCTCGTGCCGAGCCTGCTCGGCTGGACCGACCCGTTCATCGACTCGCTGGCGTTCAGCGTCATGCTTCACATGGGGACGCTCGTCGCCCTTCTCGTCTACTTCCGCCAGGACTGGCTCGTTCTCGTGCCGGCCGGGCTCGCGGCGATCCGAGACCGGTCGATCGGCGGCGACCCCGAGCGGCGCCTCGCGTGGCTCATCCTCGTGACGGTGATTCCGGCGGCGATCATCGGCGCCCTGCTCAACGACTTCATCGAGGCCCACGTCCGCGAGCCGGGCCTCGTCGCCCTCCTGCTGGTCGTCGGCGCCGGGATCATGTGGCTCGCGGACCGGCTGGGCCGTCGCGATCGGCAGATGGCCGGGCTTCCGTTCGCGGCCGCGTTCGGCATCGGCCTCGCCCAGGCCATCGCGCTTCTGCCCGGGATCAGCCGATCGGGCATCTCGATCTCGGCCGGGCTGTTCGCCGGGCTTACCCGGGAGGGCGCGGCGCGGTTCAGCTTCCTCATGGCCGCGCCCGTGATCGCGGGGGCCGGCGTGTTCGAGGCCTGGCGGCTCGCGAGCGGCGAGGCGGGCGTGGCGGTGGCGGTCGTGCCGCTCGTCGTCGGGTTCGTCGCCTCTGTCGTGGCCGGACTCGCGGCGATCTGGGCCCTGCTGCGCTACGTCCGAACGAACTCGCTCGCGCTGTTCATCGCCTATCGCGTCGTGCTCGCCGGCGTCGTCGTCGTGGCGCTGCTCTCGCGCTGAGGCCGCGGGCGATGGACGTCATCAAGCAGCTTCGGCAGCGGACGATCCGCGATCTCGTCGTCCGCCAGCCGATCCGGACCCAGCAGGAGCTCGCGGCCGTCCTCCGCGAGCGTGGCTTTCGGGCGACGCAGGCGACGATCAGCCGCGACATCGCCGAGCTCGGCCTGCGCAAGGCGCCTCGAGCCGGCGTCCAGGCCTACGCGCTCCCGCAGCGCCTCGTCGAGGCCGAGGCGTCGGGCGAGGAACGCCTGCGGGTGCTCCTGCGGGACCTGCCCGTCGAGATCCGCGAGGCCGGCAACGTCCTCGTCATCCGCACCCTCCCCGGCAGTGCCCATCCGATCGCGGCCGCGCTCGACCGGGCGCGGTGGGCCGAGGTGGCGGGCTCGATCGGCGGTGACGACACGGTCTTCGTCGCGGTCGCCGACCGCGCCGCTGTCCGTCGCGTCCGGGACCGCCTGGCGTCGCTCACGGCCGCACCAGCTGACTAGCTGTGGTCACCCAAGACGTTGTTGACAAGTGAGAGCCTCCGAGCACGGTTCGGGTTGTTGGAGATCCGCGCCGTGAGGAGACTCTCGTGGCCCATCCTAAGGCCCGTCTCAACGTCTTCGGTCGATCGCTGCTCGTCCATCGCGTCACGGTCGAAGGTTGGTCGGTGAGCGTCGCGTCGGAGGCCATGGGGATCAGCCGGGCGACCGGCCACAAGTGGGTCCGTCGCTACCGGGCCGAGGGCGTCGCCGGCCTCGTCGACCGGACGTCGCGGCCGCATCGCTCGCCGCT
>DASTSC010000233.1:0-7912 GCA_035760905.1 Candidatus Limnocylindrales bacterium | reverse complement strand
CAGGTCCCGCCGCTTCCTCAAGGCGCGGAGGGCACGTCCCGCCTGGATGTCGCGCACGACCGGATCATCGCCAGCGCGACTTCACTCCCGATCATCTCGCGATCACGCCGGTCTCCGATCGGCGGGCTCGGGCGGCGACGGCGTCGCGGCAGCCAGCGCGTCGCGGATCGTTCCTTGTCGCCCCTCGAGGGCCGAGTCGAGGAGGGCGAGCACGGACAGCGTCCGGCCGTACTCGGCCTCCGCGAGGGCGTCGTCGGGGTCGAGCGCCGCGCGGGCCGCCGCGATCGGGTCGCGAAACGGCGCGATCGGTGGGGTCAGCGTGCCCGTCGATCGCCGAGTCGCCTGTCCCGCCGCGTCGATCCGCACCGCGAGGCGCGCGTCGCCCGTCCTCGCCGCGAGGGCGGCGAGCGAGTCGATGATCACGAGCTGGCCCGAGAGGTCGCCGTCGCGGATGAACAGGGCCGCGGCGTCGAGGATGGCCGTCCGGGCGAGCTCGATGTTGCCGACCTCGGCTTCGACCATCGCCGTGCTGAGCAGGGCCCACGTCTCGCCGAACGCCTCGTCGATCTCGCGGAACCGCTGGAGCGCCTCGGCGAGATACGCCCGGAGCTCGGCGGCGCCCTTTGCGACGGCGATCGGGGAGCCGCCCATCGACCAGAGCGTGTAGGCGACGCCGCGGTCGTCGCCGAGCGCCCGGAAACGAGCGAGCGCATCGGCGCGCAGCGCTTCCGCTCGCTCGCGGTCCGGCTCGTACACATCCGAGCTCGACGGCACGTAGTCGTAGGCGAACGAGAGGTTGTAGGTGGCCCACGCCTCCCGGAGCGGGTCGCCGCTCTGGCGCGCGTAGTCGAGGCTCCGCCGGTAGTGTGCCTCGATGTCCGAGACATCCCGGATGCGCTGCCAGTAGGCCATCCCGCCGGCGGCTTCCTCGACCCGGCTCATGAGGAGAGGATCGAACCGAACCGCCGAGGCGGTTGCCTTCGTCAGCAGCCGCTCGACCCGCGGGATCGCCTCGATCAGGTGTCCGGTCTGTTGCCAGAAGCGCCAGGCCGCCGCGGAGATGCGCAGGGCGATCTCGAGCTCGCCCGCGCTTTCCATCCGGTCGAGCGCCGCCCGCAGGTTGTCGTGCTCCGCGGCGAGGCGCTCGAGCCAGATTCGTCGATTCGCCCGGTAGAGGTTCGGCTCGGCCTCCTCGGCCAGGTTCGCGAAGACCTCTGCGTGGCGGCGCTCCACGTCTCTCGCCTCGCCCGAATCCCCGAGCCGCGCCGCGGCGAAGGCTCGGATCGTCTCGAGCAGGCCGTACCGGTCGGCCGGCGCGGACTCGACCCGGACGAGGCTGCGGTCGACGAGGCCCGCGAGGGCCTCGAACGCGTCCGGGACGGCAGGATCCCCATCAGCGAGTCGCTCGATCTCTGGCAGCGCGGCGCCGCCGGCGAACGCGGCGAGACGGCGAAGCAGCGCGCGCTGGTCCTCGCCGAGCAGCTCGTAGCTCCAGTCGACGAGCGCGTCGAGCGTCCGCTGGCGAACCGGCAGGTCCGAGCGGCGGTCGGAGACGGACGCGACCCGCGTCGACACGCGATCGAGGATCGCCGCGGGCGAGAGGAGCCGCACCTGGGCCGCGGCCAGCTCGATCGCGAGTGGCAACCCGTCGAGCCGGGCGCAGATGGCGGCCACCGTCGCGGCGGTCGATTCATCGAGCGCGAACGACGGCCGGACGGCCCGGGCCCGTTCGACGAACAGGCGGACGGCCGGGCTGGCGCTCACCTCGTCGAGGCCCGCGTTCCGGTCGGCCGGCAGCGGCAGCGGCGGGAGCGGGAACTCCTGCTCGCCGGAGAGGTGGAGGGGTGCCTGGCTGGCGACGAGGACCCGGAGGCCCGAGGCGCGCTCGAGCAGCGCCCGGACGGTCGAGGCGCCGGCCAGGAGGTGCTCGAAGTTGTCGAGGACGAGGAGCGCCCGGCGGTCGCCCAGGAAGTCCGCGACCCGCTCGAACGGCGGTCGGCGGTCCTCGACCTCGAGGCGGAACGCGCGAGCGATCGCGGCCGGGACGAGCTCCGGATCCCCGATCGCGTCGAGTGGCACGAACCAGGCGCCGTCCGGGAAGCGCTCGGAGACGTCGGCCGCCACGGCCACGGCGAGGCTCGTCTTGCCCGTGCCGCCGGGTCCGGTGATCGTGACGAGGCGGGCGACCTCGAGCAGGCCGGCGACGGCGCTCCGCTCGTCGTCGCGGCCGATGAAGCTCGTGAGCCGCGGGGGCAGGTTGCCGTCGCGCCGGTCGAGCGTCCGGAGCGGCGGGAAATCCGACCGCAGGCCCTCGACGACGAGCTGGAAGAGTCGCTCCGGCCGATCGAGGTCCTTGAGACGGTGCGTGCCCAGATCGCGGAGCGAGACGCCGTCCGGCAGGTCTCCCTCGGTCAGCGCCCTGACCGCGTCCGAGAGGAGGACCTGCCCGCCGTGACCGGCGGCGGCGATCCGGGCCGCCCGGTTCACGTCGAGACCGACGTAGTCGTCTCCGCCGGCCACGCCCCACCCGGTGTGGAGGCCCATCCGCACTCGGATCGCGGCGTCGGCCGGCCACGGCTCGTTCGCCATGGCCCGCTGTGCGGCCACGGCTGCGGCAACGGCGTCCCGAGCGTCGACGAAGACCACGAAGAACGAATCCCCCTCGGTCCCGCGCTCCGTTCCCGAGCAGGCATCGAAGGCGGAGCGCAACAACGCCTGGTGGCGCTCGAGGACATCTCGATAACCCGCGGCGCCGAGCGACTGGGCCAGCCGGGTCGAGCCCTCGATGTCCGAGAACAGGAAGGTGACCGTGCCGGTCGCAACGTTCGAACGCGGCGCTCGCGCCATGGCGGGCGAACGGTACTGCGGGTGGGGCGGCGAGTCGACCCCCGGCGAGTCGACCCCCGGCGACCCGACCCCCGGCGACCGGACCGTCGACCCGAACCGTCGGAATGGGCCACACTAGCGGGCAACGAAACGAGCGCCCTGCCGACGCGCGCGCATGAGGAGCAGATTCCAGTGGCGAAGGTGACGATGCCCCAGCTCGGCGAGAGCGTCGCCGAGGGGACGATCGGCAAATGGCTCAAGCAGCCCGGCGACCACGTCGACAAGTACGAGCCGCTGCTCGAGGTGATCACCGACAAGGTCAATGCCGAGGTCCCGTCGCCGTTCGAGGGCACGCTCAGGGAGATCCTCGTCGAGGAGGGGGCGACCGTCCCGAACAACGCCGAGATCGCGGTCATCGAAACGGCCGACGAAGGCGCCGGTCAGGGGGCGGCGCCCGCTCCGGCGCCCGTCGCGCAGGAGAAGCCGGCCGCGCCCTCGGACCCAGATACCGGCGGACCGCACGTCGAGCGCGTCGAAGTGCCGGCGGGTGGGTTCGGTCCGGCCGGCTCCGACGAGCGCCCGGAGCGGCAGGAGCCTCCCGCGCCGGAGCCTCCGCCCGCGCCGAGGGGGCCGGTCGAGCAGCCGCTCGCGACGCCGGCGCCGACCGAACGGGCCGCTGCCTCCGCCGCGCCGACCGCGCCGACGGCGACCGCGCCCGCTCATGCGGAGAATGGCACCGGCGAGGCGCGCATGACGCCGGCCGTGCGCCGGCTCCTCCGCGAGCACGGCCTCGAGGCGGGCCAGATCGCGGGTACGGGTGGGGGCGGCCGGATCACCCGCGCGGACGTCCTCAACTACGTCGAGAGCCAGCGGACGGGACAGTCCGTGGGAGGCCAGGCCGTGGGGGGTCAGGCCGTGGCAGGCGCGGCCGCGCCCGCCACCGCGACGCCCGCACCCTCCGGACAGCCACCCGCTCCCGCGGTGGCCGCTCCGTCCTCGTCTCCGCCAACGGCCGCTGCCCGCCCGGGTGCGCCTGTCGCCGCCCAGGTCACGTTCCCCGACGGCGCCGACGAGGTGCTCGTCCCGCTGACCCAGATGCGCAAGGGCATCGCCGCGCAGATGACCCGGGCGCTCCAGGCCCCGCACGCCTACGTCCAGATGGAAGTCGACGCGACGCGGCTCGCCAACCTGCGCGACCGGGTGAAGGACGAGTACCGGGCGAAGGAGGGCATCTCGCTCAGCTTCGTCCCGTTCGTCGTCAAGGCCTCGGCCGAGGCCCTCAAGCGCAACCCGACGTTCAACGCCCACTGGACGGACGAGGGGCTGCTCGCGAAGCGGCGGATCAACATCGGGGTGGCCGTCGCCGTGGCCGACGGCCTGATCGTGCCGGTCATCCGCGACGCCGACACGCTCTCCATCCACGGCCTCAACCGCGCGATCACCGACGTCGCCGGGCGGGCGCGGGCGAACAAGCTGCGCGTCGACGACTTCGGCGGCGGGACGTTCACGGTCGACAACACGGGCTATCTCGGCACGAACCTCGTGATGCCGATCCTCAACGTTCCCGAGGTCGGCATCGTCACGATGGAGGCGATCACGAAACGGCCGGTCGTCGTCTCGACGCCGGACGGCGATGTCATCGCGATCCGACCCGTGATGAACATGGTCCTGGGCGTCGATCACCGGGCGAACGACGGCGCCGGCGGCGCGGCGCTCCTGCGCGACATCAAGGCCTGGCTCGAGTCGGTCGGCCCCGAGACGCCGATCTACTGACGATGGGACGCGAGCTGCCGATGTTCGAGCCACCCGACGGAGGCCACCGACCCGACCTCGGAGCCCTGCCGATCGCGCTCAGTGGCGGCGCAGTGACCGCGGCCGCCGACGGCGGGCTCCCGGCGCGGCGCCACCCCGAGTGGATCCGGTCCCGGCTGCCATCGGGCGACAACTATCACGAGCTCAAGCGGCTGCTCGGCGGCCTCAACCTCAACACCGTCTGCGAGGAGGCCCGCTGCCCGAACATCGGGGAGTGCTGGGACCAGCGGACGGCCACCGTCATGATCCTCGGCGACACGTGCACCCGCGCCTGCGGGTTCTGCGCCGTGAAGACGGGCCGGCCGACGTGGTTCGACGACGACGAGCCACGGCGGGTCGCGCTGGCGATCAGCCAGCTGGGCCTCGACCACGTCGTGGTCACGTCCGTGGCTCGCGACGATCTACCCGACGGAGGCGCCGGCGCATTCGCCGAGACGATCCGCCAGCTCCGTGAGCGCTGCCCGGGAATGGGCGTCGAGGTCCTCATCCCCGACTTCAACGGCCGCGACGAGCCGCTCCGGTCGGTGATGGACGCCGGGCCGGACATCCTCAACCACAACCTCGAGACGGTGGAACGGCTCCAGAAGCCGGTCCGGAAGCGCGCCCGCTACGGGCGATCGCTCCACGTCCTCGAGCAGGCGAAGGCGTTCGCCGTCGAGGCGGGCCACGCCGTCCACACGAAGAGCTCGCTGATGGTCGGGCTCGGCGAGACGCGCGAGGAGCTGAGCCGGGCGTTCGGCGACCTCCGGGCGGTCGACTGCGACATCCTCACGATCGGCCAGTATCTGCGGCCGTCGGAGAAGCACCTGCCGCTGATCCGCTACTACCACCCCGACGAGTTCGCCGAGATGAAGGCCGAGGCGCTCGAGCTCGGCTTCCGCCACGTCGAGTCCGGCCCGCTGGTCCGATCGAGCTATCACGCCCGCGACCAGGTCCCCGGCGCCGAGCTGCGGGCCGCGAGGCGCGAACGCGTCCGGGCGACGGTCGGTCCCGACGGCCGGATCGTCCCGGAGGCGCTGGCCGGCTAGGTTCGTTCCCGCCCGACGCGCCTCCAGCGGCGCCTCGAGTGGCGCCTAGGGCGTGCCGAGGCCGCTCTGGCCGGCCATCTGGAGGATCGGACCCAGGAGCGACGAGATCGGCACGTCGACCGACGACGAAGGCGCATCGAAGCTGGTGCCGCTGGCAGGCTCGCTCAGCGCGAGGGACAGGTCGAAGGTGCCGCCGTCGGTGCCCGTCGCCGAGCCGTGCATGTCGATCTCGGACAGGCGCCCCGAGCCCTTGTCGACCCACACGTCGCCGCTCAGTGACGTCGTCTTCGAGAGCTCGGTGAGCTGCTGGAGCTGGGCCGTCGAGAGGCTGCCGATGCTGCCCGCGTTCGACAGCTTGGACATGTCGAGCGCGATCGTGACGTGATACGCGTCGGCGCCGTTGTGGGCGGTCGTTCCGGCGTAGGCGAGCGTGACCCCGGCCGCCTCGAGCTGCGACTTGATCGCCGCGGGGTCGAGGCTGGCGAGGTTCGCCGAGCTCGGCGCGGCGCTCGCGCCCGCAGTCGCCGCCAGCGCATCGAAGTCGCTCTTCGTGGCGACCTTGAGCCAGCCGGTCAGGTCGCCCGAGGGAACGTTGCCGGACTGGGCGAGGAGGGCCGGGAGGAGCGTCGCCGCGAGCGGGCTCCTGGCGTAGAGAGCATCACCGTCGTAGAGCACGTCGAGGTCGATCGAGCCGTTCGTGATGCCGAGCATCGCCAGGCTGGCCGCGTCGGCGCCGAGCGAGGAGGCCGGCAGCGACACATGGAACGAGCCCTTTCCGGCCTTCGTGTCCATGACGAACCGGATCGCGCCCGGATCGAGCTGGATCGTCTGGCTGCCGCTCGTCGCCTTGAGGCCGACGTCGACCTGGACGCGGTCCCACGGCGAGGACGCCGCGGTCTTCGCGATCGCGTACGGGTCGGTCTGCGCAGCCGGCGTGGAAGAGCAGCCGGCGAGCACGGCCGCGACCGCGACCACGACGAGCTTGACGAACCTGGCCATCGCGCTGAATCCCCTCGTTGCAGACCTTGGCGGCGGCTCGCGGACGCACCCGCGACGCCCGGCGAACCCTACCCCTTCCGCCCGATCCGGGGAGCGGTACGGAAGTACGTTCGGGACGCCGCTGCTCCGGGACGTGCCCGGGCCCGCGACCAGGCGTCGCGAAGGAGGGCGGATCGCTCGGCTATTCTCCGATCCGTGCCTCGCCAGCTGTCGCGACGGATCCCGCTCGCCGAGCTCCACTGCCACCTCGGCGCGGCCGTGACCCCGGCGATCATGTGGTCGGTCGCCCATGCCCAGGGCATCAAGCTCCCGACGCGCGACTACTGGGAGTTCCGGGAGCTGATCACGGTCAACCCGCGCCGGCCGAAGAGCTTCGACGGGTACCTCCAGCTCTTCCACTGGACGGAGTTGATCCAGTCGAGCCCGATCGCGATCGAACGAGCGGTCTACGAGGTCGTCGGCGGCGCCTACCGCAAGAACAACGTCACGACGATGGAGCTGCGCTTCAACCCGATGAAGCGCAACCGCGGCGGCGAGCAGGACCTCGACCACATCATCGCCGCGGCCGTGCGGGGCATGGACAAGGCGACGCTCGAGTACCCGGTCAAGCCCGGCCTCATCTTCTGCCTCGACCGGGCGTTCCCGTTCGAGCTCAACGAGATCATCGCCGAGAAGGCGATCGCCTGGCGCGACCGGGGCGTGGTCGGGATCGACATCGCCGGCCCGGAGTCGGCGACCTTCCGCGTCGCCGACTACCGCCGGCTCTACCGCCGCGCCCGCCAGTACGGCCTCGGGCTCACCGTCCACACGGGCGAGGCGGGGCCCGTCGACGAGGTCGCCCGGGCGATCGAGCTGCTCGAGCCCGACCGGATCGGCCACGGCGTGAAGGCGGCGTACGACCCGCGGGCGATGGCGATGCTCCGCGACCGGGGCATCGTCCTCGAGATCTGCCCCAGCTCGAACCTCAACACCGGCGTCGTCTCCGGTTGGGACGAGATTCGCTGGATCTTCGACACCCTCCGCCGCAACGGCGTCCGCTTCACGATCAGCACCGATGGCCCGGAGATGCTCAAGACGTACATCCGGGATGAGCTCGCCCAGCTCGGGCGGCTCGGGATCCTGTCCGTCGAGGAGCAGGAGCAGGTCGCCGCCACGTCGATGGCCGCGTCCTTCGTGCCGAACGTGTCGGACGTGCCACCGCCGCGCCTCGTGCCGGCTCGGCGGGAGGTCGTCGAGCGCGAGGAGGC
>DASTSC010000232.1:0-8080 GCA_035760905.1 Candidatus Limnocylindrales bacterium | reverse complement strand
TCGTTCGAGTCGGCCGATCTCATCGTCATCAACACCTGCGCGATCCGGGAGGCGGCCGAGGCCAAGGTCATCGGCCGCCAGGGCGCGCTGGCACGGCTGAAGGCGGCGAACCCGGGTCTCCGGGTCGTGCTCACCGGCTGCTCGGTCCGGGCCTCGAACCGGGACGGCCTCGCCCGGCGCTATCCGGCCGTCGACCTGTTCCTCCGACCGGACGAGGAGCCGGAGCTCGTCGACCGGCTCGGCCTCGCGTCGGCGCAGGGCGCGATCGGGCTGGCGGCGGGCGCGACGTCCGCGGGAGCCGTCGCCGCGACGACGCTCGTGGGTCGGACCGAGGTGTCGGACGCGGTCGGGCTGAGCCGGACGCGCCGGGCGGCGGTGGCCGGTGGCGAAGTCGCGCGATCGAGCGCGATCAGCGCCTGGCTGCCGATCGTCTACGGCTGCGACAAGACCTGCACCTACTGCATCGTCCCGTTCAGCCGCGGCCCCGAGCGGAGCCGCCCGTTCGACGACGTCGTCGACGAGGCGCGGGCGCTGGCGGCCGCGGGCTATCGCGAGGTCACGCTGCTCGGCCAGAACGTCAACAGCTACGGCCACGACCTGCCGGCCGAGCAGCGGTTCGCCCACGTCGATCGCGAACGGTGGGCGGGCCGACGGCTCGACCTCCACGGTCGGCCCGACCTCGCCGAGCTGATCCGGGCGATCGACGGCCTCCGGACCGCCGACGGCCTGCCGGCGATCCCGCGCCTCCGCTTCGTCACCTCGCACCCGTGGGACCTCTCCGACCGGCTCATCGCGGCGATGGCCGAGTGCCCCTCGGTCTGCGAAGCGCTCCACCTGCCGGTCCAGTCCGGCGACGACGCGACGCTCCGACGGATGGGCCGCCAGTACACGATCGAGCACTACCTCGAACGGCTCGCCGCGATCCGGGCGGCCGTGCCGGAGATCGCGATCTCGACCGACGTCATCGTCGGCTTCTGTGGCGAGACCGAGGCCGCGTTCGCGGCGACGCTCGATCTCCTCCGCACGGTCCGCTACGACCAGGTCTTCGCTGCCGCGTACTCGGAGCGGCCGGGAACGCCCGCGACCCGACTCGCCGACGACGTCCCGGCGGCCGAGAAGCGGCGCCGGCTCAACGAGCTGCTGCGGGACCAGGAGACGATCGGCCTCGAACGGAACCGGGGCTGGCTCGGCCGCGAGATCGAGGTGCTCCTCGACTCGGTCGTCCCGCCGCGGGACCACGACCATGACGCGGCGGGGGAGGGGAGCGACGAGGCGCGCGACCGACTCGCGCTCGGGCCGGGCGAGGTCCACCTGGCCGGTCGGTCGCGCCAGAACAAGCTCGTCCACCTCGCGGGTCCGCCCGAGCTCCTCGGCTCGACCGTTCGCGTCCGGGTCGACCATGCCGGGGCGTACTCGCTCCGCAGCACGATCGCCTGACGAACCCCTCCGCGCCCCGCCCGCCGCTCCTCGTGCTTGCCGGGGCCACCGGAACCGGCAAGACCGGCCTGTCGATCGCGCTCGCGCACGCGCTCCGGTCCGAGGGCGTGGCCGCGGAGATCATCTCGGCCGATTCGCGGCAGGTCTACCGGGGCCTCGACATCGGCACGGCGAAGGCGACGCCCGCCGAGCGGGCTGACGTCCCCCATCACGGCCTCGATCTCGTCGATCCGGACGAGCCGTTCTCGGTGGCCGACTTCGTCCGCCACGCGAACGATGCGCTCAGGCGCATCGCCGACGGCGGGGGCGCCGACGGCGGGGGCGGCGCCGACAGCGCCCGCATCGCCCTCCTCGTCGGCGGCACGGGCCTCTACCTGCGCGCGGTCGCGCGCGGCCTCGACGTCGAGGCCCTGCCGTTCGACCCGGCCGTGCGGGAGAGGGTCGAGGCGGAGCTGCGCGAGGGCGGCCTCGAGGCGGCAGCAACGCGGCTCGCGCGGCTCGCGCCGACGCTCGCCGCGTCGACCGACGTCCGCAACCCGCGCCGGGTCACCCGCGCCCTCGAGATCGCCGAGCTCGTCGGCGACCGGCCGCGTCCGGCTGGCCGTGGCTACCCGGGGCCGGTCACCTGGCTCGGGCTGGCGGTCGAGCCCGCCGTCCACCGGGAGTGGCTGGGGGCGCGGGCGCGGGAGCAGTTCGACGCGGGTCTCGTCGACGAGGCCCGCGGCCTCCGGGAGCGGTTCGACCCGTCCCTGCCGGCGTTCAGCGCGATCGGCTACGCGGAGGCCTGGGCCGTCCTCGACGGCGAGCTGTCGCGGGAGGAGGCGATCGATCGGGACGCTCGGCGCAACGTCGCCTTCGCGAGGCGCCAACGGACGTGGTTTCGCTCGGAGCCCGACATCCGCTGGCTCCGGTCGGACGAGGACGCGACCACCGTCCTGGGGCAGGCCCTCGACGCGGCTCGGCGGCTGATCGGCTAGCGACGGCGGTCGGGCGCGGGCCCTACGCGACGGCAGCTTCGGCGCCTGCCCGACCGCGCGATCGCCTCGCCCGCGCCCCCGAGATCGGTTCGATCGGCGGCGCGTCGACGACGTCGGCCGTCGGCAGGGCCCGGGTGAGGAAGAGGGCGAGCGCGAGCTCCGCCCGGTCCGCCGTGATCGTGTCCGGGAAGGCGAGTCCGAGAACCGTCCGGCCGTCGCGTCCGAAGCGATGCGCGCGTTCGGTCGCCTCGACGCTGACGGCGCGTCCACCGAGGCTGAGCTCGAGCCGATGCGTGCCGTCCGGCGGCGCCCCGGCGATCGCCACCCGCGCGCCGGTGAGCGACAGGTCGAGGACCTCGCACTCGAGCCCGGCGTACGTTCCCGGCAACCCGACCTCGAACCGGACGCTCGAACGCCGTTCCGGCGCGAAACGCGCCGAGTGGACGCGGGCCGCCGCGAGGAAGACGACGGCGGCGTTGACGATCATCCAGAAGAACGCGCCGTAGACCGCCCACGGAACCTGGTAGGTCACCGGCGTCCGGCCGAGGAGCGTCAGCCCGAACCAGGCGGCGGCGACAGCGCTCGCGGCGATGACGAGCGGCAGGATCGTCGGGACGTGAGCCCGGCGGCGGCCGTCGCCGAGGCGCCCCTTCGGAGTCACGGCGAAGCGTGGCCGACCGCCGGTCACGAGGGTCAGGGTCGCCCGCAGGTTCGGGGTCAGGCGGACGAGCTCGAAGACGACCGACAGGATGGGTCGGTGGCCACCCCGGGCGAGGGCTCTCAGCGCGACCTGCTGAAGCAGGAACGTGCCGCCGAACGCAAGCGTGAACGTGAGCGCGTCGGCCCGGATCGGGATGGCACCCGTCACGACGACGGCGATCGGCAGGAGCAGGAAGCCGAGCGAGCGCCAGGCGTCGAACCAGCCCAGGAGCGTCGTCGCGTAGGCGATCCGCTGGGTCCACGACAGCCCCTGCGCGGTGAGCGGGTTCTCGAGCCGCAGGACCTGCATCGCCCCCGTGCCCCAGCGCAGTCGCTGGGCCTGGAACGTCTCGGCATCACCGGCCGCGAGCCCGCGGGCGAGGACCCCGTTGTGGTAGACGGTTCGCCAGCCGCGGCGGTGGAGCCGGATCGTCGTGTGGATGTCCTCGGTGATCGTCTCGGTCGCGACACCGCCGATCTCGCGCAGCGCGGCGACGCGGACGACCGCCCCCGTGCCGCACCAGAACGCCGCGTTCCAGCGGTTCTTGCCGGGCTGGATGATCCGGTAGAAGAGCGTCTGCTCGTGGAACGCGTCCTGTTCCGGGCCGCGCGCCTCGTGCTCGAACGACGCTCGGTTGTAGAAGTCCTGCGGGGTCTGGACGACGGCGACCGCCGGATCGGCGAAGTAGCCGAGGGTGTGGGCGAGGAAGTCCGGCGAGGCGACGTGGTCGGCGTCGAGGATCGCCACGAAGTCGGCGTCGAGGAGACCGAGAGCGTGGTTGATGTTGCCGGCCTTCGCATGCTCGTGGGTCGGCCGGGCGACGTACCGGGCGCCCAGCTCGGCGGCCAGCCGCTCGACCTCGGGCCGCCCGCCGTCGTCGAGCACCCACGTCTCGTGGTGGAGGCGCATCGCCACGGCCGCCGCGATCGTCGGCAGGAGGATCTCCGGACCCTCGTTGTAGGTCGGAATGAGCACGGCGACGCGGCCCGGCGCGGTGGCGACCGAGGCGACGTTCGGGCGGACGTCGATGTCCCACAGCCCGAACGTGAAGAGGGCGAGCCCGAGCGCGGCGTGGATCTCGAGGCCGAGGAGGAGGCCCGACAGGACCGGGGCGGTCGGATCGAGCGTCGAGGTCGCCCGCCAGGCGAGGTAGGCGACCGTCACGCCGAGCGCGCTGAGCGCCAGGCCGCGGATCGTCCAGCGGCGAAGACGCGATTCGGGCGCCGGAATCGCGCTCGACGGCGCGTGGGGACGGAGCCAGCCGAGGCTGTGGGAGGCGATCGCCACGGGCGACGGCGGGCTCGGGAGTCGCGCGCTGCGGCTGAACCCCGCCCGCGGCGCGACGCGGAGGGCACGGAATCGGGGACCGGACATCGCGATCGAGTGTCGAGCGGTCCGGTGTGGATCGACAGGCGACGATGGGGTCAGGTCGGATCAGTCGATCGTTCATCGACGCCCGGCAACGAACGGTCGGAACCCCGTCGGCCCGGCCTTCAGGTCGGCCGGCGAGGCGGGGGTATCCTCGCCCGGCGATGGCACGCAGCACGCTGATCGATCTCGCTCCACCGGTCGAGAAGGCCTTTCTCGTCGCGGTCGACACCGGCGAGGATCCCGGCTGGACGGCCGAGGATTCGCTCGCCGAGCTCGCCTCGCTCGCCGAGACGGCCGGGGCGGAGGTCGTCGGCGCCGAATGGCAGAACCGGCGTCACGTCGACCCGAACTGGTACGTGGGCCGGGGCAAGGCGGACGAGCTCGTGGCCGCGAAGAGCGAGACCGGGTTCAGCCTCCTCGTCGCCGACGACGAGCTCTCGCCGCAGCAGCAGAAGGCGCTCGAGAGCGTCGTGAACTGCAAGGTCATCGACCGCAGCCGGCTGATCCTCGACATCTTCGCCCAGCACGCCCGGACCCACGAGGGCCGCCTCCAGGTCGAGCTCGCCCAGCTCGAGTACCAGCTGCCGCGGCTCACGCGTCTGTGGACCCACCTGTCGCGGACCGGCGGCGGGATCGGGACCCGGGGGCCCGGCGAAAGCCAGCTCGAGACCGACCGGCGGATCATCCGGACCCGCATCGCGAAGATGAAGGAGCGCGTCGAGCAGGTCCGCCAGCAGCGGGCGACGGCCGCCCGCGCCCGCGACCGGCGGCTCTACCCGACGGTCGGCATCGTCGGCTACACGAATGCGGGCAAGTCGACGCTCCTCAACGCGCTCGTCGGCGAGGAGGTCGCGCTGGCCGAGGACCGGCTCTTCGCGACGCTCGATCCGACCTCGCGGCTCGTCCGCCTCGGCGAGGGCCAGACCGCGATCGTCACCGACACCGTCGGCTTCATCCACAAGCTGCCGCACCAGCTCGTCGACGCGTTCCGGGCCACGCTCGAGGAGGTGAACCGGGCCGACGTCCTCGTCGAGGTCGTGGACGCGTCCGACCCGCACGCTCCGGAGCACCGCTCCACGGTCCAGACCGTCCTCGACGAGCTCGGGGCGGGAGACAAGCCGCGGCTGGTCGCCCGGAACAAGGCGGATCTCGTGGCCGAGGCCGCGCGCGACGGGTCCGCGCCCGCGCCGGCGGTCGCCGGCCAGGCTTTCGTCTCCGCGCTCACGGGCTTCGGGCTCGACACGCTCCGGGCCGAGATCAGCGCGCTGCTCGCGTCGCTCTGGGTCGACGTCGACGTCGCGATCCCGTATGCGGCAGGCGAGCTGCTCGCCCGGGTTCGCGAGCGGGGGACCGTCGAGCTCGACTACGGCGAGCGCGAGGTCCGCGTCCACGGCCGGATCGCGCCGTCGCTCGCGGGTGAGCTCGAGGCGACGGCAGCCGCCTGGCGTCGCTCCCTCGGTGAGGGCGACGATGGGGCAGGGGAGCGCGAGCCGGAGGGCGTCGTCCGGCGCTCGGCCTGAGGTGGCGGAGGGTCACCATCCCGTTCGGCGCGCGGGCCAGGCGACGCTGCCCGACGGCGCGATCGTGACGTGGACCGTCGCCGAGGGCGCGAAGGGCCGCCGCTGGCGCGAGGTCGTCGTCCGGGGCGGCGCGATCGTCCACTCGCTCCTGCTCGAGACGTTCCCCGACCGTCGCTTCGCCCACCTCGAGCTCGCGACGCCGGCCGGGCTCCTCACGCTCCATCCCGAGGGCGACGGGACGCTCCACGGCAACGCCGTCACCGGCGAGGGCGTCCGCCATGTCCGCGGCCTGCCCTGGTCGGACCGGGCGGTTGTGCTCGTCGTCGGGTCGAGCGTCGCCGCGGCGGCGGCGGCCCACTGCCTGGCGGCCGCCGACCCGGGAGCCGAGGTCGACCGCGTCCGCATCGGTCCCGATCTCGACCTCGACCGACGACCCGAGCGCGTGGCCGCCCTGTCGGTGGCCATCGACCGCGACGGTCTGCCGCGGCTCCCCGGCGGGCGGACGTGGCCGCTCGAGGACGAGTTGCCCGATCCGTCGCGCCCGGTTTGACGCGCCCCGAAGTCGGCCCATACGATCCCCCCGGCGCGCGCCCGCGCGCCTTCCTGGAGACCCTGCGTGCCGAGCCCTGAAGGCGCTCCGGACGCCCCTCGTCGCCACCGGCGAGCGAGGGCGCGTCGACTCCTCCAATCGCTCCTGAGCCCCTCGAAGTTCGCCCTCGTCGGCATCTCGGGGATCTTCGTCAACCAGGCCGCGCTGTTCGCGTTCACCGAGTACTTCGGGATCTACTACGTCCTCTCGTCGATCCTCGCGAGCCAGGTCTCCACGCTCACGAACTTCGTCCTCACCGAGCTGTGGGTCTTCCGCGGGCGCGAGATGCGGGGCCGGGCGCTCGTCCGCTTCGTCATCTTCGACCTGCTCAACGTCGCGACGCTCGTCGTCCGCGTGCCCGTCCTCTACCTGCTGACCGAGCTCGGCAACATCCACTACCTCATCTCGAACCTCGTCGCGATCGGGCTGACGTTCGGCATCCGCTACGCCGTGGCCGACAACTGGATCTGGGCTGGCCGCGACCGCCGGTCGCAGCGGGCGACGCGGGGCTACTACCAGTACGACATTCACGGCCTCGTCCGCGTCCGCTCGACGGTCCATCTGCCTGAGCTCGCGGCGTTCAACGTCCCCCACGAGGTCGAGCCCGACCTCATCGTCCGGCGGGCCTGGATCGGCGGCGGGCCGCGGCTCCACACCCGGACCGACGTCGTCGACGGGGTCGTCCGCTACCGCGAGCACCTGGGACTCCTCGGGGCCGCGTTCGACGTGACCCCGGCCCACAACGGCAAGCCCGTGCGGATCCTCGCGAACTGGCTCCTCGTCTGGTCGCGCCACGTCCTCTACACGAACATGGTCGAGCCGGTCCTCCGGTTCATGCTCGTAGAGCGCGGCCACGTCCTGCTCCACTGTGCGGCCGTCGACGGCGAGCACGGGGCGATCGTCATGTCGGCCCAGACCGACACCGGCAAGACGAGCACCGTCCTGCGACTGCTGATGCACGGCACGTACGGCTTCATCAGCGACGACATGGCGATCGTCTCGCCCGAGGGCGAGATCCTCTCGTACGCGAAGCCGATGACGCTCTCGTCGCACACGATGAGCGCGGTCAACGAGCAGCGCCTGCCGCTCATGGATCGGGTCATGCTCGCGATCCGGAGCCGTGTCCACTCGAAGGAAGGCCGCTCCGTCGGCCACGCCCTCGGCCGGCTCAACCTGCCGATCGTCACGATCAACGCCTGGGTCCAGCTGCTGATCCCGCCGCCGAAGTACCACGTGACCTCGCTCGTCGACTGCGACCTGACCGATCGGGCCCCGATCGACTCGGTCGTGCTCATGGAGCGCGGTGCGGCGAGCCTCGCCGAGGAGCCGGAGCTCGAGCCGACGATCGACGAGCTGCTCGAGAACACCGACGACGCCTACACGTTCCCGCCGTTCGCCACGGTCGCGCCGCACCTCTCGTTCGGGGGCCTCGACTACGCCGCGCTCCGCGTCCGGGAGCGCGAGCTGCTGACCGCCGCCGTCAGCC
>DASTSC010000231.1:0-1152 GCA_035760905.1 Candidatus Limnocylindrales bacterium | reverse complement strand
CGACGTCCGGCCCGCCCTCGCCGCCGCCCGCTACGACGAGGAACGCCTGCGTGCCGACGGCTGCCTCGCCTTCGAGGGGGTTACGCGCCCGCCGCAGTGCCGGTACGGCGTTTCGAACGGCGCCGTCACCGTCGCGCTCGTCGGTGATTCCCACGCCGCTCAGTGGTTCCCGGCCGTCGAGCGGATCGCCAGGGTCCGCGGGTGGCAGGTCAGGACGTTCGTCAAGGTCGCCTGTCCGTTCGCCGACATGCGCGTCGCGAACCTCGCCCTCAAGCGGGAGTACCGGGAGTGCGCCACGTGGAACCTGGCGGTGATCTCCGAGCTCCGCGCGCTTCAGCCGGACCTGGTCCTCATCAGCATGAGCCGCTTCGCGATCCACCCCGTCCTCGACCGCGACGCGACTGTCGGTGCGCAGGGGGCCGCGCTCGCCCGCTTCATCGACCGGCTGCCCGGCCGCGTCGCCGTCGTCGTGGATACCCCCGAGGCGGGTCGCGATGTCCCGACGTGCCTCGCCCGCAACACCGGCGACGTTCGAGCGTGCGCGATCCCCCGCTCCGTGGCCATGTCCGGCGACCTCGGGGATCGAGAGCGGATTGCCGCTCGGCTCAGCGGCGCCGGCCTCATCGATCTGACGACCCGTATCTGCCCGCTCTATCCGGCGCCGGTGGTCGTCGACGGCCGGATCGTGTTCCGCGACACGCGCCACTTGACGGCGACCTTCGCGCGATGGCTGGCGCCCGATCTCGACGCCGTGATTCGGCGCCTGGTCGAACTCACCTGAGGACGGACCTGGTGAGGGGAGGTTGTTCGATGCGAGTAACAAGCCGCCGACTCGTCGCATCCGTGGCGCTTGCGATCGTGCTCGCCGCCTGCGCTGGACCCGCCGCGCCATCGGAACCCTCGTCCCCGAACGCGACGTACTCCGTTCCTACCGCCACGCCGTCCATCGGCTCTGCTCCGCCCGTCGCGTCGCCCACGCCCGCACCGACCTCGCCGCCGGTCACGTCGCCACCCGTCACGCCGTCGCCGCCGCCGAGCTCCCGAACCGTTCGGACCCTCGGGCTCGACTCCGTGGCGGTCACGCTCGTCGCCCGGCTGCGGATGCGAACGCTTCCCGAGGTGAGCGAGCGCTCGGGTCTGCTCGAGCCGCTC
>DASTSC010000230.1:0-2388 GCA_035760905.1 Candidatus Limnocylindrales bacterium | reverse complement strand
TCCTCCTGCGCGCCCGTTCGCTGATGATTCCGCAGCTCGATCGCGTCCGAGCGCTGCCGGACCGCCGGTCACGGCCGGGCGGGCTCTCGCCGTTTGCGGTCTATCGACGGACGGGTCGCCCGTGCCGAAGATGCGGGACCGGGATCCGGTCGCGGCGCCACGGCGAGCTGGCACGGACGACCTATTGGTGCCCGTCGTGCCAATCTGGACGGCCATGAGCGTCGCCGTCGCCTGTGCCGGGGACCGACACCGAGGCTGGCACTGTGAGGTCCGCATCGACGAGACGTCAGGCGGGCCGTCCGACCACGAGGTCCGCGTCTCGCCCGAGGAGCTGGCTCGCTTCGATCCGTCGAGCCGGACGCCCGATCGCCTCGTCGAGGCGTCGTTCGCGTTTCTCCTCGACCGCGAGCCGCCGTCCTCGATCCTCCGCTCGTTCGACCTCTCGACGATCGAGCGCTTCTTCCCGGACTACCCCCGTGAGATCATCCGCCGCCTCGAGGGGTGAGGCCGGACGCTTCGTTCACGCGCCTATGATCTCGGCCTCGCAACGCCCGAGCGTCGCCGCGTCGCGGGAGGAGGGAGCATGAGGGCGCCACCGGCGGATGTGACGGATGAGGCGGCCGAGCGACCGAGCGCGTCCCTGCCGTTCGCCCAGCTCCTCCAGCTGTCGATCTACTGGTTTGGGATCAGCGCGATCTGGGGCGGGCTCCACAACGTCATCCTCCAGGAGCGGATGAACGTCCTCGTCGACCACGCCGACGTCGGCCGCGCGCTGGGGCTCATGACCACGGTCGGCGTCGCGATGGCGATCCTCGTCCAGCCGACGGTCGGCACGATCAGCGACTACACGACGAGCCGCTGGGGCCGCCGGAAGCCCTACATCGCGATCGGGGCGAGCCTCGACGTCCTGTTCCTGGTCGGGATCGCCACCGGTCAGACGTACGCCGCCGTGTTCGCCTTCCTCGTCCTCCTCCAGTTCAGCTCGAACTTCGCCCAGGGCCCATTCCAGGGCTACGTTCCGGACCTCGTGCCGGAGCCGCAGGTCGGGCTCGCAAGCTCGCTCGTCGGGCTCATGAGCGTGCTCGGCGTCATCGGCGGCGCGATGATCGGCGCGGTCGGCTATCTCCTCGGGCCGGCGACGGTCGCGGGGGTCGGCCTCGACCGCTGGGCCCTGCCGACGATCGCCCTCGGGGCGATCGAGCTCGCGACGGCGCTCGGCACGATCCGCTGGGTCCGGGAGGGTCGGGCGCCGAAGGAACGGGCGGGTCGGTCGTGGTTCGCGATCGGCGCGGAGGCGTGGGGGACCGACATCCTCGCCGAGCGGAGCTTCGTCGCCCTCCTCGGCTCGCGGCTCTTCTTTCTCATGGCGACGGGTGCGCTGACGGGCCTCGTCACGTACTACCTCACCCGGACGCTCGGGATGACGGATGCCGACAAGGCCCTCTGGGTCCCGGCGAGCCTCGTCCTCGTCGCGTTCGTCACCGGGATCGCCACCGTGCCGTCGGGGCGCCTCTCCGACCGGGTGGGCCGCAAGCCGCTCATTTTCGCCGCCTGTGCGATCGGCGCCGTCGGGATGGTCGTGATCGCGGCCGCGCCCTCGATCGTCGTCGCCGAAGCCGGCCTGGCACTCGTCGGTCTCGCCTCCGGGACCTTTCTCGCGGTCGACTGGGCGCTCATGACCGACATCATCCCGAAGGCCTCGTCGGGCCGGTACATGGGGATCTCGAACGTGGCGACCGCGTCGTCGGGCGCGCTCGCGGTCGCGATCGGCGGGACGATCATGGACCTCGTGGGTGGCGCGTTCGGTGATCCGGCCGGGCCTCGCGCGGCCTACCTCGCGGCGGTCGTCGCGTTCGCGATCTCCGCCCTGTTCCTGCGTCGCGTGGTCGAGCCGCGCCCGGCGGCTCCGCGTATCGGGGATCCGCGGGAGCTGCCCGCTACCGTCTGAGTCCTCGCCGAGCCGCGCGCCGACCGCAACCCTTCTGCGGCGAGCGTCAATTCCTTCGTCAGGCCGCCCTGGCGATCCGGGATCCTCGGCGTGCTCGTGATCCTGTTCCTCGTCCTGCTCCTGCTCGGGGTGATCAGGCTGTAGGTCGGGCGCGGGCCGGCGGTCAGGCGCCGAGCCCGAGGAACGCGCGCAGGCGGGTCCTTACCTCGCGACCGGCGGCCGCGCGCGTCGCCACCGGGTCGGAGCGCCAGCGCGCCCGCCATCCGGCCGCGAGCGCGCGCGCCCGAGCCGCGATGTCGGGCCAGCGCGACGGTCGGAGCCACCACAGCGCGTCGGGGTGTCGCCAGACCCACGGCACGAGCGCCCAGAACAGCACGAGATAGTCGAGCCGGAGCGGTCGCGCCCCGAATCCGAACAGCGCCTGGAGCTGGACGATCGTC
>DASTSC010000229.1:0-1233 GCA_035760905.1 Candidatus Limnocylindrales bacterium | reverse complement strand
CTCGCCTGGTTCCCTCGAACTCGAACGGGGTCGTGACGATCCCGACCGTGAGCGCGCCGCTCTGGCGGGCCCGCTCCGCGACGACGGGTGCCGCCCCGGAGCCGGTGCCGCCGCCCAGCCCCGCGGCCACGAAGACGAGGTCGGCGCCGGCGACGAGCGCGGTGATGGCCGCGGCGTCCTCCTCCGCAGCCTGACGACCGACGTCCGGATCGCCCCCGGAACCGAGCCCCCGGGTGATCGCGGCGCCGATCCGCAGTCGGCTCGGCGCGATCGACCGGCGGAGCGCCTGGGCGTCGGTGTTGCAGGCGACGAGATCGACGTTCGGAACCCGTTCGGCGACCATGCGATCGACGGCGTTGCTGCCGGCGCCGCCGACGCCAACGACGCGGATCGACCGCGCCTCGGGGCGGCGCCGCCGCCGGATCCAGGCGGGCACGGCGACCAGCAGGCGGGCCGCGATGAGCACGACGAGGATCGCGACGACCGCGAGGGCGAGAGTCGGGGCCCATGCCGGCACGCAGGGAGTCTAGGCAGGCCGGCGCGATCGGCCGAACGGCATTCGTACTGCCGCGGCCGGTCGATGGGACCGGGGGCCGTCCGATGGGATGCGCCCCGGTGGCCGCCACTCGCCACGCTTGCGACACGTCTGCAACCCTGCCCCGCGAGTGGCGGTCGCGTCGTTCGTCACGCCACCGTGATCATCGCCGGAACTTCGGCAGCGAGAGGCTCGGCGCTCACGAGGAAGGAGGCGCCGAGCCTCCCGCGGGTTCGGGAGGGTGAGCGTGTGCGATCCCCGTGGTCACCGCCGTCTCGCCCGTCTCGCCCGGTTGCTCACGGGGATCCACGTTCGACGCGCCGGCACCCGAGCCGGATCCTTCGACGACCGGGTTCTCGAGCTCGTCGAGGACGAGGCGGCGACGGAGCTCCGTCGGGAAATCGAGCGGCTCGAGGCGATCGCGGCCCCGCCACTGACCGCCGGGGACCTGGCGTCCCACGGCCCCGACGCCACGAACTGAGGACCGCCGGGACGCGAGCTGGTTCCCCGAACGCCGCGGGCTGACTCAGCGCGCGGCTGTCTCGTCGCCCGAAGAGCGCTCGCTGTCGATCGCGCGTTCCGCCCGACCGAACGCCTCGTCGATGCCGCCGGTCGCGGCCACGGGGGCGACCGCAAGCCTGAGCTCGACCGACCCCGCCCCGGCCCGCTCGGCTCGTTCGGAGAACTGGTCGCGGATC
>DASTSC010000228.1:0-5065 GCA_035760905.1 Candidatus Limnocylindrales bacterium | reverse complement strand
AGGATCCGGACGTCGTCCGGGTGGCGGGCGACGAGGGCGAGCGCATTCACGGCCCCGCCGCTGCTGGCGAACAGGTCGACGGGGCCGCCGACCGCCGCGATCACCCGGTGGAGGTCGTCGGCCTGCTGGTCGGGCGTGTTCGGCGTCGACGGCTCGGCCTTGACGCTCCGTTCGCTGCCCCTGGGGTCGTACGTGACGATCGTGCGATCGGGGAAGTAACCGGCGAGCGCCCCGAACCCCGATGCAGCCATCGGCGAGCCGATGAGGAAGAGCGGGGGCTCGGTCTCCCGTTCGTTCGGTCGGACGTCATACGTCAGCGTCAGCCCGGGAACGTCGAGGGTCCGGGTGGTGGCTTCGGTCGTGGTCGGCGTCATCGTGGCCTCCAGCTGGTCGCGGTCATCGCAGGTGCTGACGGGCTCGCGGGCTCGAACTCATCGGCCGGGCGCGGGCGCGACCCCGTCGGCCGCGAGGATCCCGTCGATCTGGCCGACCGCCTCGGTGAGGCCCTGCTCCATGCCCATCGCGAGGAGCTGCTCCATCGCCGCGGCGTCGGGGAAGACGCTCTCGATCGACATCCGCGTCCGGCCGCGCTCCACCTCGCTGATCGAGACACGGACGTCGTTCATCGGCATGTCGGTGTTCGGACGGCCGTCGGCGTCGGCGAAGCCGTCACGGAAGACGAGCCGGCGGGGCGGCTCGGCCTCGAGGACCTCCCAGTAGCCGTGCGGCTGGTCTCCGGTCGGCCCGGTCATGTGGTACTCGACACGGCCCCCGGGGCGCAGGTCGTGCGCCGTCACGGTGGCCGGATAGGTCGGCGGCCCCCACCAGCGCTCGAGCTGGCGCGGGTCGGCCCAGAGCTGCCAGACGCGGTCCGGCGTGGCGTCGAACTCGGCGTCGAGGGTCATGCTCAGCGCCTCGGGGTCCTTGCGGACGGCGGTCACGGTCATCGGTGCTCCTCCTTCGGTTCTTCGGCGACGAGCGCGGTCATCCGGCCGATCCGGCCGCGCCATAGCTCCTCGTATTCGTCGAGCAGGCGCCGCGCGACGCGAAGTCCCTCGACGTTCGTGCGGACGACCTTGCGCCGACCGCGACGCTCCTTCGTGACGAGACCCGCGCGCTCCAGGATCGCGATGTGCTTCTGGACCGCGGCGAAGCTCATCGGGTAGTCGTCGGCGAGCTCGGCGACGCCCTCCTCGCCGCCGATGGCCCGGCGGACGATGTCGCGCCGGGTCGGGTCGGCGAGGGCCTGGAACATCCGGTCGAAGTCCGGCGGAGCGATCTGCATTGGTACAACCATACGGTTGTATAGCGCCCCTGTCAAGCGGCAGCCGGGTACGGCCGGCGCGCAGTTCCTACACTCGACCGGTGACGACGCTCGAATGGCTGGTCGACTCGGACCCTTCGATTCGATGGCAGGCGATGCGCGACCTCGCGGGCGCGACACCCGACGCGGTCTCCAGCGAACGCGCGCGCGTCGCGCGAGAGGGCTGGGGCGCCCGGATCCTCGCGGCCCAGGGCGCCGACGGCCGGTGGGGCGGGGGAACGTTCTTCCCGCGCGGGACCGGCACCCTCGACACGCTCTTCGTGCTCTATCTGCTCGGGATCGATCCGACCGACCCCGCCGTCCGGCGCGCGCTCGTGCCGATTCACGAGGCGGCCCGCTGGGACTACGACCCGAACCTCCGGTTCTGGGAGGGTGAGGTCGAGCCGTGCATCAATGGCCGGGCCGTCGCGATCGGGGCGTACTTCGACCAGGACGTCCGAGGCATCGTGGATCGGCTGCTCGACGAGCAGATGGCGGACGGCGGCTGGAACTGCGAGCAGGAGAACGGGTCGACCCGGGGCTCGTTCGACACGACGATCAACGTCCTCGAGGGCCTGCTCGAGTTCGAGCGCGCGACCGGCACGGACGCCGACGTGGCTGCCGCCCGGGGCCGCGGCGAGGAGTATCTCCTCGAGCGTCGCCTCCTCCATCGGCTCTCGGACGGCGAGATCCCACAGTCGCGCTGGCTCGCAGTCGGCTTCCCGTATTCGTGGAACTACGACGTCGTCCGCGTCCTCGACTACCTCCGCGCGGCGCTGCCGGAGCCGGACGAGAGGATGAGCGAGGCGATCGAGATCGTCGTCGAGAAGCGCGGCCCTGACGGCCGCTGGTCCCTCGAGACCGCCTACTTCGACGATCTCCAGGTCGACTTCGGCGAGTCGGTCGGGCGACCGAGCCGGTGGATCACCCTCCGGGGCGAACGAATCCTCCGCTGGGCCGGCCGCCCGAGCTGACCCCGGCGCCGGGCTCGGCTGCGGCGCATCCGGTCAGCCCTTCGGCTGGACGATCCCGAGGACGTTGCCGCTCGGATCCGTGATCCAGGCCGCCCAGGAATGGCCCATGTCGGCGATCCCGTCGACCGTGGGCGGGTCCGGCGGGCCGTATTCCTCGATCCGGACGCCTCGGTGGCGGAGATCGGCCAGGGCCGTGGGCAGGTCCGGGACTCGCCAGGCGAGCTGGGTCTGGGTGTCCCTCGTCCCGACCGTGCTCTTCGTGACCGCGAGCTGCGTGCCGGACCCCGAGCCGAAGACGATCCGGTCGTCGGGGTCCTCGCGGAGGATCGGCAGCCCGAGCACGTCGTGGTAGAAGGCCCGGCTCGCCTCGAGGTCGCGGGACAGGAGGATCGGAAAGACGGGGTGGTCCGAGAGCATCGTCGCCTCCATTTGTCGGCCGCGTCGGGTCGAGCAATCCGGGCGGAAGTCCGCCCTCGTATCCGCTCGTGTCGGCCGCTGGCTGCCGACGCAGTCGTCTCTACGGAGGTATCCAGCGTGGTCAGACGAACGGCCATCTTCGCACCGGCCGTCCTCGCGGTCGTCCTCGCAGCGTGCAGCGGCGCGGCCTCGCCCGCGCCGAGCGCGGCTCCGGCCTCGGCTGCGGCTCCGGCCTCGGCTGCGGCCTCGGCTCCTGCCGCCTCGTCCGGGTCGTCCTCCGGAGCGACGATCATGGCCCAAACCCTCGGCAGCAACGGAACCGGCCTCGTGGCCGGCTCGAACGGGATGAGCCTCTACACGTTCACGAAGGACGTCGCGAACAGCGGCACGAGCGCCTGCACCGGCAACTGCCTCGTGACGTGGCCCGCGCTGACCGTCGACTCCGGCGCGAAGCCGAGCGCCGGCGACGGCGTGACCGGCACGCTCGGGACGATCACCCGGGACGACGGTGGGATCCAGGTGACCTACAACGGGCTGCCGCTCTACTTCTTCAAGAACGACGCGAAGCCCGGCGACACGAACGGCATCTACACGAACTGGGAGCTCGCCAAGCCGTAGGCCGGGGAGCATCCTTGGGGGGCAAGACAGGCCCGGGAGCGGAGGAGGCTTCCGGGCCCGTCTTCGTGCGCCGCTGTCACCGAGTCGAAAGGCCCGGGCCGACGATGGCGCGCCGCACGCTTCGGCCCCGCCGGCAGGATCGACCGGCGCGTCACCGCCCCGGGTCGCGCCGGGACGTGGTCGCCGGGACGACCGCCCCGCCGGCGGGCTCGGAGACGACGTGGAAATCGATTTCGCGAAGCTGCTCCTTCCCGACGAACCGCCCCTGGAGATCATCGTCCGCGGCACGCTCCTCTACGTCGCGATCTTCGTCCTGCTGCGGTTCGGCCCACGGCGACAGACGGGGACGATCTCGCGGACGGACCTCCTGGTGATCGTGCTGATCGCGGACGCCGCCCAGAACGGGATGGCGGGTCAGTACATGGCCGTGGCCGACGGGATCATCCTCGTCGCGACGATCGTGTTCTGGAGCAGCGCGATCGACTGGCTGGCCTACCACGTCCGGGCGTTCGAGCCGATCGTCCACCCGCCCCCGGAGCCGATCATCGTGGACGGCCGGCTCAACCGCCGGAACATGCGGGCGGAGCTGATCACGATGGACGAGCTCATGACCCAGCTCCGTCTCCAGGGCATCGAGGACGTCGCCGACGTGAAGCGCGCGTTCGTCGAGGGCAACGGCGAGCTGAGCATCCTCCGTCGCGACGAGGAGACGTCGCAGCGGCGCGAACGCCGCGTCGCGTGACGCGCGGGGCGAGGGCGCGACCAACCCGCTGTCCGGCGGTCCCGGCGGAACCCCACGTTTCCGCGCTCCGATGGTCACCCCTCGGAACCGGGACCTGCCGGCCGCCGGGTGGTGCGCGAAAGCAGTTGCCTTCGCGCACATAGCGAATCCCGGTACGAACGGCGCATTCCCGATAGCCCGAATGGCGGCGTATTCCTGCGCCACCGACACGAGCGGCGCGGTGCCGCCGGCGGCTACGGGGAGCAGACGTGGGAACCTCGGCTCGCGCATCGGTTCGGCGGCGGCGCCAGCGTCGCGTCGCCGCGGCCGCGTCCGGCGCCTGGCTTCTCAGCGCGCTCCTCCTGCCGACGGTGGCACGGGTCCAGGCCGCTCCGCCATGGTCCGTCGACCTCGAGCCGGAGCACTCGACGATCGTGCTCGGCCAGACGATGACGGTCACGGCCCGCGTCTATCGCGACGGCACCCTCGCCACCGACGGCTCGAGCCAGGTGAAGTTCTACTTCCAGCCCGGCAGTGCCAACGACCCGGGGAATGGCGGGATGAGCCCGGACGGCACCTGCGACACCGGGACGGCGGGCGAGTGCACCTTCGCCTACGTCGCCGCCACGGTCGGCACCGACATGCTCTGCGCCCGCGTCGGCGGCAGCGTCCGACTGTGCGACGAGGCCGTCGACGCGAACGACGACGACACGGTGGACGTCGTCGAGGTCGTCGTCGTCGCCGGAGCCGGGGCCGATCCGACGCCGTCGCCCTCGCCGCTCGCCGATCCGACGCCGAGTGCGACGCCCACCCCGACGCCTACGCCCACACCCACCCCGACGCTCGAGCCGACGCCCACGCCGACGCCGACCGTCGAGCCGACCCCGACCGTCGAGCCGACCCCGACGCCCACGCCGACCGTCGAGCCGACCCCGACGCCCACGCCGACCGTCGAGCCGACCCCGACGCCCACGCCGACCGTCGAGCCGACCCCGACGCCCACGCCGACCGTCGAGCCGACCCCGACGCCCA
>DASTSC010000227.1:0-5393 GCA_035760905.1 Candidatus Limnocylindrales bacterium | reverse complement strand
CGCCTCGCTCCAGGCCCGGGTCGACGCCGGGGTC
Source organism: Candidatus Limnocylindrales bacterium (assembly GCA_035760905.1). Lineage (GTDB taxonomy): Bacteria > Chloroflexota > Limnocylindria > Limnocylindrales > CSP1-4 > DASSHA01. The sequence continues at coordinate 5,359 of DASTSC010000227.1, read as the reverse complement.
GAGCAGTTCATCCTCCACACGATGACGCCGGACCCGGCACAGCTCCACGACTGGGTCCGCGAGATCATCCCGAACGTCGTCTTCCCGCCGACCGCCGGGCCGGTCCGCAAGCCGAACCGGGAACGTGTGGCCGTCGCCGGGTGAGCTCGCGCTCGGTGGCGGTCCGCTCGTGACCCGGCGCGTCGCGCTCCTCGGCAAGCCGCTCCGGCGGCGGCATTCGGTCGTCATGCACAACGCGGCCTTCGCCGCCGCGGGTATCGACGGGGAGTACGTCCTCGCCGAGGTCGACGAGGCGGAGGTTCCGGCCGCGGTCGCCGCGGCGCGTGGACCCGACTACCTCGGCCTCGGGGTGACCGCGCCGTACAAGCAGCTCGTCGCCGGCCTCCTCGACGAGGTCGAGGCGGAGGCCCGGACGATCGGCGCGGTGAACAACGTCGTCCGGCGCGCCGACGGGGCGCTCCTCGGGTTCAACACCGACGCGCCGGGTTTTGCGGCCGCGGTCGAGCGGGCGATGGGCCGGCCGATCGAGGGAACGGCGGTCGTCGTCGCGGGCGCGGGCGGGGCGGCCCACGCGGTCGTCTTCGCCCTCCTGTCGCGCGGGGCGGCCCGCGTCACCGTCGGCAACCGGACGCGGGCGGTCGCGGAGACGCTCGCGGAGCGCTTCGGCGGCGTCGGGCGCGGCTCGGTCGAGCCGGTCGAGCTCGGCGGACCAGGCTTCTCTCGCGCGCTCGGCTCGGCTGACCTCGCGGTCAACGCGACGACCGTCGGGATGATCGATCGCGGGATGACGATCGACGTCGAGCGGCTGCCGGCCCACGCCACCGTCTTCGACCTCGTCTACGTCCCGCCGGAGACGCCGCTCCTCACCGCTGCCCGGGCCCGCGGCCTCCGCGCCGCGAACGGCTCGGAGATGCTCATCGCCCAGGCGGCGCTCGCGTTCGAGCGCTGGACCGGCGTCGGCGGCATGGAAGGCGTCATGCGCGAGGCGGTCGCGCCGCTCCTCGCCGACGCGGCCGCGCTCGCCTGAGTCGATGGAGATCGAGGTCCGCGGGGGCGGGTCGATCGAGATCCGCGCGATCTACACGATCGGGCTGAACTACCGTGACCCGTCGTCGCCGGACCCGTCGGACGCCGATCGCCCACAGCGCCCGCTCGTCTACGGCAAGGCGACCTCCTCGCTCGTGCCCGACGGTTCGGTCCTCCGCTGGGACCGCGCGCTCACCGCGAACGTCGACGGCGAATGCGAGCTTGGGGTCGTCGTCGGGGAGGGCGGCGGCGCGTTCGGCTGGACGATCGTCAACGACGTCACCTCGCAGGACCCGTGGCTCGACGGCGACCAGTGGCTGCTCGGCAAGTCGATGCGCGGGTTCTGTCCGGTCGGACCGCTCGTCGTCCCGGCCGGCGAGCTCGACCCGGCCGACCTTCGCCTGGGGATGCGCCTCAACGGCGTCGACGTCCAGGACGGCCGGACCTCGCAGATGCGCTTCCCGATCGCCGAGATCCTCGACTACCTCGGCCGGCACGTCCGGCTCGAGCCCGCCGACCTGATCGCGACGGGGACGCCCGTCAGGATCGGACCGCTCTCGGCGCGTCACCTGCAGCCGGGCGACGTCATGACCTGCTGGATCGAGGGGATCGGCGAGCTCACGACCACCGTTGGATGAACGAACGAAGGAGAAGCCCGTGAAACCGCGAACCGTCTTTCTGGCCCACATGACGAACCCCGAGGTCGAGGCCCACCTCCGCGAGCGCGGCGAGCCGGCGACGGTCATCGTCCCGGTCGGCTCGACCGAGCAGCACGGACCGCACGGGCCGCTCGGCACCGACGCCCTCGTCCCGACCGAGATCGCCCGGCGCGTCGCCGAGGAGCGTGGCGCGCTCGTCGCCCCGACCGTCGATTACGGCCTCTCCTACCCGCACGCCGGCTTCACCGGCGTCGTCTACCTCCGGATGTCGACGTTCGCGGCGCTCATCGAGGACCTCTGCGCGAACTTCTCGCGGATGGGCTTCCGCCGGATCGTCTTCCTCAACGGGCACTACGACAACACGTATGCGATCGCCTATGCCTGCGCGGCCGCGGCCGACGCCGGCCGCCTGGCCCCGGGCGCGCGAGCCTTCCCGGTCAACTACTGGGACGGGATGACCGCCGAGGAGGGGGCCGAGTTCTTCGACCCCTCGAACGGTCTCCACGCGAACAAGGGCGAGACGTCCGCGGTCATGGCGCTCGACCCGGATCTCGTCGACCTCGATGCCGCGAACGCCGAGATGCCACCGTTCCCCGAGGCGACGAACGGTGCCGCCGTCCACACCGCCTTCTTCTTCTCGTCGCCGGGCTCGGTCTACCGGGCGACCCACTCGGGCACCTGGGGCGACGCCCGCGAGTCGAACGCCGACTTCGGCCGCCGCTACCTCGACGTCGTCACCCGCGCGACCGCCCGCATGCTCGACGACATCGAGCGCACGTTCGCCGCGATGCCCGACAGGTAGATCGCTCGTCGGGGCAGTCGCCTGGCGGATCGCCTACCGGGTTTTCGTCGGTGACCGCAAGTCGGTGCATTTGGCCCTCCCACCCGTCGGAGGGCGGACGACAATCCATGGGCGGATGCGGGATCATCAGGGTTCCGTCGGTGGCCTACGGGGGCGAGGCACAGACCATGAAGAGGTTTGACCGCTGGGCCGTTCCTGCTCTTCTGGCCGCGGCCGTGTTGGCGCTCGGATCCTGTTCCGTCGCGGCGTCCGCGACGGAATCGGCAACGCAAGCCGCCCCATCGAACACCTGGATCTCACCTCAGGGCTTGTCGAAGGCCGCTGCATTCCGTCGGTCAGTGGGACTTCGATCAGATGACGCGTGGCTGCGATCGGTCGCCTCTGCACCTGACGCCATGGCTGCCGTTGCTCGGTTCGGTGTCCCACTGATGCCACCCGAAGCCGCTGAGCTTGAAATGCGAGCGTCGAGCGCGGACGCGATTGCTGCGGTTGTGTCCGCCTACGGAACCCAGCACCCCGACGACTACGTCGGCCTCGTCGCGGACCCTCAGTCCGGTCGAGTGGTCGCAAAGTTCGCCCGGAATGTCGAATTGCATGAGAAGGCGCTCCGGACGTTGATCGCCCCCGCTGCGCCGTTGGACGTCGTGAAAGTCCAATGGACCAAGGACGAACTGGAAAGCTTGGCGCATCGGATCTCGCACGATGGATGGCTCCGGGCGCAACGGTATGACCTGCTCGACCTGGGCGTCGACATCGCGTCCAATCGCGTGCAGCTGCTGGTCTCCACGGCCGACCCTGACGCCGTGGTTCGGATCACGGACCATTATCAGGCTCAGGGCAAGCTCGTTGTAACGACCGATGGCACGGGAGTGACCCTCCTTCCAACCGGCTCACTGTCTGGTGTGGCGCTCGACCACGCCGGCCGTCCCGTGGCCGGGCTCGATGTCGAATTCCACCCCGACATCGCCGGCGCGGGACCACGCGGCGACCGCGGGCTGGAGACAGACTCCGGCGGCAGGTTCTCGATTACCACTCAGGCGACTGGCTACACAGTCGTGCTCCTTTCATCGCGCGGTCCTGACGGGGAGGAACTCACGGGCAGCGACCGAATAGAGGTGGGCAGCGCGCGCGCCGACATACCGACAGGCGGATCGACGTTCGTCGTAGTCGAGGTCAGGTTGCCCTCAGGCGGCTGAGCTCGAGCCTGCGAGGACAACACGGCGGTTCACTCGAGGCCAGCGGATCGGAGCAGGGAGGCGAAGTCGGCCGGCAGCGGGCCGACGCGCCACTCCTGGACGAGTGAGAATCCCTCCGACGGCTGCCAGCCGGTGACGACCCACGTCGGCGGGTTCATCCAGTAGTCTCGGTCGCCAACGGGCTGGAGCGCGACGAGCACCGGGGCGTCGCTGCCGTAGTGGGCGACCACCCCTTGGCCGCCGAAGTCGACGACCGCGAGCGGCGATGCGGCCAGTGCGGGCTGGCCCTGGACCACCAGCCTCACGATCTGCTCGCAGCTGTCGCGCGGCACGCTCCCGCAGACGATCCGTCCGACCGCGAACGACGCAAACGGCAACTGTCCCGTCCACGGCGTGGCGGTGGGCAGCGGTGCCGCTGTCGAGGCCGGCGGTTGAGCCGCACAGCTGGCGATGGCCAGGATCATCGCCGGGACGAGGGCGAGGCGAGTCACGCTGTGGCCCGCGGCCGCCCGCTTCATCGCAGATACCAGTCCGGGGAGTGCAACGCGCCTCGGCAGCCCACGCTTCTTCGCGCCTACGAGTGTGGCTGGTGATGACCGCTCACGAACCCGCCCGGCGGAGGACGCACCGCGGCGCGACGCACGTACCACTACTGCCATTGGTATCCGTGAAGACGATCGCCCGCGCCCCCGCCCGCGGGCAGCTAGCTCTCGACCCATGCGCCGTCCCGCATCACGCGCCGGACGCGGATGTCCGAGTCGAGCTCGACGAGGTCGGCCCGCTGGCCGACGGCGAGCCGGCCCCGGTCGGTGAGCCCGAGCAGGGCCGCGGGGTTCGTCGAGGCGGCGGCGACCGCCTCGGGCAGCGGCACGCCCGAGCCGACGAGGTTCCGGATGGCCGTGTCGAGGGCGATGACGGAGCCCGCGAGGGTCTGCGTCCCGGCGAGCGTCGCCCGGTCGCCGACCACCTCGACCTCGAGCGACCCGATCCGACCGCGGCCGTCACCGGTGCCCGCGAGTGGGAGAGCATCGCTCACGAGCAGCAGCCGGTCCGCCGGCTTCGCGCGGCGGATGAGCGGCCAGAGTCCGGGGTCGACGTGGATCCCGTCGGCGATGAGCTCGACCCAGGCCCGGTCCTCGAGAAGCGCCGCCACCGCCAGCCCCGGCGCCCGATGGTCGACGCCGCTCATCGCGTTGAAGAGATGCGTCGTCGACCTCGCTCCCGCGTCGTAGCCTGCCCGCGCCTCCGCCAACGAGGCTGCCGAGTGCCCGAGCGAGATCGCCACGCCCCGGGCTGCGAGGCGGGCGATGAGCGGAACAGCCCCGGGTAGCTCGGGCGCGATCGTGACGACCCGCAACCCGTCGATGAGCGGCTCGAGCGCGGCGTCCGGCACCTCCGCGGGCGTCCGCAGGTACACCTCGGCATGCGCTCCCCGGCGGGACGGCGCGAGGAACGGGCCCTCGAGGTTGAAGCCGAGCGGCTCCGACCCGTCGCCAGGGGCGGACCGAGCCCACCCCCGCACCCGCTCGGCGAAAGCTGCGAGCGCATCGATGGGCGCGGTCACCGCGGTCGGCAGGAAGGAGGTGACGCCGCGACCCAGGAGCGCGCGAGCCATCCCGTCGAGCGCCGTACGATCGCCCATCGCCGCGTGACCGCCCCAGCCGTGGACGTGGACG
>DASTSC010000226.1:0-27049 GCA_035760905.1 Candidatus Limnocylindrales bacterium | reverse complement strand
GAGCTCAACCAGCAGCAGTTCGACGCCGCCGTCGAGCTGCTCAAGGACCAGCGGCCGAACGTCGGCAAGTACTGGTCGCTCTTCTCGGACGAGATCGACAACTTCACGAACAAGACGACGGTGATCGGCACGACGTGGCCGTACCAGGTGAACGCGCTCAAGGCCGAGAGCCAGCCCGTCGAGGCCGTCGTGCCGAAGGAGGGCATGACCGGCTGGGCCGACACCTGGATGATGTCGTCGAACGCCCAACACCCGAACTGCATGCTCAAGTGGATGGCCTGGATGATCACGCCCGAGGTGCAGGCCCAGGTGGCCGAGAACTTCGGCGAGGCGCCCGCGAACCCGAAGGCGTGCAAGTACCTCGACGCCGGCTACGGGCCGTACGCGTTCAAGGACTTCTGCACGCTCTTCAGCGTCAACGACCCGAACTTCTACAACCAGATCGCGTTCTGGAAGACGCCGCTCGCCGACTGCGGCGACGAGCGCGGCCAGACGTGCATCGACTACACGGACTGGACGACGAAGTGGACGGAGATCAAGGGCTGACCTCCGCCTGAGGAGCCCCGTGGCGACCAGCGCGGCACCGCTCGACGCGCGCGCCGGCCCCGGCCGGCGCGCGCTCTCGTTCGCCCACCGCCACCGTTCGCTCCAGCTCCTGCTGCTGCTGGCGCCGCCCGTCGGCTGGTTCGGGGTCGTCTACCTCGGATCGCTCGCGGTCCTGTTCGTGGCCGCCTTCTGGTCGCTCGACCCGCTCACGTCCGGGATCCGCCACGACTTCACCCTCCGGAACTTCCAGCAGCTCATCTCCGACTCGGTCTATCGGACCGTCGCGTTCCGCACGATCGGCATCGCCGCCGCCGTGACGGCGACCGACATCCTCCTGGCGCTGCCGATCGCCTACTTCATCGCCCGCCACGCGAGCGGGCGCCTCAAGGCCGTCCTGTTCATGCTCGTCCTGCTGCCGCTCTGGTCGAGCTACCTCGTCCGGGTCTATGCGTGGCGGATCATCCTCGCCCAGGGCGGTCCGCTCGAGTGGACCTTCGGGCAGCTCGGCATCCCCGGCGTCGTGCTCTATCCGTCCGACACCGCGATGTGGCTCGTCTTCAGCTACATCTGGCTGCCGTACATGATCTTGCCGCTGTACGCCGGCTTCGAGCGGATCCCCCGGTCCGTCCTCGAGGCGTCCGCGGACCTCGGCGCGGGCGCCGCCACGACGTTCCGCCGGGTCATCCTTCCGCTGGCGCTCCCGGCGATCGTCGCCGGTTCGATCTTCACGTTCTCGCTGACACTCGGCGACTACATCACCCCGACCCTCGTCTCGAACAGCCAGTTCATCGGCAACGTCGTCTTCGAGAGCCAGGGTGTCGCCGGCAACGTCCCGTTCGCGGCCGCGTTCGCGACCGTGCCGGTGATCGTGATGGCGGTCTACCTGCTCGTGGCCAGGCGCCTCGGCGCGTTCGAGGCGCTGTAGCGATGAGCCGCCGCGTCGTCGGCCTCGCGACTGCCGGCGTGCTCGTCTTCCTCTATCTGCCGATCGCGACGATCGCCCTCTACGCGTTCAGCGCGGACCGGAGCCAGACCTGGCCGATCCGCGAGCTGACCACCGACTGGTTCGGGCTCGCGTTCGGCAACGACGACGTCCGCTCGGCGCTCATCCTGTCGCTTCAGGCGGGCCTCGGCGCGACGGTCATCGCCCTCGTGCTCGGCAGTCTCGCCGCCTTCGCGGTCCACCGGTACCGATTCTTCGGGCGGGAGACGGTCTCGTTCGTCCTGGTCCTGCCAATCGCCCTGCCGGGCATCGTGACCGGGATGGCCCTCAACGCGACGTTCAACACCGTCGGCCTGCCGTTCAGCCCGTGGACGATCATCGTCGGCCACGCGACGTTCTGCGTCGTGACCGTCTACAACAACCTGCTCGCGCGCCTTCGGCGCTCCTCGCCGTCGATGGAGGAGGCGTCGATGGACCTCGGCGCGGACCCCTTCCAGACGTTCCGCCACGTGACGCTGCCGCTCGTGGCGACGGCGCTCCTGGCCGGCGGTCTTCTCGCCTTCGCCCTCTCGTTCGACGAGGTGATCGTCACGACGTTCACCGCCGGAACCCAGGAGACCCTGCCGATCTGGATCCTCTCGAACCTGAAGCTGCCGAACCAGCGGCCGATCGTGAACGTCGTCGCGGTCCTCGTCATCCTGCTGTCGGCGATCCCGGTCTATCTCGCCCAGCGGCTCTCGTCCGACGGCCTCGACGCCCGCGCCTGAGGCGCCGTCAGATCCAGCGGTGGCCGAAGACCGTCTCCCCGGTCATCGCGATCGAGGCGACGACCGCGAGCACGAACCCGGCGACGAGCAGCGATTCGATGAGCGAGCGCATGGTTCCTCCACGCGGCGAACTGCCGCAACCGAGCGGCGGATCGCCGGCCCCACCGGGAGTGCCCGGGCGCGGATCCGTCGCCGAGCAGGATCGCGGCACGGGCTTCACTCGCACTTATCCGGGACTTACCTACGCCGGGCCCTGTGGTTGGTGTGCAGTGATCGCCGGACCAAGGGGTGGGTTAGCAGGTGGACTGTGCGCACCCTTCGTACAGCGCTTGGAGCGGAACCCTGATTTAGCCGTTGACGTCTCCAGGGCAACGGACGTCCGTCTTGGCCGACCTCCATCGAGCGAGGGATTGACATACCGCGGCAGCCGGCGAGACTGACGGATGGGAGCCCGGTCGCACGCACGAGTCTACCGAAGAGCAGGGGAGGGTACGAGATGTGCCGACGGTTGGCGGTTCTCGCCATACTCGTGCTCATTGCATCGTCAACAACGGCAGTGCGTCCGGCGCAGGCAGGGGTTGTGCCCTCGGGCGCGGCGGCCGTCAATGCCCCAGCAGCGGCCTCGGACGCTCAGCCAACTGAGGTCACCGGCCGGACTACATGTCAGGGCTCAATCACAACAGTCATGACGAACCTATACGGACCTGTTGCGGACCTGCTCGAAGAACTGCAAGGGAAGTACGAAGATGCGGACGGCTTCCGCGCTGTGGTCTACGACGGCTCTGGTGCCGCGATCGTTGTTGCACCCGATGCGATCGATCGCTGGCAGGTGGACCTCGCGGGTTCCGATGTAGCTGTCGTCGCGAGCTGCGTCCCGACATCTCTGGTTGACGCTGCTCGGAAGGTAGTGGATGGCACCGACGTCGGTCCGACTGGCTTCTCGTCGGTTGGGTACGACAGCTCGCTCGACGCCGTGACCATCATCACAACCGCGCCGACTGCGGGCGTGATCGAAGGGATCGAGGCAGCCGCCCCCGGGACCACGACGGACGCGCTCGCCGATGGCACCCTTCGCATCACACCGGCCAGGCCCGGCGACTTCGGAGCTGCTTCGCGCGGGGCCGACACGTCGCCATTCTGGGGTGGCGCAAAGATCTCCACTGACAAAGGCGGCTGCACGACGGGCTTCTATCTGAACAGCTCGACGAACGGGACGGTGATGCTGACGGCAGGTCACTGCTACAGCGGCAACGGCGTATCGACGCAGAATGGCAATCATACCGCCGTCGTCGGCACTTCCGAGGGATTCAGCATCGATCCAGACACCGCCTTGATCGACGGGCAATCCTACTTCCATCACTCGTATTCCGGGAACGACCAGACATCGCACAAGGCCATCACAGAGGCAAGCAACCCGACTACCAACGTGGTGTACTGCCAGATGGGGGCCTGGAGCCTTCGGATCTGCGCCGCGTACTCGGCACTCGATGTCGATGCGACGTACGACGGCCACACCAGGCACCACTTGGCATACACGGACCTCCGGCGCGGACCGGGAGTCCTGCCGCTGGGGCTAAGCGGGGATTCCGGCGGTGGGGTGTTCAGGGAACTGTCCGGCAGCGTGCTTGGTGCTCGCGGTGACGTGGTTGCGATTGGGGCGACCGAGACGATCTGGGCTCGTTGGGATACCAAGCTCCAGACAATTCTGAGCAAGTACTCGGCGACCGTTGTCACATCGGGCTAATCGAATCCTGCCATGCGGGGCTCCACCGGACGAGCTTGGATGTTCTGTGCCGCCGCCGTCGCAAGTGTATTGCTTGCACTAGACGCGTGCACGATCAATCCCGCGCCACCGACACCGGCATTGACCGCCTCGGCGCCGGTTGTCGAAGCGTCGCCGACTGCCCAACCGTCTACGGCGAGCGCGCAGCGCGCCGACTGTGTCAGCCTGCCACAGGTCCAGCCAGGTGAATGCGCGATAATCCTTGACACGATCGAGCAAGCTGACGCGCGTGAGTTCGCCAGCGCTTCGAGGATAGTCGTTGTGCCGAAGTGCCCCCCAATGGTGGCCTGTGAAAGCGACTACATCTACGATCTGATCGCCCTGCTGGTTCCCCCTGGCAACGACACGAGCCATACAGTCGCTTTCCATGTCTATGGGCATCTCGGCTCCTCCCTTCGTGTGGACCCATGGGTTGGACCTCTCCCCGAACACGCCAGCAGGATGCTCACACAAGGCTCGTGACGGCCCGAACAGCTCGAGTTTGGTGTAGGCCCTCGCTTGCCGCCCTCGCGTTGGCGGCGGACCTCCTCGACGGTCAGCGCCATCCCAAGAAGCCTTTGTCTTGGCGAGCGTCTTCTCCGACGGCACCATCCGTCCCTGCTCATTGAAGCCGGCGTATATGTTGATGCCGACGTGCTCGGCAAGGACGACCCGAGTCAGCCCCTCCGGCCATCCGTCGAACCGTGATCTCGCGCGCCGGTGGCGGATAACGATCAAGGTCCTCTCACGTGGGAAGGACACTCCTCTCGCCATTGACCAGCACTCGCACGTGCCCCTGGGGAGTTGATGCCCTCCGGCGAGGATGGAAGTCGAGCGACTTGTTGACTGCCGCAAGTGCCGGCGATCGTCGGCGCGTCGCTCGCCCCTTGTTCGGTTCGCCGATGACGCCAGGTACGGGGTGTCCGAGCTAACGCAAATGGTATGAGTCAGCCGCACTGACGCGGCATTATCCGTAGGCTTCCGGGGTGACCGACCACACGCCCGAGGGCCACGCCTCCCGCCGCCCCCTCGTCGGGATCGAGGCCATCCGGGGCGCGGCAGTGACCCTCCGGGGCGTCGCTCTCCGGACGCCGCTCGTCGCACTCGGATCGCCCGAGGGCCGGGTCCTTCTCAAGGCCGAGTCGCTCCAGCCGATCGGCGCGTTCAAGATCCGGGGCGCGTTCGTGGCGGTGTCGGCACTGCCGGCCGATGCCCGGGCGCGGGGGGTCATCACCTACTCGTCGGGCAATCACGCCCAGGGGGTGGCCCGGGCGGCCCGGCTGCTCGGCGCCCCGGCGGTCGTCGTCATGCCCGACAACGCCCCGCCGATCAAGCGCGCTCGGGTCGAGGCGGACGGCGCCGAGATCGTGACGGTCGGGCCCGCGAGCGAGGAGCGCCGGGCGGTCGCCGAACGGCTTGCCGATGAGCGCGGCCTCGCCGTCATCCCGCCCTATGACGACGACCGGATCATCGCCGGCCAGGGAACGATCGGCCTCGAGATCGTCGAGGACGTCGACGACCTCGCGCTCGTCCTCGTCCCGGTAGGCGGGGGCGGCCTGGCGTCGGGGGTCGCGGCCGCCGTCAAGGCGCTCCGGCCGGCGGCCCGGGTGGTCGGGGTCGAGCCCGAGCTGGCGGCCGACGCGCGCGAATCGCTCGAGACGGGACGTCTCGTCGAATGGCCGGCCGACGCCGTCAGCCGAACGATCGCCGACGGCGCGCGGACCCAGTCGCTCGGGCGCCGCACGTTCGCCCACCTCCGGGCCCTGCTCGACTGGATCGTCACCGTCAGCGAGGCCGAGATCGCCGCCGCGGTCCGGATCGCGGCCGAGGAGGCCCGCCTCGTCGCCGAGCCGTCGGGGGCGCTGACGATCGCTGCGGCCCGCTTCCACGCGGCCGAGCTCGGGCTGCCGACCGATGCCACCACCGTCGCCGTCGTGAGCGGCGGGAACGTCGACCCCGAGCGCTACCGCGAGCTGCTGGCCTCGCCGCTGCCGTAGCCGGCGGTCGCCTCGTGCGCGGCGGCCTCGTGGGCGGCCGCCGCGCGTTCCGAGAGCGACCTCGCCCGGGCATCGATCGCCGCCTCCTCGCGCTCGATGCGGGCGTCGGTCGCGGCCGCGCTCCGGTCCTCTGCCCGCATCCAGGCCATGACGACGAGCACGAGCGCGACGATGAAGACCATGTCGCCCCCGACCCACATGAGCGCCCCGGCCGCCTGCTGGTCGGACAGCGGCGTGGGACCCCAGGTCCGCTCGAGGGTCGCGTAGTGCTCGTAGAGCGGCTCGCCCGCGGAGAAGATCGCCAGCGACAGGAACGTGTTCTGGGGCATCTGGAGGAACGTGTAGAGCGCGCGGACCGGGTACGGCATCCGCCACGGGCTCGGGTCGAGGCCGACGACGGGCCACCAGAAGAGGAGCGCGGCGGCGAGGAACGCCGCGTGCTCGAGCTGGTGGACGAGCGGGTCCTCGAGGGCGAGGTCGAACCACGGGCTGAAGTGGGTGCCCCACATGACCGCGGCGAACGTGATCCAGGTGACGACCGGGAACGAGACGACGCGGACGACCCGGCTGTGGAGGACCGGCAGGACGAACCGGGTTCGGAGCTCCGGTCGGGCCGCCCGCAGCAGGAGCGTGATCGGGGCGCCGAGGGCGAGCAGGGGTGCCGCGAAGAACATCAGCAGCATGTGCTGGAGCATGTGGAACGAGAAGAGCGTCGTGTCGTAGTGCTCGATCGGCGACTGGAGGGCGATCTCGATCGTGACGAGGCCGGCGAGGAAGGCCGCCGTCCGGACCCGCGGGACGGGCGTCGCCGGGTGCGCCCGGTCGACGCTCCGGACCGCCGCGACGTAGAGGACCGCCGCCAACGCGAGCGGCACCACGACGGTCGGGTCGAACGACCAGGCGAGGAGCGTGCCAGGCAGGCTCGGCGGCGCGGGGACCAGACCGTGAGCGAGGACGGCGGGCGCGGCGGTACCGAGGACGAACGTGGCGGTCGCGATCGCGGCCACGATCTGCCTGAGCGAGCGGGGCATCGGACAGATTGTCGGCCAGGGCCGCGAATGGCGCCTCGGGGTCGCCACTGGCGGCTCGGGCCGCGCCGCCGGGCGGTCGAGTATCATCGGGCTCGGTCGGGCGCCGCTTCGGCCCCGCGCCGTCCGCGCCGAATCCATTCCCCCGGACGCCTCGCGCGTCGTGCCCCCAGGCTCGAGGAGATCGATGACGACGCCCCGAAGGTCGGGACCCAGTCCAGCGCTCGTGCTCGGCATTGCCACGCTCGTCGTCGTCGTCGTGTTCCTCGGGATCCTCGCCGCCCGGGGCAACGTCGTCGACCAGCTCGGCAACGTCTGGGGCTCGTTCTTCCCGCCGGCCGCGACGTCGACCCAGGGTTCCGAGATCCGCGGCCTCTACGACATCGTCTTCCTGCTCGCCGCGATCATCTTCCTGCTCGTCGAGGGGCTGATCGTCTTCGCGGTCGTTCGCTATCGCCGCAAGCCGACCGACACCGAGCTGCCGCCCCAGATCCACGGCAACAACCTGCTCGAGGTCATCTGGACGCTCGTTCCGACGCTGCTCGTCCTGTTCCTCTTCTTCGTCTCGTGGCGGACGCTCAACGACGTCGACCGCGTCGACGCCGCCGCTCCGGTCCAGGTCCGGGCGGTCGCCGCGCGCTTCCAGTGGAGCTTCGAGTACCTGAGCCCGGACGGGAAGCAGATCCAGTTCAAGCAGTTCGAGCCGAAGATGTTCGTGCCGGTCGGGCAGAAGGTCCACCTCAGGCTCCAGAGCGCGGACGTCATCCACGCCTTCTACGTCCCGCAATTCCTCTTCAAGCGTGACGTCGTGCCGGGCAAGGAGAACTCGTTCGACTTCACGGCCGACCAGGCCGGGACGTTCCGGGGCCAGTGCGCCGAGCTCTGCGGCGAGGGACACTTCGCGATGCAGTTCACCGTCGAGGCCGTGCCGCCCGACCAGTTCCAGAGCTGGCTCCAGCAGCAGATCGACAACGCGGCGAAGCAGAGCCAGCAGCCGGCGGCCTCAGCTCCGGCGTCCGGCCAGCCGCCTGCCTCGGGCCAGCCGCCGGCATCGGCCGCGCCGTCCGGCCAGGCGGGCGCGACGACCCTCGCGCTGACGGCCAAGGGCATCGCCTACGAGCAGCAGTCGCTCGAGGCCCAGGCCCAGGCGCCGTTCACGATCGCGTTCGACAACCAGGACGACGGGATCCCGCACAACGTCGACATCCACGATCAGGGCGGGAATTCCGTGTTCAAGGGCCAGATCTTCCCCGGCGTCGCGACCCAGAACTACGCCGTGCCGGCGCTGCCGGCCGGGACGTACCAGTTCGTCTGCGACGTCCATCCGAACATGACGGGCACGCTCACGGTCAAGTAGGAGCAGGCATGGCGACGACCGTCCTCCATCCGCCGACGACCGCCCCGGGCTACCGGTCCGGGCTGTACGAGTGGGTGACGACGACCGATCACAAGAAGATCGGGATTCTCTACCTCGTCAACTCGTTCATCTTCTTCTTCTTCGCCGGGCTGCTCGCCCTCGGCGTGCGGGCCGAGCTGGCCCAGCCGGGCATCCAGTTCTTCGCCCCGACGACCTACAACGAGCTGTTCACGATCCACGGCTCGGTGATGATCTTCCTGTTCATCATCCCGATCCTGGCGGGCTTCGGGAACTACGTCGTGCCGCTCATGATCGGCGCGCCCGACATGGCCTTCCCCCGGATCAACGCCCTCTCGTTCTGGATGCTGCCGTTGGGCGGCCTCATGATCGCGGCCGGCTTCCTGGCCGGGGGCGGCGCGGCGGCCGCCGGCTGGACGTCGTACACCCCGCTGTCCGAGGCGAAGTACATGGGGGTCGGCGAGGACCTCTGGATCCTCGGGCTCGTCCTCGTCGGGACGAGCTCGATCCTCGGCGCCGTGAACTTCCTCGTGACGATCTTCAAGCTCCGCGCGCCGGGCATGACGATGTTCCGGATCCCGATCCTCGTGTGGACGGTGCTCGTCACCGCCGTTCTCGTGCTCATGGCGACGCCGGTCTTCACGAGCGCGCTGATCATGCTCTTCATCGACCGCAACTACGGCGGCCACTTCTTCGACCCGGCGTCGGGCGGCAACGCGATCCTGTGGCAGAACGTCTTCTGGTTCTACTCACACCCGGCGGTCTACGTGATGATCCTGCCGGCGATGGGAATGATCAGCGAGATCGTGCCCGTCTTCTCCCGCAAGCCGCTCTTCGGCTACCGCGCCTTCGTCTTCGCGACCGCCGGCATCGGCGCGCTCGGCTTCTCGGTCTGGGCCCACCACATGTTCACCACGGGCTCGGTCTACCTGCCGTTCTTCAGCCTGATGACGGCGCTCATCGGTGTCCCGACCGGGGTGAAGTTCTTCAACTGGATCGCGACGATGATCCGCGGCCAGCTCCGGTTCTCGACGCCGTTCCTGTTCTCGCTCGGGTTCCTCACGATGTTCCTCATCGGCGGGATCAACGGCGCGTTCAGCGCGGCGGTGCCGGTCGACTTCGCCCTCCACGACACCTACTGGGTCGTCGCCCACCTCCACTACGTCCTCTTCGGCGGATCGGTCTTCGGGGTGATGGCCGGCGTCTACTACTGGTTCCCGAAGATGACCGGCCGGATGCTGAACGAGACGATCGGCAAGATCCAGTTCGTGCTGATGTTCGTCGGCTTCAACCTGACGTTCTTCCCGATGCACATGCTCGGGCTCGCCGGCATGCCCCGCCGGATCGCGGACTACAGCTCCGCGGCCGGCTGGAGCGAGCTCAACCTGCTCGCCTCGATCGGCGGCTTCACGATCGCCACGTCGATGCTGCCGTTCCTCTGGAACATCTTCGTCTCGCTCCGCAACGGCGAGATCGCCGGCGACGACCCATGGGAGGCGAACACGCTCGAATGGGCGACCAGCTCCCCGCCGCCGCCGTACAACTTCGACCGGTTGCCGCCGATTCGCTCGGAGCGGCCGTTGTTCGACCTGCGGCACGCCGCGTCGACCGTCGGCCACGCCGGGGCCGCGGCGGCGCCCGCGACCGAACCCGGAGCCTGAGGACGCCGTCGTGACGACCGACAGCCACGCCCTGACGACCGTCGAGCACTCCCCCGTCGGCGGGCTCGCCCACGACGCCCGCGGCGGGATCAGCAACCCGGTCCTCGGGATGATCCTGTTCCTGACGTCCGAGGTGATGTTCTTCGGCGGCCTCTTCGCCGCCTACTTCAGCATCCGGGCCCAGTCGTTCCAGGGCTGGCCGCCGCCGCCCTTCGACAAGGAGAACCCGCTCGAGATCTTTCCGCTCGTCGGCCCGGCGACCGTCCTGCTGATCATCAGCTCGTTCACGGCCCAGTTCGGGATCTGGGCGATCCGCCGCAACGACCGGACCGGGTTCATCCGCAACATCGCGATCACGGTCCTGCTCGGCGTCGTCTTCCTGATCATGCAGGGCATCGACTACACGATCCTCGCCAGCAAGGGCCTGTCGCTCGACGCCGGACCGTTCGGGACGACCTACTTCACCCTGACCGGCTTCCACGGGGCGCACGTCCTCGGCGGCGTCGTCATGCTCTCGGTCATCCTCTATCGCGGGATGGCCGGCCAGTTCAGCGCTCGTCACCACGACGCGGTCGAGGCGACGTCGCTCTACTGGCACTTCGTCGACATCGTCTGGATCGCGCTCTTCAGCACCCTCTACCTGCTGCCCGGAACGACGGTCGGCTGATGCACGCCCTCCGCCATCCCCGCAACGCCGCGATCGTCGGGATCGCCTTCGTGGTCGTCGCGTTCGTCTACTGGGTCGTACCGTACGTCGACGCGCCCGGGTTCGAGGACTACGCCGGGGTCGTGATGCTCGGAGCGCTCGGCATCGCCCTCGGGGTCATGGCCTACGTGCTCGTGGCCGGCTCGCCGCGCGAGTAGGACCCGATGGAGGAGGCTGGCGCCCGGCTCCAGGACCTCTGGAACGGCATCCTCGACCTGACGTCGAAGCTCGTCATCCCCGACTGGGGCTCGCTCGTCGCGCTCCTGCCGATCCTCCTCCTCGCGGTCGTCGTCCTCTTCTTCGCCGGCACGCTCCTCCGGCTCACCCAGCTCGGTCCGCGGCGGCGGGGCGTTCGTCGTCTGCCGCCGCTGCCGCCGCCGGGCGTCCACGAGGGCCACGGGTCGTTCGCCCCGATCCTCGCGGCGATCGGCGCGGCAGTCGTCTTCGCCGGCCTCGTGCTCAAGGGCTGGTTCCTCATCGGCGGTCTCGCCGTGCTCGCGATCGCGCTGCTCTACTGGGGCCGCGAGGCGCTTCGCGAGTACGACCAGGTCGAGGGCCGGGTCCAGTCGGGCACCGCCGTCGCGCTCGCGCCGCCCCCGGGCGTCCATATGCCGGCGCCGAGCTTCCGGCCCATCCTCGTCTCGGCCGCGGTGGCGCTCCTCTTCGCCGGCCTCGTCGCCGGCCCGTGGATCGCGCTGGCCGGATTCCTGTTCCTCGTCGTCAGCCTCCTCGGCTGGCTTCGCGACGCCCGCCACGAGTACGCAGACGTCGTGACCGCGGACCGAACGGGCCAGCTCCCCCACGCCGAGGCACCCGGGTATCCCGTCGGGACGCTCGCGGTCATCGCGGTCATCCTCGTCGGCGCGATCGTCCTCGACGCCGGCATCCTGCCACCGAAGGGATCGGCGGCCGGCGGGCCGGGCGCCTCCCCGGGAGCGAGCGCGCCGGCGGGCGGCGGAGGCTCGGGCGGGAGCGCCAGCGGCGGCGCGCCGAGCACCGCGCCGTCCGGTGGCGCCGGCGGCGACGTGACGATCGAGGCCAAGGGGATCGCGTTCGTTCAGGCCTCGGTCAGCGCGCCGGCCGGCAAGGCGTTCACGATCGCCTTCGACAACCAGGACGCCGGCATCCCCCACAACGTCGACGTCCACGACGCGAGCGGCGGCTCGGCGTTCAAGGGCGAGATCGTGACGGGCGTGACCCAGACGACGTACGACGTCCCGGCCCTCCAGGCGGGCACGTACACGTTCGTCTGCGACGTCCACCCGAGCATGACCGGGACGTTGACGGTCAAGTAGGGGGCCGACGACGCGCCTTCGACCGATCGTCGCGCTCGCCGTGGCCCTCGTCGCCCTCGCGCCGGTGGTCGCCGGATGCGGTTCGAGCGTCGCCAAGCAGGGCGAGCCCGTCCCGCCGATCGCGGGCGATACGATCGACGGCTCGCATCTCGACCTCGCCTCGCTCCGCGGCAGGCCCGTGATCGTCAACTTCTGGGCCTCCTGGTGCGGTCCCTGCCGGGACGAGTTCCCGCTCCTCCTCGCGGCCGAGAAGGCCCACACCGCTGACGGCCTCGCGATCGTCGGGGTGCTCTACAAGGACGATCCGGCGCCGGCCCGCGACTTCGTGGCCCGGATGGGCGCGGACTGGCCGACCGTCCTCGACCCGTCGGGCGCGCTCGCGAGCGCGTACACCGTCGTCGCCCCGCCCCAGTCCTATTTCATCGACCGATCGGGCGTCCTCCGCTCGCGCCAGATCGGCGAGCTGCTCGCGGAGGATCTCGACCGGCAGCTGCCGACGATCCTCGGCTCGTGACCGCCGCCCTCGAGGTCGACGGGCTCGCCAAGGCGTACGGCGGCCGGCGGGTCCTCGACGACGTCACGTTCGCCGTCGACGCGGGCACGATCGTCGGGCTCCTCGGGCCGAACGGCGCGGGCAAGACGACGACCGTCGAGATCATCGAGGGCTACCGCCGGCCCGATGCCGGCCGGGCGACGGTGCTCGGCCTCGACCCGCTCGGCGACGCGAACCGGGTCCGACCGTGCGTCGGGGTGATGCTCCAGGCGGGCGGGCTCTATCCGCTCGCGACCGTTCGCGAGGCGCTTCGCCTGTTCGCCAGCTACTACGCGGCCCCCGACGATCCCGCTCGCCTCCTCGGCCTGCTCGGGCTGGAGAAGGTTGCGGGCTCGCGGATCCGAACCCTGTCGGGCGGCGAGCGACAACGGCTGTCGCTCGGGCTCGCCCTCGTCGGACGGCCCGACGTCCTCGTCCTCGACGAGCCGACGGCGGGCATGGACCCGGCCGCCCGGCAGGCGACCCGCGCGCTCCTCGACGGACAGCGCCGCGAGGGCCGGGCGATCCTGCTGACGACCCACGAGCTCGTCGACGTCGAGCGGCTCGCCGATCGGGTCGTGGTGCTCGACCGGGGCAGGGTCGTCGCCGACGACACGCCGGACGCGATCGCTGGCGCCGGCCCGCCGGTCATGAGGTTCCGTCTCGCCGGGCCGGTCGCCGACGACGACCTCCTCGAGCTCGCGACGCGGCTCGACGGGCCGGTCGACCGCGACCCCGACGGCTGGCTCCGCGTCGGCGGCCCCGCCGAGCCGGCGCGCGTGACCGCCCTCGCCCGGTGGTGCGAGACACGGGGACTGCCGCTCTCGGAGCTGCGCGTCGGCGGTGGAACGCTCGAGGAGCGGTATCTCGAGCTCGTCCGCGGCCCGGAGGAACCATGACGTCGGCCCCGCTCACCGACCGGATCGCGGCCCAGCTCGGGATGGAGCTTCGGCTCACCGCGCGCCGCGGCGAGAACGTCCTCGCGACGCTCGTCATCCCGATCGCCCTGCTCGTCTTCTTCGTCGCCTATCCCATCGGGCTGCCGCCGGGCAGCCGGGCGGTCGACGCGGTCGTGCCGGCGATCGTGGCGGTCGCCATCATCTCGGCCGGCCTCGTCAACCTTGGCATCGCGACGGGCTACGAGCGCGCCTACGGCGTCCTCAAGCGGCTCGGCGCCAGCCCCCTCTCGCGGCCCGCGCTCGTCGTCGCGAAGATCGGTGCGGTCGTCGTCCTCGAGGTCGTCCAGCTCGCGTTGATCGCGCTCGTGGCGTTTGGCCTGCTCGGCTGGCGGCCGGGCGGCGTCGACGTGCCGACGCTGGTCGCGGCGCTCGTCCTCGGGACCGCCTGCTTCGCGGGCCTCGGGCTGCTGTTGGCAGGAACGCTCCGGGCCGAGGCGACGCTCGCGCTCGCGAACGCGCTCTTCCTCGGGTTCGTGCTCGTCGGCGGCGTCGTCGTGCCGCCCGACGGTCTGCCTGCGGCACTCGCCGCACTCGCCCGGGCCCTCCCGGGCGGCGCGCTCGCCGACGCCCTTCGGGTCGCGCTCGGCGGACAGGCCGATCCGGGCCTCCCCGGCGCGGCGCCGCTCGTCGTCCTCGGCATCTGGACGCTGGTGACGGTCGGCGGCGCTGTCCGCCTGTTCCGCTGGGAGTAGCCGGAAAAGGAAGAACCCCGGTTGGTCGGGACCGGGGTTCAGGATGAGTGCTGGTTGCGGGGGGCGGATTCGAACCGCCGACCTTCGGGTTATGAGCCCGACGAGCTGCCGCTGCTCCACCCCGCGACTGAGGCGTGAACTGTACCCGTGGGGGGACGAACCGTCAAACGGCGCCTACCATGCCCCGGTGGCACTCTCACCGCTCACGATCGCCGCGTTCCTCGTGGCCGGCATGCTCGCGCTGCTGCCCGTGTCGCGCCTCCGCGCGGCGGGCTTGTCGCCGACCGTTCTCGCGGCCTATTGGGTCGCGCTCGTCGCGCTCGGCCTGCTCGCGGTCGTGGCGCGGGCCGGATTCCGGATCGTCCTGCCGCTCCTCGTGATCGGCTACGTCGCGCCGATCGTCATCGTCCGGGTGCGGCGGCGAGCTCGCCGCGGGGTGGTCGTCCCACCCGACGGCTAGGTCAGGCGGATGCGCCCTCGCCGCAGCAGGCGTCCCCGGTCCCGGCCGTCAACGCTTCGCGGAGCCGGCGAAGCGCCCGCCGCGACCGCGTCTTCACGGTTCCGAGTGGCCAGCCGAGTCGAGCCGCGATCTCGGACTGCGAGAGACCGTCGCGGTACGCGAGCAGGATCGCCTCGCGCTCGGGCGGGGTGAGGACGTCGAGCGCGCTCCGGACCTCCGCCCCGGTCTCGCCACGCTCGGCGAGAACCTCCGGGCCGATCTCGCCGGTCGCTGCGCCCACCACCGTCCCGGCCGCGGCGAGCCAATCGACCGCGGCGGCCTCGTCCGGTCGATCCCCGACGACGACCGAGAACGGCGAAGCGGGGATCCGCCGGCGCGACCAGCGCAGGTGATCGAGCGCGCGGTGGCGGGCGATCGCGTAGAGCCAGCCGGACAACGAGCCGGCCGCGGGGTCGAACGTCTCGGCCCGGTTCCAGAGGGCGAGGAACGTCTCCTGGACGACGTCCTCGGCGGTGCCCCGGTCGTGGCACAGCTGGTAGGCGATCCCGTAGATCGCGCCCGCGTAGCGGTCGTAGAGCGATCCGACCGCAGCCTGCGATCCCGCGGCGACCTGGCGCATCAGGTCCTCGTCCGCGACCGGCGTGGCATCCGCGAGCTGGGCCGTCATGACAGTTCTCTCGCTCATAAGTAACTAGAAAGCGAGATACTAGCACACGAGAGAGGCAGGCGTAGACTCGGCTCATGGCACGCGACTTCACTGACCGCCTCATCGACCGCTGGACCGAGATCCGGCCCGACCTCCGGGTCGCAAGCCTGGAGGTGACCGCACGCCTCGGCCGGCTCGGACGTCACCTCGCTCTTCGCGAGGAGGCCGTGTTCGGCCGCTATGGGCTCAACCGCGGCGAAGTGGGGGTGCTCGCCGCGCTCCGGATCGTCGGACCACCGCACCGGCTCTCGCCGGGGCGGCTGGGGCGTGGGCTGATGCTGTCGTCGGCCGGCGTCACGAGCCGGCTCGACCGGCTCGAACGGCGCGGCCTCCTCCGGCGGCTGCCGGATCCTGACGACCGGCGCGGCGTCATCGTCGAGCTGACCGAGGAGGGTCGGACGGTCGTCGACGCGGCCGTCGGCGCGAACGTCGAGAACGAGGAGAAGTTCCTCGCGCCGCTGACGTCCGAGGAGATCGCCTCGCTCGAGGACCTGCTGCGGCGCCTCCTGCTCCCGCTCGAGGGCCCCGAGGGCGGCTGAACCAGCGCGAACCGGTCGGTCGAGCGCGGCGTAGGTGGTTGTCGACTCGCGGCGGCCGCTGATGGATCCGTCGGACGCACCTGGGGGTGATCACGATGGACCCATGGCGGGCACTCGACCGGCACGAGGCGCTGAGCCTCCTGCAGTTCGAGCGCGAGCAGCAGGCAGCCGAGGCGCGGCGAGAGCGGCTCGTGAGGCGCGGCCCGGGGCATTCCTCCCGCCCCCGTCCGTTCGCGCTGACCGGTCGGCTTCTCGTCCGCCTCGGTCGTGCCCTCGCCGGGGACGCCGAGCCGAGCCGATACGCGCGCGGTGAGCCCGCTGGGATTCGAACCCAGGACACGAGGATTAAAAGTCCCCTGCTCTGACCGCTGAGCTACGGGCCCGGGGTCGAAGGTAGCATCCGCCGCCTCGGCTGCCGACCACGCCTCACGCCGGCACACCTGTCCCCCTTCCGGTGCCGAGTTTCGGTGCCAGCGGAATGACGAGCGCGAAGGCCGACCGGAAGCCGACTGGACGGCGGTGGGGCCGTCGCGATCAGCGCTGCCGCGGACCGAGTCGAACGGCGAAAGACCCGAGTGGACCTTGCCTTCCCGGGGAGCGACTGGCGGCCGGGTGGTTACGCAGCCCGCTTGTGCTCGCGGTTCTGCTGGGGCCGAAATCTCGGCGGCGAAGCCCGGTCCACGGCGCGCCGCCCGCGACGCCGCTCAGCGCCGCTCGGCGGCCTCGACCGTCTCCCGGATCCGGCCGAGCCGCGCCTCCCGGTCGCGCGCGAACCGCTCGATCCCGGCGAGCAGGTGGGCGGGCGAGAGATGGGCCTCGTCGATGACCTCGTCGACCGTGCCGCCCGTCCGCCAGCGGTCGTCCCAGTCGGAGCCCATCGAGTATTCGGCCGCGACCGCCCCGTCGATCCACTCGGCCATGAGGCGGCGGGCCCGGTTCGTGATCCCCATCGCGTCGATCCGGTCGGCGGCGGAGAGCGTCGCCTCACGGTACTCGGCCGGCTGAAGGCGGAACAGCTGGGGGCTGACCGCCGCCACGATCTTCACGTTGAGGCCCGCGGCGTCGAGCTCGGGCAGGATCTTCACGAGGTTCGCGGTCGTCGTCGTGCCCTGGACGACGACGGTGCCCATCCGCGGCCGGTCGTCGCGGTACGGCCGCATGACGTAGGCCCCCCGCGCGGCCTCGAAGTGGGACGGCATCCCGAGCGCCTCGCGATCCGGGATCTCGATGGCCGGGCGGGTCAGGTGGAGGGCGACGATCGGCGCTTCCTGCGCGAGCGCGGCGGCGAGGACGACCGGGACCTCGTTGTACTCCCACGGGTGGAGGTCGATGACCCGACCCTCGGGGAAGAGCTGGGTGACGGCCGTCTCGAAGATCCCGAAGTGGGTCCGCGAATCCTCCGCCGTCTCCGGCCCCGAGTGGCCGGCGACCCAGATGACCTTGCCGACCTTCAGCTCCGAATCCTGGGCGAGCTGGCTGAAGAGCCGCATCGGGCCGTACTTGAGATAGCTGAACGAGCCGTAGGTCGAGCAGGCGCCCCAGAAGCCGTTGAACTCCGTCATCGGGTCGTCGGCGAGGTTGACGGTCGCCAGGCCGACGGTCATCCCGGCGTTCGTGAACTCGGTGATCTCGGTCGGCAGCAACGCCCCGCGCGGGTTCGTGTCGCGCTGGTACCAGCCCCAGCCCTCGAGGTCGCCGAAGCCCTTGCCGAACCCGGCGAGGTTCGTCGACTCGGCGAGGTCCGCCGACGCCGCGATCACGAGCGGTCGGCCGTACTCGGCCCTGGCGTACGAGTTGACCCACGCGCCCCACGCCGCGAGCGCGGCCCGGTTCGGGGCCTTCTCGCGCGGCGCCTTGTAGATCGCCTCGGGGTACGAGCGGTAGTCAAGCAGGCGACGGTCGTCGAAGATCGCGCCGCCCCTCCCGCCGAGGTTGAACGTCGCGACGCGGTCCGGGACGAGGTCGGCGACCTCGAGCAGCCGGTCCGAGATCCGTTCGACGACGTCGCGGCGATCCCGGAACGCGCCGATCGCGACCCGGAAGTTCGCCTCGGCCTGCGCCGCCCGCTCGTCCGGATCGGACGGCGCGGCCTCGTCGACGCCGACGTACTCGACGCCGTACTTCTCCATGAACCCGTGGCGGACGGCCCAGAACTCGGGGCTGTTCATCGGGTGCGGCGTGCCGTGGCTCTTGTAGTCGTACTTGCCGTAGCCGCGGCCCTTGCGCGTCCGGAACCAGGCCATCGACGGCCGCCGCTCGGGGTTCTCGCCCCGGGCCGCCTCGAGGACCGCCCGCGTCGCCGGCCCCCACTCCATCCCCTCGAGGGTGCCGGTGACGCGCCAGTCGTAGGCGCCGAACCAGCGCTCCGGCGTCCCCGGGACGACCGACGAGAGCGCGAACTCGTCGATGCCGAAGTCGTTCCAGTCGACGAGGAAGACGAGGTTCGAGAGCCCGAGGCCCCAGGCGGCGTTGCGCGTCTCGTGGCTCGCGCCCGGCGTCAGCCCGCCCTCGCCCTCGATCGCGAAGACCTTGACCTCCTCGCAGCCGGCGAGCCTGAGCGCGAGCGCCTCGCCGGCGGCCGGCGGCATGCCGTGGCCCGACGGGCCGGTGTTGAACTTGAGGAGGAGCGTCTTGCCCTCCATCTCGGCGTGGCCGGGCAGCCCGCCCCGCCGGCGGAGCTTGAGCAGGTCCTCCCAGGTCAGCGCCCAGCGGCCGCCGTCGGGGAACGCGAACCGGTCGTCGCGGGTCCATTCGTGGCGCGCCCGGAGGGTCTCGTTGAGCGCGGCGAGCGTCGTGTAGACGAGCGGCACCGTGTGGCCGGCCGAGAGGACGAGCCGGTCGCCGAACGTGCGCCACGGCTGGCGGATGTCCCAGCGCATCGCGCCCGAGAGGAGGAGCGCGAGGAACAGGTGGACCTTCGACCGGCTCCCGCCGGGGTGCCCCGACTGGCGGTAGTTGAGGGCGAGGTCGATCAGCTCGTCGATGACGTCCTTGACGACGTCCCAGTCCCCGAAGGAGCGTTCGGCCTCGCGGTAGAGCTCGTCGACCGAGCCGAGCCGGCTCGCCTCGGGGTCGGCGACCACCTCCGTCAGCGGCCCGAGGCCGCCGGGCCGGCCACGCTCGCTCCGGCGGCCGCGCCGTTCGAGTGGCCGGCAACGAAGGCGCCGATCCGTTCGAGCGCCTCGCGGAGGTTCTCGCGGCTGTTCGCGTAGCTGATCCGGATGTGGTTCGCGCCGACGCCGCCGAACGCGGTCCCGGAGAGGACGCAGACGCCGGCCTCGTTGAGCAGCCGGGCCGCCATCTCGTCGCCGGAGAGACCGGTCCCCGAGATGTCGGGGAAGACGTAGAAGGCGCCGCTCGGCCGGGCGCAGCGGATGCCCGGGATCGCGTTGAGGCCGTCGACGACGAGGTCACGCCGCGCGTTGAACTCGTGGACCATCGCGTCGACGTCGTCCTGGGGTCCCCGGAGCGCCTCGACCGCGCCGACCTGGGCGAACGTCGTCGCGCCGCTCACGGTATTGATGAGGAGCGTCCCGTACATCTCGCGGAGGCCCTCGGGCACGATCGCGTAGCCGAGCCGCCAGCCGGTCATCGCGAACGTCTTGGAGAACCCGTCGAGGACGATCGTCCGCTCGGCCATTCCGGGCTGCGAGGCGATCGAGACGTGCTCCGCGCCGTCGTAGAGGATCCGTCCGTAGATCTCGTCGGCGAGCACGAGCAGGTCGTGGTCGCGGGCGATCGCCGCGATCCGCTCGACGTCGTCGCGGGTGAGCACGCCGCCCGTCGGGTTCGCCGGCGAGTTGATCACGAGCAGTCGCGTCCGCGGGGTGACGAGCGAGGCGAGCTCGTCGACGTCGAGCCGGAAGTCACGCTCCTGGCGGATCGGGATCGGAACCGGCGTCGCCCCGACGAACCGGGTGAGCGAGTCGTAGATCGGGTAGCCGGGATCGGGAACGATGACCTCGTCGGCCTCGTCGACGAGCCCGAGGATCGCGTAGAGCATGACGCCCTTGCCGCCGACGGTGACGAAGACGCGGTCGGGCGTGACCTGGAAGCCCTTGCGGACCGTGGCGTCCGCGGCGATCGCCTCCCGGAGGGCGGGAATGCCGGCGAACGGCGCGTAATGGGTGGCGCCCTCGTCGAGGGCGCGCTTCGCGGCCGCCCTCACGTGCGTTGGCGTGTCGAAGTCCGGCTCGCCGATCTCGAGGTGAACGACCGACCGACCGGTCGCCTCGAGCGCGCGGGCGCGCGCCGCCGCCTCGAACGCGGTCTCGGTGCCGATCCGCGACATCCGCGCTGCCAGTCGCATCGGGGCCGATCCTAGCACCGGCGCCCGGGCTCCCGTCCCCGGCGCGGTCCGCCGGTGGCCGGGTTCTCGCGCCGGGCGTCCTATCATCAGGCGGTGGCGCAGTTCTATTCGATCGACGCCGCGAACGAGCGGCTCGCGGAGCTCCGGCCGGTCCTCGAGCGGCTGCGCGCCGAGCGGACCGACCTGATCGCCCTCCGCGACCTCGCCGTCGAGCGGATCTCGGCGGTCGAGGCTCGGTCCGAGGGCGGCCCGGCACCGCTGCCGTCGCCCGAGGACGACGCCGAGCTGCGCCGGATCCGGATGCGGATGCAGGGCATCGTCGATCAGATGCAGGCGGCCGTCGGCCAGATCGACGACTGGGGGATCACGCTCCGCGAGATCGAGTCCGGGCTGATCGACTTCCCGGCCCTCGTGAGCGGCAGGCAGGTCTGGCTCTGCTGGCGCCTCGGTGAGGACGACGTCGCCTGGTGGCACGAGCTGACGACCGGCTTCGGCTCCCGCCAGCCGCTCAGCGACCTCGCCTGATGGTCGCCGCGCCCGTCGTCGGGGGCCGGATCGTCCAGGGCGGCCGCTCGAAGGCGTACCGGCCGCTCCCGACGCGAACCCGCCGCGCGGCCCTCCGGGCCGGGATCGCGGCCTACCGGCGGGGCGACTTCTTCGAGGCCCACGAGCTGCTCGAGCCCGCCTGGATGGGGACGCGCGACCTCGCCGAGCGCGAGGCGCTCCAGGGCCTGATCAAGCTCGCGGCCGCCTACGTCCACGCGGTCCGCGGCAATCCCCGCGGCGTCGCGAAGAACCTCGAGGGCGCCGAGGACCGGGTCCGGCGCGCGCTCGCCGATGGCCCTGGAGCCGGGATCGGCGTCGATCTCGCCGGCCTCGCCGACGGGATCGCCGAGCGGCGCGCCGCGATCGCGGTGGCGTCATCCTGGCCCGCGGAGGCGGCCGAGACGGCGGCCGAGCTCCTCGCGACCGCGCCGCCGCCCGAGCTGGCCCCGGTTCCGTGAACGGACCCCTGCCGAGCGTCGACGTGGCCGAAGCCGCGCGACGCCTCGGCGACGGCACCGGGACGATCCTGCTCGACGTCCGCGAGCGCGACGAGTTCGCCGACGTCCGGGCGCCCGGCGCCGCGCTCGTCCCGATGTCGGAGCTGACGGGGCGGGTCGGTGAGCTGCCGGACCGGCCGCTCCTCGTCATCTGCCATTCCGGCAGCCGCTCGCTGGCGGTGACCGGCTATCTACGGCAGCTCGGCCGCGATGCGACGAACGTCGCCGGCGGAATGGTCGCCTGGGCGAGGGCCGGACTGCCGACCGCGAGCGGGACGCCGCAGCCGGGCGAGGGGGATCTCGAGCCCGAGTAGCCTCGGCCCGGCGCCGCCGCTCCTACCGCCCGCGGCGCCGCCGGATTCGCTCGAAGAGCTCGCGGGTCTGGTCGCGATGGGCGAATGCCCAGCCCACGAGCACGAGCAGCACGAAGTCGACGGTGGCGACACCAGCCGCGTTCAGGTAGCCGAGCTGCTGGCCGATCTCGCCCTCGATCTTGAGGGCCGGGACGGTCGCACCCACGAGCCCGAGCTGGAAGAACGGCGGCTGTGGCGCGAGGTTGGCCCGGGCCTCGTTGCCCGTGACGCCGGCCGTCGCCCGCCCGCCGACGAGCACGACGTCGCTGCCGAGGACGACCGCGGACGAGCCCTCGATGCCGTCCGGAAGGTCGGACTGCTGGAGGTGCTTCCATTCCGTGAAGTTGCCGGTGCCGTCGGGGGTCGCCCAGTAGAGCTCGGGGCGGGGGCCGTTGCCGTCGTCGCCGCCGACGAGATAGATCGCGCCGTTCGCGGTGAAGCCGGCCGGGTTGGCACGCGGCGCCGGCAGGTTGACCTCGTTCGCCACCTGCCAGCCGACGACGTCGTTGCCCGCGGCGGGCGTGCCGGCGCTCGCCGCCGGGCTCGCGGCCGCCGACGCGGCCGGGCTGGCGCCCGCTGCGCCCGCGCCGCCGGTCGAGGCCAGCGTCCCGAAGTTGCCGCGCTGGACGAGGTTCGTCGGGTTGCCGCTCTCGTCGACGCCGCCGTACAGCCAGAGCCACGACCCGGCCTGAACGCCGATCGCCTCGGCCTGGCCGGCGAAGAGCGGCGCCTGCTCGACCCACTTGCCGAGCTTGCCCTGTGAATCCACGGTCGACTTCCAGACGGTCTTGCTCGGGGCGCCCGAGGCGTCGTAGCCGCCGGCGACCACGATCCCGTCGGCGACCGCGACGGCGGACGCCGCGAGGCGCGGTTCGGGGAGATCGATCGGGAGCTTCGCGTCGGCGGCGGCCTGCCAGGTTCCCAGCTCGCCCGTCGCCTGGTCGGGTGTCAGGACGTAGGCGTCGGCCTGGGCCTTGCCGGACGTGTCGGCGCCGCCGAAGGCGTAGACGACGCCGTTGAACACGACGACGGCCGGCTCCGTCCGCGGCGCGGGAAGCTTCGGGCCCTGGGCCCAGGCGTCGAAGTTGCCGGTCCCGACGGTCTTCGCGACGAGGACCTCGTCGGTGGCGCCGCCACCGCCCGAGCCGTGCTCGCCGCCGATGTAGAGGAGGTCTGGTCCGGCCTGGACCGCGCGGCCGTTGAGGGCCGGTGTCGGCAGCGTGATCTGGGATGGGTTCTTCTGCCAGGCGACCGTCGCGCCGGCCGGGGCCGGGCACGGCAGCGCGCCGTTCTCCGGCGGGCAGAGGTTGATCGGCGACCAGGCGAGGATGCCGAGGTCGATCGTCGGAAAGACCGTGAAGTAGTAGGCGCGGTCGGGCAGGTAGCCGAGGACGAAGATGATGAGGATGAACCAGACGAACGCCTTGAGCGACGCCCAGCCCCAGCCGTCGGCGTCGAGCAGCCCGAAGAGGGCTCGGCGTCGCGTCCTGCCCGCAGTCAGCGCTGGCTGCGCCATCGTCCTCCCAACCTGTCGCCGGCCTCGGCCGGCCTCACTTGACCGTCAGCGTGCCCGTCATGTTCGGGTGCACGTCGCAGATGAACGTGTAGGACCCGGCCTTGAGCGCCGGCACGTTGTAGGTGGTCTGGGTGACGCCGGTGACGATGTCGCCCTTGAACACCGACGCCCCGCTCGAATCCTGGATGTCGACGTTGTGCGGGATGCCGTTGTCCTGGTTGTCGAACAGCAGTGAGAAGGCCGTGTCCGCGGGCGCGTCCACGCTCTGGGTCGTGAACGCGATCCCCTGCGCGGTGACCTGGACCTGGCCCGCCGGCGCCGCGCCGCCGGAGGCACCCGCGCTGCTCGAGGGTGCCGCCGAGGTCGTCGGCGAGCCGGACGCGCCCGCCGAGCCGCTCGGAGCCGCGCTCTGGTTCTTGAATGCATCCTTCCAGCAGTCCGGGAACGGGGTCGCCCCGGGCGGCGGCGTGTAGCTCGTGTCCCGCCAGCCCTCGAACGTCTGGCCGGTCGCCTCGAAGAGGGATGGGTCGCGGACCTCGTACTCCGGTCCCTTCGGCGCCCGAATGAAGTTGATCAGGTCCTCGATCTGCTTGTAGTTGAGCGGCCCGCCGTTGTCGTTCGACCAGACCGGCATCAGGCTGTTCGGATCGCCGCAGACGTATCGGCCGCCGACCGTGAGGACGTTGTGGATGTACTGCTCGCTCAGGTGGGTGAAGAGCTTCGACTGGTCGTTGAGGACCGGGCCGATGCCGCCCTCGCCGTTCGTGCCGTGGCACCGCGCGCAGTTCGCCTCGAACAGGTTGTAGCCGCGTTCGATCGAGGTGACCTGCTGGGCGTCGGCCTCGGCCGTCAGTCGGCTCTGCGACAGCCCGCCAGGGAAGCCGAGCTCGTAGAAGTAGTAGAGGATCAGGAACAGGACCACGACCGACACGGCGAGGAAGCCGACGAACCGGGCGTTGGCCGACTGGCGGACGATCGACGCCGCCCGCTCGGGGGTGAGGAGGAAGCGGCGGGTCGACGGTGGCGACGTGAACCGCTCGGCGGGCGCGGCCTCGACGGGCGGCCGCCGCGCGGGCAGCCGCTCCTCGCCACCCGGAGGCGGTGTCTGGTCGGTCATCAGATGCAGCCGGTCGGCGACTTCGGCGGGATGATCCCGGGCTGGCCGAGCGCGACCGGGAGCGGGCCGAGGGTGATCTTGCCGGTGTCGAGCTCGAGCGTCCCGTCGGGGTGGACGGTCGCGCTGAACCGGTCCATCGACCGCGGCGCCGGCCCGTACTGCGCGCCGGCGGCCTTGATCCCCAGCCGGTCATAGCGCGACCCATGGCAGGGGCACTCGAACCAGTAGTTCTTGAGGCACGGGTTCGGCTTGCAGCCAAGGTGCGGGCAGCGCTGGTAGAGCGGCCGGACGTTGAGGGCCGTGCCGTCGCCGGTCGTGTCGGTGCCCGGGATGAACTCCTGCCGGGCCGGGTCGACGAGGACGATGTAGGCCCGGGCGTCCGGGTAGTAGGCCGGAAAGCCCTGGTCCACGGGGATGGTGCTGTTCTGGAGCTTGATGTCGCTGAGCTTGCCGATCGTGACCTTGCCGCCGAAGCCACCCGAGAGGTTCGGCCACAGGAAGCCGACCGTCGCGGCCGTGGCCTCGGTCAGCCAGACCAGGACGCCCAGCCCGAGCGACCCTCGGAGCAGCTGACGCCGCGACAGGCCCTGGACCTGCTCGTGGCGGAGGCTCTTGATCGCCTCCTTTGTCAGGGCCTGGGGGCGGCTGGCAGGCTCGACGTGGTAGTTGCTCATGGCGTGATCGGTTCCCCTACAGGGAGAAGTGGAGACCCGACGTGTTCACGTACGGGATGACGAACGAATAGCCGGGACCGCGGAAGAAGATCCCGACGAACGTGAGGACGAGGCCGAAGATCATGAGCATCGTGAACAGCACGACCGCGGTCTTGCGCTCCGACGGCCGGGTCGCGAGCACGTTCCCTCGATCGATGTACGGCAGGAGGATGCCGCCGACGAACACGAAGGTCGGAACCATCACGCCGGACACGACCGGGTGGATGTACGCGAGCAGCTCCTGGAGGCCGAGGAAGTACCACGGCGCCTTGGCCACGGCCGGTGTGACGTTGCCGTTCGCGAGGTCCTCGAGCGGGGCGTTCACGAACAGGCCCATGAGCAGCAGGAAGATCGTCATGACGCCCGCCGCGAGGAACTCGATCGAGACCAGGTGCGGCCAGGTCATGACCGTGTCGTCGGGCTCCTTCTGGACCCGGACGACGGCGTCCTGCTTGACGAGCGCGAGGAGCCGGTACGGCCGTGCCGACATCGGCACCCGCTGCTTGTCGATCTCGGTCCGCCGCGTCGGATCGACGGGCTGGACGACGCGCGGCCCGCCCGTCTCCACGG
Organism: Candidatus Limnocylindrales bacterium; assembly: GCA_035760905.1. Lineage (GTDB taxonomy): Bacteria > Chloroflexota > Limnocylindria > Limnocylindrales > CSP1-4 > DASSHA01. The sequence continues at coordinate 1,460 of DASTSC010000226.1, read as the reverse complement.
GCGACTTCGTATCCGGTGGTCGCTTGGTGTCGGTCATGACGCGCGCGGCCTAGAGCGGGCCGCTGATGCCTCCATCTTTTCGAATCCGCCAGAAGTGGACCGCCAGGAAGATCGCTCCTACGAGCGGCAGCACCATGATGTGGAGCACGTAGAAGCGGAGCAGCGTGTTCTGGCCGACCTCGAGGCCGCCGAGGAGCAGGAGCTTCGTCGGCGTGTTGAACAGCGGCGCGTAGCCGGCCATGTTCGTGCCGATCGTGATCGCCCAGTAGGCGATCTGGTCCCACGGCAGCAGGTAGCCGGTGAACGACAGCAGGATCGTCGTGAAGAGCAGGACGATGCCGACGACCCAGTTGAACTCACGGGGCGGCTTGTAGGCCCCGTGGTAGAAGACCCGCATCATGTGCAGGAAGACGAAGAAGACCATCAGGTGGGCCGCCCAGCGGTGGATGTTGCGGGTGAGCAGCCCGAAGGTCACCTTGGCCTGGATGTCGAGGATGTTCGTGTAGGCCTGTGTCGCCGACGGCACGTAGAAGAACATCAGGTAGACGCCGGTGATCGTCAGGACGAGGAACAGGAAGAACGACAGCCCGCCCAGGCAGAAGGTGTAGGCGAACTTCACCGCGTGCTGGCGGACCCGCACCGGGTGGAGGTGCAGGAAGACGTTGTTCATGACCGCGTACGCTCGCGAGCGCTCGTCGCTCGGGTACGGGTTGCGGAAGAGCGAACGCCAGACGGGACTGCGTCGGATCGACTGGTCGACCCGCTCCAGGAAGCTCACGCGGGTGCCCCTCCTGCCACGCCGGTTGCCATGCCAGTGGCACCGGCCAGCTGGGCGTCACGGTACGACTCCTTGTAGAGCCGACCATCGGTCGAGACTTCGGCGAGCTCGAACCGCTCCATCGTAATGGCGTCGAATGGACAGCGCTTCACGCACAGCGCGCAGCGGATGCAGCGCTCCTCGTCGAGGACCATCGCGGCGCCCTGCTCCCAGCCGTAGGCCTCCTCGAGCTCGGGCAGGAGGCCCTCGGACTTCATCTGGTTCACGTCGATCATGTGGATCACGCCCTCTGGGCAGACATCGGCGCAGGCACCGCAGAGGACGCACCGGAAGGGGTCGAACCAGATGTTGTAGTTGCACATGAGGCAGCGGGTCGACTCGGCGACAGCGTGGGTCGTGTCGTAGCCGAGCTCGACCGGCGTCGTGAAGTTGACGTGCGGCTCGGACGAGGCCATCCGGGCCTCGACGGGGGCCATCGGGATGTGCTGGCGCGGGAGCACGTCGTAGAACTCGGGCATGTCGTGGCGCCACGAGCTCGTGATCTTCACGTTGGGGCTGACGCTGACGTCGGTCCGGCCGCTGAGGTAGCGATCGATCGCGTAGGCGCACTTCTTGCCGTGACCCGCGGCCTCGATCAGGGTCGTCGGGCCGGTCACGAAGTCGCCGCAGGCGAAGACGCCGC
>DASTSC010000225.1:0-15438 GCA_035760905.1 Candidatus Limnocylindrales bacterium | reverse complement strand
CCGTGTGTATACTCAGGGCAATTGAACGGCCGCCTCCGAACGTGGGTGACCCCCACGTTTCTTTTTGTCGGGCCGCCGTTCTGACGCGAGTGAAACGAACGGGAGGCGCAAGGTGAGTCGAGACTTCGTGGGCGCCCTCCTGCAGCTGAACGCCGAGAAGCAGGTCCCCCGGGAGCAGCTCATCCGGACCGTCGAGGAGGCGATCGAATCCGCCTACCGCCGCGTCGAGGGAGACGAGGACGTCCACGTCCGCATCGACGCCGACACCGGCCGGATCCGCGCCTACCGGGCGCGAGCCGTCGTCGCGGAGGTCGAGGACCCGCTCACGGAGTTCACCGTCGAGGAGGCGCACCGCTACGAGCCGAAGGCGTCGGTCGGCGACGTCGTGGAGTACGAGCAGCTCGATCCGGAGCACTTCGGCCGGATCCACGCCCAGACGGCCAAGCAGGTCGTCCTCCAGCGGCTGCGGGAGGCCGAGCGCGACGTCGTGTTCGACCAGTTCGCCGACCGGGAGGGCGAGCTGATCACCGGCACCGTCAACCGCGTCGAGCCGCGGGCGATCATCCTCGACGTCGGCAAGGGCGTCGAGGCGATCCTGGCGACGACGGAGCAGTCCACGCTCGAGCACTACCGGATCGGGGAGAACGTCAAGGCCTTCGTCCTCGAGGTCCGGCGGGCCACGCGCGGCCCGCAGATCTACGTCAGCCGGACGCACAAGGGCTTCCTCCGCCGGCTGTTCGAGCTGGAGGTCCCCGAGATCCACGCCGGCACGGTCGAGATCAAGGCGATCGCCCGCGAGGCCGGCAGTCGCTCGAAGGTCGCCGTCGCGTCGCGCCAGGAGGGCCTCGATCCCGTCGGCGCGACGGTCGGCCAGCGCGGCGCCCGCGTCCAGGCCGTCGTGGCGGAGCTCGGCGGCGAGAAGATCGACGTGATCCCCTGGAACGACGATCCCGCCGTCTTCGTGGCGAACGCCCTCAGCCCGGCCCAGGTCGTCGATGTCTCGATCGACGAGGAGAAGCGGATCGCGACGGTGACGGTGCCCGAGCGAATGCTGTCGCTCGCGATCGGCCGCGAAGGCCAGAACGCCCGTCTCGCCGCCAAGCTCACCGGCTGGCGGATCGACATCCGGAGCGATGTCGCGGCCGCCGAGGCCGCCAGGGCGGCGACGGAGGTCGTGGCCGAGACGACCGAGGCGGTGGCCGAGACGACCGCTCCGGCCGAGGTCGCTCAGGCCGCGCAGACGACCGAGCCCGAGCCGGCGTCGACGAACGGGAGCCGGCCGGACGAGTCGGGTGCCGCGTCGACGGACGGGTCCGCCAGCGACGGCGCGAGCGAGGCGAAGCCCACCACCCGGACGCGTCGGGCGAAGGCCGCCGCGTCGGGCGGGGAGGTGTCGTCGTAGCGCGGCCGGTGGGTCAGCGCCCGCGTCCGGTTCCGCTTCGCTCGTGCGTCGTCTGCCGGACGCGCCACCCGAAGCGAGAGCTGTTGCGGGTCGTCCGGCGACCGGACGGCTCGGTCGCGGCCGATCCGACCGGCCGGCTGCCCGGCCGTGGCGCGTACGTCTGCGATGACCCCGACTGCCGTCGCCGGGCGACCGCGCCGGGCGGCCTCTCGAAGGCACTTGGCGTTCCGTTCCCGCAGGTCGCCCCGGCGCTGACGGGAACATTCGACACGAACACGATCGAGGAGGGAAGCAGTGGCACGAAGTAGGAGTGGCACCCGGGGCCGTCGCGGGCCGCGCAAGCCGCCGCGCCGCGACGGTGGGTTCGCGGCCGCCGTCCAGGTTGCCGATCCGCGCGAGCGCGGTGCGATCGAGCTGCCGTCGACGATCACGGTCAAGGAGCTCGCCGAGCTGCTCGCCGTCAACGTCGCCGACGTCATCCGCGAGCTGATCAAGAGCGGCATCTTCGCCACGATCAACCAGCTCATCGATCGCGACACCGCGTCGCTCGTCGCCGGCGAGCTCGGCTACGAGATCGCCGAGCCGGTGGCCCAGGCGGCGACGAACGGCACCGGCGCCGAGAAGAACGGCGAGGCGCCCACGCCGGAAGCCGCCAAGGAGGTCCTCTTCGAGGAGGACGAGGCCGCCGACCTCCAGCCACGCGCGCCGATCGTGACCGTGATGGGCCACGTCGACCACGGCAAGACGAGCCTGCTCGACGCGATCCGGAGTACGTCGGTCGCGGCGGGAGAGCGCGGTGGCATCACCCAGCACATCGGCGCGTCCGAGATCACGAAGGGCGAGCGGCGGATCGTCTTCCTCGACACCCCTGGCCACGAGGCGTTCACGGCGATGCGCGCCCGTGGCGCCCGGGTCACCGACATCGCGATCATCGTCGTCGCCGCGGACGACGGCGTCATGCCCCAGACGCTCGAGGCGATCAACCACGCCCGGGCGGCGAAGGTGCCGATCATCATCGCCCTCAACAAGATCGACAAGCCCGACGCGAACCCCGACCGGGTGAAGACCGAGCTGTCCGAGGCTGGCGTCATCGTCGAGGACTACGGCGGCGACGTGCCGCTGGTCCCGGTGTCGGCGAGGACCGGCGAGGGGATCGAGGCGCTCGAGGAGATGGTCCTCCTCGTGGCGGATCTCCAGGAGCTCCAGGCGAACCCGAAGCGGGCGGCGATCGGGACGATCATCGAGGCCCAGCTGTCGCGGGGCCGCGGCCCGGTGGCGACGGCCGTCGTGCAGACCGGCACGCTCCGCGTCGGCGACGTGATCACGGCCGGGTCGACATGGGGCAAGGTCCGGGCGCTCGAGACGGCGACCGGCAAGCGCGTCGCCAAGACCGGGCCCGCGAGCGCGGTGGTGGTGCTCGGGCTCCAGGACGTCCCCGAGGCCGGCGACATCCTCCGGGTCGTGGCCGACGAGAAGGCCGCCAGGGCGGCGGTCGAGACCCGTCGCGCCGACGTCGCCGCGAAGGGCGGCGAGGGCAGCGGCCGGGCGACGCTCGAGGATCTCTTCCGCCAGGTCCAGACGGGACAGGCGAAGGAGCTCCGCATCATCCTCAAGGCGGACGTGTCCGGCTCGCTCGGCGCGATCACCCACGCCCTCGACCAGCTCTCGACCGACGAGGTCCGGATCAACGTCCTCCACGAGGGCGCCGGCGAGATCACCGACAACGACATCATGCTCGCGACCGCCTCGGACGCGATCGTCGTCGGCTTCAACACCGGCATCACCGAGACGGCCCGCCGGGCCGCCGACGTCGAGGGCGTCGACGTCCGGCTCTACGACATCATCTACAAGCTCACGGACGACATCCAGGCCGCGCTCGGCGGGCTGCTCGAGCCGGAGCAGGTGGAGGTCGTCGAGGGTCGGGCCGAGGTGCGCCAGATCTTCCGCGTCGGCAAGAGCACCGTCATCGCCGGCTGCTACGTCACCGACGGGCGGATCGTGCGGGGCGGCGCCCGGGTCTGGCGTGGCGGCAAGGTCGTCGCGACCGACCGGATCGAGTCGCTGCGACGCTTCCGCGACGACGTCCGCGAGGTCGCGACCGGCTTCGAGTGCGGCATCGGGCTGGCGAACTTCCACGAGATCGAGGAAGGCGACATCATCGAGTGCTACACGACGCAGACGGTCTCCCGGATCGTCGCGTCGCGCTGACCCCCGATCCCCGACCGAGCCGATGAGCCAGCGGACGCAGCGCGTCGACGAGCTGCTGCGACAGGAGATCACGTCGATCCTCGCCAAGGACGTCGCCGATCCCGCGATCGGGTTCGCGACGGTGACCAACGTCGAGACGTCGCCGGATCTGCGGCATGCCCGTGTCTGGGTGAGCGTCATCGGCCAGCAGGCCGAGCGGCGGGCGACGCTCCGGGCGCTCGACCGGGCGATGGTCTACGTCCGGCGCGAGCTCGGGACGAGGCTTCGGCTCAGGCGGATCCCGGAGCTCCAGGTCCGGCTCGACGATTCCGTCGAGCGCGGGACGCGCGTGCTCCGGCTCCTCTCCGAGCTCGAGGAAGGTCGTACGCCCGAATCCGGGCCGCCCGGCGAATCGCTGCCGACGCCGGTCGCCCGGCTCGGGCGCGAGGGCGACGCTCCCGAGCCGGGCCCGCACGCGCCGCCGCCCGCGCCCGCGGCCCGTACCGTCCGTCGCGACCGCCCGCCGAGGGCCTCGCGACCGCGCCGGGACACGACCGCTCGCCGGCGGTGACGTCGATCATCGCGGCCGATGTCGCGGCCGTCCCCGCGGCCGCCGTGGACCTGATCCGGGAGGCCCGTTGCGTGCTCGCGATCTGCCACGAGAACCCGGACGCGGACACGCTCGGCAGCTCGATCGCCGTCGCTCTCCTCGTCGAGGCGCTCGGCGGACAGGCGACGATCGCCTGCAGCGACCCGCCGCCCCCGATCTACGACTTTCTGCCGCTCGTCGATCGCGTCCGGACGGACCCGGAGCCCGACCGCCGCTACGACCTCGTCGTCCTCTCGGACACCGCGACGGTCGACCGGATCGGCGCGATCGGCGAGCGCAACGCGACGCTCCTCGGCGGGCTGCCCCGGGTCGTCCTCGACCATCACGTCTCGAACGACCAGGTCGGGCCGAGCGACTGGGTCGACCCGCACGCCGCGGCGACGTGCGAGCTGACTGCCCTTCTCGCGACCGCGCTCGACGTTCCGCTCGACCTCGGCGACGGCGCGCTCGCGACCGCCCTGATGGCCGGCATCGTCATGGATACGGCGACGTTCGCCCATCCGAATGCGACGCCGCGGACGCTCCGTGTCGCGAGCGCCCTCGTCCAGGCCGGCGCGCCACTGTCCGAGATCTCGCGCCGCCTCTACCGGACGAAGCCCGAGGCCCAGCTCCGGCTCTTCGGCCGCGTGCTCGATCGTCTCGAGACGACCGCTGCCGGTCGGGTGGTCTGGTCGACGCTGCGAGACGAGGACCTCGAGGCGACCGGTGCGATCCCGGCCCACTCCGAGGGGATCATCGACCTGCTGACCCAGGCGGAGGAGGCCGAGGTCGCCATCCTCTTCAAGGCCGCGGGCGACCGGACGAGGCTTTCGGTGCGGACGAAGCCGGATGGCGTCGACGCCACCGTCCTGACGGGCGCCTTCGGCGGCGGCGGGCACGCGCGCGCCGCGGGTGCGACCGTGGACCTCCCGCTCGACGACGCCGTGCCGGCCGTGCTCGCGACCGCGGCTCGGCTGGCGGCCGACGTCCGTCGCTGAGCCGGTGACCCGCGGCGGTCGCTGGAGCGGCCCGGGACTCGACGGCATCCTCGTCGTCGACAAGCCGGCCGGTCCGACGTCGCACGATGTCGTCGCGCTCCTGCGTCGGCTCGCGGCGACGCGCCGGATCGGCCACGGCGGAACCCTCGATCCCTTCGCCTCGGGCGTCCTGCCGCTGTTCCTGGGGCGTGCCACGCGGCTCGCGGAGTACCACCTCGGCGCCGCCAAGGCGTACCGGGCGACGGTCTGTTTCGGCGCCACGTCGACGACCGACGACCTCGAGGGAGAGCTGACCCCCGTCGGACCCGCCCCGGATCGCGCGGCGGTCGAGGCCGCGTTGCCCGGCTTCGTCGGAACCATCCGCCAGCGACCGCCGGCGTACAGCGCGATCAAGGTCGCCGGACGGCGGGCGTACGCCGCGGCGAGGGCGGGCGAGCGTCCGACGCTGCCCGAGCGCGACGTGACCGTGACCGCTCTCCGGCTCGTGGACTGGGAGGCGGCCGACCCCGCTCGGCCGATCGCGATCATCGACGTCGAGTGCGCCGCCGGCACGTACGTCCGGGCGCTCGCCCGCGACCTCGGGGCGGCAGTGGGCGGCGGAGCCTACCTCGGCGCCCTCCGCCGCACGCGCAGCGGCCCGTTCGACGCCGACGACGCCGTCGATCTCGATCAGGTCCGGCAGGCTGCGGCCGACGCCGGACCGGCCGGGATCGCGACGCTCCTGCGGCCGATCGACGCGGGTCTCGAGTCGATGCCGGTCGTGGCGCTCGACGACGGGCAGGCCCGCGCGATCGCCGAGGGCCAGTTCGTGCGCGCCCAGGCACCCGACGGTCCGCTCAGGCTCGTCGGCCCGGCAGGCACGCTCGTTGCGATCGGTCGCAGGGTGGACGGCCGCGTGGCCCCGACGAAGGTGCTCGTCGAGCGTGGCTGAGCCGGACGTCGTCGCAGGCATCGGTGGGCTCGAGTCGCGGCTCGGCCGGCTGCTGATCACGGTCGGCGTCTTCGACGGCCTCCACCGCGGTCATGCCTACCTCCTGCGGCACCTCGTCGACGAGGCCCGTGCGCTCGGTGCCCGCCCGACCATCCTCACCTTCGACGCGCACCCCGACGCGATCGTCCGGGGCGAGGCGCCGCCGCTCCTGCTCGATCCCGAGGAGCGCCTCGTCCGGCTCGCCCGGGCCGGCGTCGAGGTGGTCGTCGTGGTCCACTTCGACGACGCCCTCCGGCATACGCCGTACGACGCGTTCGTCCGCTCGATCGGGGAGCGCGTCGAGCTGGCCGGCTTCGTCATGACGCCCGACGCGGCGTTCGGCTTCGAGCGAAGAGGGACGCCCGAGGCGCTCTCCGCGCTGGCAGCCCGCGGGGACACCGCGCCCGCCTTCCACGTCGTCGTCGTGCCGCCGTTCCTGCTCGAGGGGCGCCCGGTGCGGAGCAGCGACATTCGGGAGGCGGTCGCCGGGGGCCGGCTCGACGCCGCCCGGCGCCTCCTCGGCCGGCGGCACGCGGTGACGGGTATCCAGGGCGACGACGGCCGGCTGGCGACGCCGATGCCCGTCGCCCTGCCGCCGGCCGGCCGGTACGCGGCCGCCGTGACGGCGCCCTGGACGCTCGCCGCGACACCGGCCGGCCGCCCGCGTGGCGTGTCGGTCGCCGTCGGACAGGACGGCCGAATCGTCGTCCTGCGGTCGAGCTCCGGTGGGCCGGTGCAGCCGCCCGGTCCGGACGGTCGCCCGGTGCGGATCGCCTTCGTCGACCGCTCGGGCTGACGGTCGGCCGGATACGCTTGACGCTGCCGCCGCCGACGCCCGGTTCGGGGAGCGCCGGGGCTGCGCGAGGGGAGGAAAGGCCGGATGGCCGACGCGTTCTTCGGCACCGTCACGGGTCCGATCCGATTTGCCGGGGCCGGCTCGGACGATCGATTCGCGTTCCGGGTGTACGACCCCGAGCGGATCGTGCTCGGCAAGCGCATGGCTGACCAGCTCCGGATCGCCATCTGCCTGTGGCACTCGTTCAACTGGCCCGGCTCGGACGTCTTCGGCGTGGGCACGTTCGATCGGCCGTGGCTCGATCCGCGCCTCGATCCCCGGGCCGCCGCCGCCGCGAAGCTCGACGCCGCGTTCGAGTTCCTCGAGAAGCTCGGCATGCCGTTCTTCACGTTCCACGATCGGGACGTCGCCGCCGAAGGCGCGACGTGGGCCGAGACGCAGGGAAATCTCGAGGCGAGCCTCGACCGTATCGAGGCCCACATGGCCCGAATCGGCGTTCGCCTCCTGTGGGGCACGGCGAACCTGTTCGGTCACCCGCGCTACGCCGCGGGCGCGGCCACGAACCCGGATCCGGAGGTGTTCGCCTACGCGGCGGCCCAGGTTCGGCTCATGCTCGAGGCCACGAAGCGGCTCGGCGGCGCGAACTACGTCCTGTGGGGCGGCCGCGAGGGGTACGAGACGCTCCTCAACACGGATCTGCGCCGCGAGGAGGGCCAGCTCGCCCGCTTCCTCTCGCTCGTGGCCGACCACAAGCACCGGATCGGGTTCGAGGGCACGCTCCTCATCGAGCCCAAGCCGCAGGAGCCGACGAAGCACCAGTACGACTACGACGTCGCGACCGTCCACGGCTTCCTCGCCCGCCACGGCCTGGCCGACGAGTACCGGGTGAACATCGAGGCGAACCACGCGACGCTCGCCGGTCACAGCTTCCATCACGAGGTCGCGACGGCCATTGCGGGCGGGGTCTTCGGCAGCATCGACGCGAACCGGGGCGACTACCAGAACGGTTGGGACACCGATCAGTTCCCGAACTCGGTGGAGGAGCTGACGCTTGCCCTCTACGAGATCCTCCGCGCCGGCGGGTTCACGACCGGCGGCTTCAACTTCGACGCGAAGCTGCGCCGCCAGAGTCTCGCTCGGGACGATCTCTTCCTCGCCCACATCGGTGGCATCGACACGCTGGCGCGGTCGCTCCTCGCGGCGGCGGCGCTCATCGAGGACGGCTCGCTCGGACGGCTCCGCGACGAGCGCTACGCCGGCTGGGGCGGCGAGCTCGGCCGGTCGATCCTCGCCGGCGACGCGTCCCTCGAGACGCTGGCCGGTCCGGTCGCGAGCGGCCAGATCGACCCGCGTCCGGTTTCCGGACGCCAGGAGCTGCTGGAGAACGTCGTGAACCGGGCGATCTGGTCGCTCGATCGGGAGGCAGCCGCCGGCTCCGGCGGCCGCTGACCACCGGTCGGAGACGGCTCGCCGCCGATGCCGTACGTCCTCGGCCTCGACGTCTCGACGACCGCGACGAAGGCCGTCGTCGTCGACGACGGCGGTCGCGTCGCCGCGATCGGCTCGCAGGAGTACGCGTTCCAGGCCCCGCATCCCCTGTGGAGCGAACAGGACCCCGCCATCTGGTGGGCTGCGGCGGTGGCCGCCATCCGGGCGGCGCTCGCGTCGGGCCGGATCCAGCCGGGCGACATCGCCTGCGTCGGTCTGACCGGTCAGATGCACGGCGCGGTCCTGCTCGGCGCCGACGACTCGGCGCTCCGGCCGGCGATCCTGTGGAACGACCAGCGGACGGCGGCCGAGTGCGACGCGATCCGGGCGGCGGTCGGGCCGGAGCGGCTGATCGAGATCACCGGCAACGACGCGCTCACCGGGTTCACCGCGCCGAAGCTCGTCTGGGTCCGCGACCACGAGCCGGACGTCTGGCGCGACCTCCGTCACGTGCTCCTGCCGAAGGACTACCTACGGCTCCGATTGACCGGCGGCTACGCAATCGACAAGGCGGACGGGTCCGGGACGATCCTGTTCGACCTCGCGGGCCGCGACTGGTCGCCCGAGGTCGTGGCCGCCCTCGAGATCGATCCGTCGGTGCTCCCGGCCACGCACGAGGGCCCGGTGGTGACCGGCTCGATCAGTCCGGCGGCGTCGGACGCGACTGGTCTGCGGGCGGGCACGCCGGTCGTCGCCGGCGGCGGCGACCAGGCGGCGAACGCCGTGGGCGTCGGCGCGGTCCGGCCCGGGGTGGTCGCCGTGTCGCTCGGGACGTCGGGCGTGGTCTTCGCCACGACCGAGCGCCCGCTCGTCGAGCCGCGGGGCCGTCTCCACGCCTTCTGCCACGCCGTGCCCGGCCGCTGGCATCTCATGTCGGTGATGCTCTCCGCGGCCGGCAGCCTGCGCTGGTTCCGGGATTCGCTGGCACCCGGGCGCGACTTCGGGGACCTCGTCGCGTCGGCCGCTGACGTCCCTGCCGGCAGCCGCGGCCTCCTGTTCCTGCCGTACCTGACCGGCGAGCGGAGCCCTCACCCGGACCCGCTCGCCCGCGGCGCCTTCGTCGGGCTGACGCTCGAGCACGACCTCCGTCACCTCACCCGGGCGGTTCTCGAGGGCGTCGCCTTCGGACTGCGCGATGGGCTCGACCTCATGGTCGGCGCGGGGATCGCATCGCCCAGCCAGGTCCGGGCGTCGGGCGGCGGGATCGTCAGCCCGCTCTGGCGGCAGATCCTGGCCGACGTGCTCGAGGCCGAGGTCGCGACGCTCGCGACGGCGGAGGGGGCCGCCTATGGCGCCGCGCTCCTCGCCGCCGTCGGCGCCGGCTGGTTCGTGTCGGTCGAGGCCGCGACCGACACGCTCGTCGTCGCGATGCCGGCAGCGGAGCCGGGCCCGGACGCCGCCGGGTATCGACGCGCCCACGAGACCTACCGCTCGCTCTACCCGGCCCTCGCCCCGGTCTTCCCGGCGCTCGCCGGGCCGGGTCCCGATCCGGTCTCGGCCTAGGCGCGAAGCTCCAGCTCGGCGAGCTCGGTCTGGGTGACCTCCCCCGGGCGCTTGCCGAGGATGATCATCCCGAGGACGTCGTCGGGAGTGACCGACGCCTTCTCGACGGTCCCGACGATCCGGCCGTGGTACATGACGCTGATCCGGTCGGACAGGTCGAACACGTCGTGGATGTCGTGGCTGATGAGGAAGATCCCGATCCCCTCGTCCTTCAGCTGCCGGATGAGGTTGCGGACCTGGGCGGTCTCGGCCGGCCCGAGCGCGGCCGTCGGCTCGTCCATGATGAGGATCTTCGCGTTGAAGTAGACCGCGCGGGCGATCGCGACGGCCTGGCGCTGGCCGCCGGACAGCGAGGCGACCGGCAGCTTGAACCGGGTGAAGTTCGGGTTGAGCCGGCCCATGACCTTGCGGGTCTCGGACTCCATCGCCGAGTCGTTGAGCTCGCCGGTGACCGTCGTGAGCTCGCGGCCGAGGAAGAGGTTGCCGGGCGCGTCGATGTTGTCGGCGAGCGCGAGCGTCTGATAGATCGTCTCGATCGCCAGCGCCTTCGCGTCCCGTGGGTTCGCGATCGTGCGCGCCTCGCCATTGATGAAGACCTGTCCCGAATCGGCCGGGTGGGCGCCCGAGAGGACGCGCATGAGGGTCGACTTGCCGGCGCCGTTGCCGCCGACGAGGCCGACGACCTCGCCCTCGTACAGGTCGATCGAGACGTCCCGCACGGCGTGGACGCCGCCGAACGCGACGTTGATGTCGCGCATCTCCACGAGCGGCGTCCGCTCGGCAACGGCCATCGGGCTGCTCTCCTCCGCTGTCATGACCCGCGCCGCCGGTTGAAGGCGTCGAAGCCGACGGCGAGGATCAGGACCAGGCCGGCCGCGACGTTCTGCCCCGGCGAGTTGACGTTGAGGAAGGAGAGGCCGTAGGTGAGCGACGCCATGACGAATGCGCCGAGCACCGCGCCCGGGATCGTCCCGACGCCGCCGGCGAACGAGGTGCCGCCGACGATGGCCGCGGCGATGACGTAGAGCTCGTAGCTGACGCCGATGTCGAGCGTCGCCCCGTTGAGCCGCCCGGCGGCGATCGCGGCCGCGAACGCGCACAGGATGCCCATGAGAATGAACGTCTTCATGATCGTCCAACGGGTGTTGATGCCGGCCAGCTCGGCCGCGTCGGGGTTGCCGCCGTAGGCGTAGACGTATCGACCGAACCGCCGTCGCGTGGCGATCCAGGTCATCACGATCGTCACCCCGATCAGCAGCAGGATCGGGTAGGGGAGCCCGGTCGGGACGAGGAGGCCGCCCGGCGGCGGGGTGATGCCGTGGTCTCGCGCGTACTGGTCGGCGAGGCCCTTGGGCAGGAAGCTGTTGTTCGCGAACCAGGCGAGCCCGAGGACCGCGGCGCAGCCGACGAGGGCGAGGAGCAGCTCCGCCCAGAGCGGCCGGGTCGGAAACCCGTAGCGGCGCCGATCGCGGCGGGTGTTGAAGAGGATCACGACGATCGCGATGCAGCCGACGACCCCGATCAGCCAGGTGATCGTCTCGCCGGCCGAGCCGAGGGGCCCGCCGCCGATCAGCTGGAACGTCGGGTCGAGCCCGGTCACGGCCGCACCCTGCGACTGGTACCAGACGAGCCCCCGGATCGAGAGCAGGCCGCCGAGCGTGACGATGAACGACGGCACGCCGACGTAGGCGATGATGAAGCCCTGGATGGCCCCCACGGCCGCCCCGAGGGCGACGCCCAGCGCGAGCGCGAGGACCCACTGGAACGGCACGTCGGGCGCGATCCCGAAGAGCCGCGGGAACCAGTCGGTCATCCAGAGCGCGTAGCTCATGGCGATGAGCCCGACGAGCGACCCGACCGAGAGGTCGATGTTGCGCGACACGATGACGAGGACCATCCCGGTCGCGATGATCGCGATGCCGGCGGCCTGGACGGCCATCGTGACCATGTTCGCGGGCTGGACGAGCTTCCAGCCGCTCAGCGCGTCGAAGACGAACAGGATGACGGCGAGGGCGAGGAGCAGGCCGAACAGGCGGAGATCGACCTCCGTCTGAGCCATGAGCGATCGGACCGACGGTCCGGTCGGCGGGCCCGCTTCGGTCGAGCTCGAGACGGGTGCTGCGTCGGCGACGTTCGCCACCGTGACCTCCCTCAGCGGGACGCTAGATGCGCTCTGCGCCCCCGGGAGACCCGGGGGCGCAGATGGACGTCATGGGGTCGTCGGACTGACGGCTACTTGCAGGCGGGCGGCGCCTTCGCGGGATCGACGCCCTTGCAGAGGTCGGCCTTCGAGATCTGGCCGGCGTCGATCGCCACCTGGAGGTTCTCCGCGGTGAGCGGCGTCGGCTGGAGGATGAACGAGGCGACCGTGTTGCCGCCCGGGGTCTTGAACGGCTGCGCCGTCAGGCCCGCGGTCGGCGCCACGTCCTGGGCGACGAGGCCCTCGGCGAGCTTGAGGCTGGCCATGTCACCGCCCGCGCAGAGGGCGAGAGCGGCGGCTCCGGCGGCCTTGCCGAGCTCGTTCGCGTTCTTGAAGACGTCGACGTACTGCTTGCCGAGCGCGACATTGTTGAGGTTCGCCGGGTCGCCGTCCTGGCCGCTGAGCGGCGGATAGCCGTAGCTCTTCGAGGTCAGGGCGCCGACGACGCCGAGCGCGGTGCTGTCGTTCTCGGCCAGGATCGCGTCGATCTTCTGGTTGGAGGAGTTGGCCTGGTCGATGATCGCCTCCATGTTCGCCTGGGCCTTCTCGGTCTTCCAGGCGTCGGTGAAGGTGCCCTCGGCCGGGCCGATGATCTTGATGTCGCCGGACGCGACCTTGTCCTTGAGGCCGGCCTGGTCCCAGCCCTGCGGCAGGAACGTCGAGGCGTTCGGGTCGCCCGGGTCGCCCTTGATCAGGACGTAGTTGCCCTTCGGGACCTTCTTGATGATCGCGTCGGCCTCGGCCTTGCCGACGGCGACGTTGTCGAACGTGATGTAGAGGACGTCGGGATCCTCGATCAGGCGGTCGTAGGCGATGACCTTGACGCCCGCCTGCTTCGCCGCCTGGATCGCCGGAAGGACGGCCTTCGTGTCCTGGGCGAGCACGATCAGGACCTTGGCGCCCTTCGAGATCATCGTGTTGATGTCGGTGATCTGCTGCTCGTTGACGAGGTTGGCGTCGGCGTCGATGTAGGTGCCGCCGGCGGCCGTCACGGTGTTCTGGATCCCCGGCTTGTCGTGGGCCGCCCAGCGAGGCTGCTGGAAGTTGTTCCACGACACGCCGACGGTGCAGCCGGCACCGCCGCCGCTCGCCGCCGCGGAGCTGCCGCCCGATGCCCCGCTGCTTGCCCCGGGCGTGCTCGAGCACGCGCCGAGCGCGAGCGCCGCGGACGCGGCGAGGACTCCGATTCTCCGAATGATCATCGCTGGAACCCCTCCAATGGAACGAAAGCCCAACACTCCGCGATGCCGCTCTCTACGCTAACACCCTCCTTCGACGGGCAGCCGCCGATTCCGACGACCCAGGAGTCCGTCTCATGCCCCTGCTCCCGCAGGGTGCAGGCCGTTCGCGCTCACCCAGCTCGCCGGATCGGCGAGCAGCGGGTCGAACGCGAGCTCGGCGGCGCCGATGAGCGGCGCATCATCGCCGAGCCTGGTCGGGACGATCGAGACGAGCGCGCGGGGCGCGGCGAGCGCCCGCCGGTCGAGCTCGGCCTCGACGATCGGCCGCACGTACTCGTGGAGCCGGCCGAACCTGCCGCCGAGGACGATGACCGCAGGATTGAACACGTTGACGAGGCCGGCGAGGCCGATGCCGAGCCAGCGGCCGAGCTCGTCGAGGCTGGCCCGGGCGCGTTCGGAGCCGGCCGCCGCGTCGCCGAGCAGGGCGTCGACCGCCTCGCGGCCGCCGTCGCTGGGATAGCCGCCTGCCAGGAGCAGCCACTCCTCGCCGATCTCGGTCTCCCAGCAGCCGATCGCACCGCATCGACACCGCCGGCCGGCCGGGTTGATCGGCAGGTGCCCGACCTCCCCGCCGTACCCCGCGACCCCACGAAGCGGAACGCCGTCGACGATGATCCCGCCGCCGACGCCGACCTCGCCCGAGATGAAGAGGACGTCGTCGACGCCGACCGCCGCGCCGCGACGATGCTCGGCGAGCGCGCCGAGGTCGGCCTCGTTCGCGACGGAGATCGCGGCCACGCGGAGGCTGGCGGCGAGCCGTTCGCCGAGCGGCGCCGCTCGCCAGCGGAGGTTCGGGGCGGTCGCGACGAAGCCGTCGGCGCGCCTGACGATGCCGACGACGGCGACGCCGACCCCGACGAGACGCGGGCCGCGGGCGCCGATCCGGTCGGCGAGCCCGGTGAGGTCCTCGACGATCGCGTCGACCGAGACGTGGTCGGCCGGCCGATCGATCCGTTGGAGCGCGAGCACGTCGCCGCCGAGCCCGACGCGAGCGGCGGCGAGGGAATCGACCGCGATCTCGAGCGCGAGCACCTGGGCGGCGCAGGCGTCGAGGCGGACGACGCGGGACGGCCGGCCGGGCGTGCCGAGGGGCTCGGAGGAACCCTCCGACGCGAGGCCGGCCGACACGAGCTCGCCGACGAGGTCGCGGATCGCGGTCCGCGTCAGCCCGGTCCGGGCGACGAGCTCCGAGCGCGACAGGGGGCCCGCCGCGTGGAGCGCGCGGACGATCGCGCTCAGGTTCGCCCGCCGGACCGATTCGCTCCGCTGGCCGAGCTGCAGCACTCCACCGGTCACGGAATTTGTGTTCCCCTCTTCCAAATGCCTGTGAGAGACTGGTACATCGCTCGGCGCGTGTCAAATCGGCAGGCGACCGCAGTGCCGGGTCGGGGAGGGGAGCGGCTGATGGACGAGCTTCGCTGGGGGATCCTGTCGACGGCTCGGATCGGTCGCGAGAACGTCGTCCCCGCGATCCAGGCCGCGGCCCGCTGCCGCGTCGTCGCCCTCGCGTCGCGCGACGCCGAGCGGGGACGCGCGATCGCGGCCGACCTCGGGATCGACCGCGTCCACGCGTCGTACGAGGCCCTGCTCGCAGACCCGGACGTCGACGCGGTCTACATCCCGCTGCCGAACCATCTCCACGTCGAATGGTCGATCGCGGCCGCGCGCGCGGGCAAGCACGTGCTGTGCGAGAAGCCGCTCGCGCTCACGGCCGCCGACGCGGACCGCGCCCTCGAGGCGGCCGACGACGCGGGCGTCCGGCTGATGGAGGCGTTCATGTACCGCCTCCATCCCTCGTGGCGCGCCGTGCGCGAGCTCGTCGCGTCAGGTCGGATCGGCGAGCTCGTCGCCGTCCAGAGCTGGTTCTCGTTCTTCAACGACGACCCCGCGAACATCCGGAACGTCCGGGCCTACGGCGGCGGTGCGCTCTACGACGTCGGCTGCTACTGCGTGAACCTGTCGCGGATGCTCTTCGGGGCCGAGCCCCGGCGGGTCGAGGCGTCGATCGAGCGCGACCCGGTGACCGGCGTCGACGTCCTCACGAGCGGGCTGCTCGAGTTCGAC
>DASTSC010000224.1:0-4197 GCA_035760905.1 Candidatus Limnocylindrales bacterium | reverse complement strand
TGGCCGAGCACCGCCCACCGCTCGAACCCGAGCTGCTCGCGGAGGGCGTCGGCATCGGCGGTCAGGTTCGCCCACGTCATCGACTCGACCGGCGGTCCCCACGACCGGCCGTTGCAGCGGTGGTCGTAGAAGACGAGCGTGTGCCGCTCGGCGAGCGCCCGGAACGGCGTCAGCGAGACGTGGTCGAGACCGGGACCGCCGTGCATGAGGACGAGCGGCGGTCCGTCGCCGACGACGTCCACCCAGAGGTCCACGTCTCGAACGCGCACCTTCGTGCCCATGTTCTCCTCCCGCGGCGCCCTTCCGGCGCCCGCGCGCTCAGGCCGATGCGCCGACGGGGATCAGGCCCGACGCGACCTCGTTCGCCCAGGCGTCGATCGCCGGCCAGTCGCGGAAGTCGCCCGCCGGCATCGCGGCCTTCGCCGCCGGCATCCGCATGAACGGGCGACCGAATCGCTCGGCGAGCCCGACCGGCTCCGCCTCGGGATCGAAGGCACCGAAGAAGACCTTCGTGCCCCGTGGATGGACCGCCCCGGCCAGCTCCCGGAAATCGATGGGCTCCGCGGCCACGAGGACGTCCTGGCCGTGCTTGTCGACCTTCTCGTCGCCGATCGGTCCGCTGCTGAACAGCCAGACCGGCCGCGTCGACAGGACGTCGCGGTGAGTGAGGACGAACCGCGCGGCCTCCTTGAGCCAGCGACCCATGTAGGCGCCGCTGCCCACGACGAAGGCGTCGTAGCCGCCGGCCGGGGCCGCCTCGCCGACCGGTCGGACCATGACGTCGAGCCCGCGATCCGACAGGACCTGGCCGATGCGCTCCGCGATGCCCCGGGTCGCCCCGTGCCGGCTCGCGTACGCGACGAGCACCTTCATGTCGTCGCCCTCCTTGCTGTCCCGGAGAGCGTCGCGACCGCCAGGACGCGGCACAAGGGCCGGACGGCCCGAAGCCGTTCTGTCGGTCTCGTCTCGGTCTCGACCGTGCTTGCGCCGAACCGGTGGGTTCTACGTCCGGGCGAGGTCGGCCGCGTATTCGAGGAAGTCGATCTCGCCCGGTGAGGCGTCGGCCCGACTCAGGAGGGTCGCCGCGTCGCTGAACTGCTGGAGCCCATGGGTGTAGACGTGCTGGAGGTGAAACCAGAGCGGGTGGCTCGTCATCCGCTCGACGCCGCAGGGCCCGGCCAGCTCGTCGTCCGACAGCGTCGCGAGCCAGGCCCGCATCTCGGCCTCGTCTTCCCGCCACGACTCGCGGATCGAGTCGATCGTCGGGAAGTCCTCCGGGTCGAGCTCGCCGTCGTGACGCGGGAAGTCCGTCCGGTCCGCCTGCTGGAGCCGCCGCCGCCAGCTCCACTCGACGTCGAGCTCGTGGATCAGCGTCGTCCGCAGGTCGCGGATCGTCGCCGGGCGCGGATCCGTGAGCGGGACGCCCTCCTCGTCCGCGGCGTCGAGGATCCGGTCGCGGATCCAGTAGAGGTGACCGAACAGAATCAGGACGTCCGACTGCTGCATGGCGCCAGTGTCGTCTCTTCCGGCCCCTCGCGACCGATAGGCGCCGTCGTCGCCACCTTCGAGCTGGTTCGATCGTCATCCCGCCATGCCGGGGCGGTGGACCTCGCTTACGCGAGCCGCGGTGCTTGCGGCTCAGATCGTCGTCGTTGCGGCATGCTCATCGAGCCCGACGCCGCTGGCATCCTCGGCGATGCCGCCGTCCGCGGACGCGTCGACCGTGCTGCGCACGTATCTCGAGGCGCTTCGGGCCGGCGACTGCGACGCCGCGGCGGTCCTCTGGACGTCCTCGGGCAACGGCGATCTCTGCCGGTTCACGCACGTCCGCGGATACGACATCCATCCCGATCCGACAACGCCTCGGGCGACCGAGATCGAGTTCGCAACGACGCTCACGACCGACGGAACCGAGGACGGCACGGTTCGCCCCGGCGATGTGACCTGGTTCTTCGTCCTCGACCGCCAGCCCGACGGCGCGTGGCGCATCAGCGGAGGAGGCGGCGGTCCGTAGTTCGATCAGGCTACGGGTCGCCCGTCGGGCCGTCGACGTTGACGACGGTGGGTCCCGTTCCCATCCGGACGAGGATGATCTCGGCCCGCTCGCCGGGCTTCGGCCGCTCGCGGTGGACGAGCCCGTGCGGCACGTGGCAGAAGTCGCCGGCGTTCACGACGACCGTCTCGCCGCTGTCGCCGAACTCGAACTCCATGCCACCCCGCATCACGTAGAAGTACGTGTCGGTGTCGCCGTGGTGATGCCAGCCACTCCATTCGCCCGGTTCGGACGACACGAATCCCACCCACCGATCGCCGCTTTCGAAGGCGACCTCGCGACGCATGCCCGACGTCTGCTGACCGGTCGGTGATCGGCGCTCGGATGCAGGGACGACCTCCGGCGAAGCGGGGTTGCGTGGGGGCGACATGGCGACTCCTCGAAGCAACTGACTCGCGATGGGACTGCCGGTCTCTCGGCCGACTGGCGCGAGCCCGCCTGCCTCACACCGAACCTGACGGTGCCTCGGACGCGCCGCCCCACCGTACGCCCTCAGGCGAAAGCGGCGGCGACGGGAGGTCGATCCGGGATGACGCCGAGCTGCTGCATGAGCGTCAGGTGGTCACGAACACCCCAGTGCTCGACGGCGCGGCCGTCCCGGAAGCGGAGGATGTGGATGTAGTCGTACGCCACCTCCCGACCCGTCGGTGGGATGCCCATGAGGTCGCCCACATGTCGGCCGTGGTGCGTCGCGTGGACGACGGCGACGTCGCCCTCGACGATCACCTGCCGGATCTCCCAGCGCTGGTCCGCGAACACGGTCCGGAGCCACAGCATCGTCGCGATCGCGCCCTCGATGCCGGGCCGTTCATCCGGACGCGCGGAGTGATCGACGACGTTCGGGTCGGTCACCGCGCGGAACGCGTCGACGTCGCCGGTCGGCATGATCTCCTCGAACGTCCGACGCGCGATCGACCTGATCTCCTCGCCCATCTCGGGTGCCTCCGTCGCTGCTAGGATCGTGGAACGATCCTGTATTCGATACTGGAGCATTCTCGCCAAATGCCGGACGACGTCAAGCCCCGCCGCGCGTATCGGTCCACGAGGCGCGCCGAGCACGCCGCGCAGACCCGGCGCGACATCCTGTCGGCCGCGGGCGCACTCTTCCGCGAGCGGGGCTACGGCGGGACGTCGATCCCGCTCATCGCCCGTGAGGCAGGCGTCGCCGTGGAGACGATCTACCGGGCGTTCGGCAGCAAGACCTCGCTCTTCACCGCCGTTGTCGAGGCGGTCATCGCGGGTGGCGCACAGCGGGCGGAGGTACCGGTCGAGGAGCGTCCGGCGATCCGGGCGATCATCGAGGAGCCCGATCCTCGACGGCAGGTCGAGCGCTACGTCGCGACCCAGCCGGGCATCCACCGCCGGTCCGGGCCGTTGCTCCGCGCATTGCGCGAGGCCGCCCACACGGACCCGGCGCTGCTCCGATTGTGGAACGAGCTCGAAGCCGCGCGGCTCAACGGTCAGGGTCGGCTCGTCGACCGGCTTGCCGACGAGGGCGCGCTCCGGACGGATCTCTCGCGAGAGGATGCCCGGGACATCGTCTGGACGCTCTGCTCGCTCGCGGTCCGCGACCTGCTCGTGCAGGAGCGCGGCTGGTCCGACGCGCGCTACGAGGCCTGGCTGGCGCGGACGCTCATCGCCCAGCTCATTGACCCGGCGCCGTCGGGGACGGACCGACCGGCCCGGTCCGGGCGCGCGCGAGAGGAGGCGGTCGGGCGGGAACCATGAGGCCTCGGTCGGCCTCGCCGCCTCCGCAGTGTGTCGAAATCGGCGCCGCAGCTCCGTTCCTGGGGTGAACGTGCCAAGGTGGCACCGCAGCGAACGAGGTGACGCAGATGGCCCGATACCTGCTCGCCGTGACCTACGAGCCCGGCGCAGACGAGACTCCCCTCGACGAGTGGAAGCCCGCGGAGATCGACGCCCACCTCGACTACTACCGCCGGCTCAACGACCAGCTCGTCGAGAGCGGCGAGCTCGTCGGCCACACGATCCTCACCGGGCCGGACGTGGCGAAGATCGTGACGTCCGACGGGAACGGGGCGACCGTCGTGACCGACGGACCGTTCGGTGAGTTCAAGGAGTGGTTCGCGGGCTTCCAGATCGTCGACGTCGCGTCCGAGGCGCGGGCGATCGAGATCGCCGCC
>DASTSC010000223.1:0-1430 GCA_035760905.1 Candidatus Limnocylindrales bacterium | reverse complement strand
CTGGTCGACGTGCGTGCCCTCGCTCGTGACGAGCCACTTGCGGGTGTCCCAGACGCGGCTGCTCGCGAGCCCGACGGTCGCCCCGTGCTCCTGCATCGTCCGGGTCACGCCCTCGAGGAGCGACGCCTTCTCGTCGACGGTCACGCTCCAGGGGTCCTCGTCACAGCGGCTCTGCCACGAACCGGTCTGGGGCGGCACGGGCGCGAGCTCCAGGGGCGCTCCCGGGACGAGGGTGGACGCGCGCGCAATCTCCGCAGCCCGCTCACCGGCCCGCCGGGCGGCGGCCGTCGACGCCTCCGGCACTGCGAAGAAGCCCCACGACGAGCCGATGAGCGCCCGAACGCCGATCCCGGCGCGCTCGCTCCGCTCGAGCGATTCGACGACGCCGTTGCGGGCGGCGATCTCTTCCGCGCGCGTCTCCATCGCCCGCGCGTCGGCGTAGCGCGCCCCGGCGCTCAGCGCAGCCTCGACCGCGGCAGTGGCAAGGTCGTCCATGCCCGGATGCTAGGGGGCGCGGCGGATTCGTGTCCGCGCGTCAAGCGTCGTGGGCGGCCGCCGGCTCGAGCCGGAAGAAGGTCCCGTTCGCCCGGAGGTGAGCCCGCGACAGCCAGTAGAGGACCGGGCCGGGAAACGGATGCTGGCGGAACGTCGCCCGGATGACCGCGTCGCGTTCGGGGCCGTTGGGGAGCGGGACGGCCCGCGCGCGCCACGTCGTGCCGTTGTGGAAACGGATCTCCGCCGGGTCGGCCGCCTCGAGGTTACGCGTCCAGCCGGTCGGCCGGCTCGGGTGGCCGAGGTAGCGGCGGTCGCCGACGCGAAGCAGCCCGAGGAAGAGCCGACGTTGCCGACCAGTCCGTCGTCCTCGCACGACGAGCTCGACCGTGTTGCCGAGCCCGAACGTCCGCCAGACCGGCCGGATGAGCGGGTCGAGGAATCGGAGGAGGCGGTAGAAGACCGGCCAGAAGCGACCCCACGAGAGCACGTGCCCATTCTGGCCGACGTGGGAGCGCGGGCTTCCCGGCCGCGCAGGCTTCCCGGGCGCGCCGGCCCCTCGGGTGGCCCCGGATGCGGTGGGATGTGCCCACACATCGCCACGGCGACGGACAACGCACTCACGGGCCAGACCCGCGGAACTCGATCGCGCCGGAGGCGGGAAAGGTCTCCGTTCGGGTCGCGCCTCCGTCGATGCGGAACCGGAGCGCAACGGCGTCGAACGTGACGGTTCCAGGTCGGTCCGACTCGAGCGCGAGGACGACCTCGACGGGACCGTCGGCGCGGGTGAACGCGAACGAGGCGAGCGGGCGGGCGAGCGCCGAGAACGGGATGGAGGCCTGGAGATCCCGGTCGGTCGCGAAGCCGACGCCGCCGCCACCCGTGTCCGCTCGCCGGAGGGCCCATGTTTCCACGCTCGCCGCGCCGCGGAGCCCGAC
>DASTSC010000222.1:0-1684 GCA_035760905.1 Candidatus Limnocylindrales bacterium | reverse complement strand
CGTGCCGACGTCGAGGAGGGCCTCGCCGGCAACCTCTGCCGCTGCGCCGGCTACGAGCAGATCATCGAGGCGGTCCTCCAGGCGGCCGAAGCGCCCGAAGGACCCCAGCGGACCGACCGCGGGACCCCCCACGCCGAACGGGCGCCCGACCGGCCGGACCCGGCGTCGACCCCCGACGCCCGCCTCGCGCCGCAATGACGAACGGCGGCGACCGGACGAACGGCCAGGGCGTCGGCGCCTCGCCCGCGCGCGTCGGTGGCGCGGCACGGGTCTCGGGCAGCCAGGAGTACGTCGCCGACATCCGCCTGGCCGACATCCTTCACGTCAAGCTCGTCACGCTGCCGGTGGCCCGCGGCCGGATCCTCCGGATCGACGTGTCCGAGGCGCTCGCCCAGCCCGGCGTCCGGGCCGTCTTCAGCGCCGCGGACCTGCCCGATCCGATGCCCCGCTTCGGGCCCCAGATGCGCGACCGCCCGGTCATCGCCACCGGCGAGACGAAGTACCACGGCGACCCGGTCGCGGCGGTCGCGGCCGAGACGAAGGACCAGGCCGAGGCGGCGGCCGCGCTCGTCCGGGTCGAGTTCGAGGAGCTGCCCGCGGTGACGTCGGTCGCCGCCGCGCTCGCCGAGGGCGCGCCGCTCGTCCAGGACCCGTCGCTCCGTCCGGACGACCCGCTGGCCGGGACGAACGTCCTCCGCGAGCATCGCTACGGCTGGGGCGACCTCGAGGCCGCCGAGGCCGAGGCCGACGTCGTCGTCGAGGGCGCCTGGTCGTTCCCGATGGTCACCCAGTTCGCGATCGAGCCCCACGCGTTCATGGCCGCCCCCGATGGCGACGGGATCGTGGTCTGGAGCGCGATCCAGCACCCGAACTGGCTCCAGCGGGTCCTCGCCTCGATCCTCGGCCTGCCGCTCTCGAAGGTCCGCGTCCGCGCCCCCGACCCGGGCGGCGCGTTCGGCGGCAAGCAGCACGCGAAGTACGAGCCGCTCCTCGCGTTCATGGCCCTTCGCCTCGGCCGGCCGGTCCGGCTCGTGCTCACGCTCGAGGAGACGTTCCAGGCCGTCCGCCGTGGTGCCTGTGAGATCATCGTCCGGGCCGGGTTCAGGCGCGACGGCATGCTCGTCTTCCGCGACATCGACGCGAACTACCTCATCGGCGCCTACTCGGACATCGCCGACCGGACCGTCGCCAAGGGCAGCTACACCTCGAACGGCCCGTACCGGACGCCCGCGGTCCGGATCGTCGCCCGGAGCGTCCTCTCGCACACCGTGCCCTCGACCGCGTTCCGCGGCTTCGGCAACCCCCAGCAGATCTGGGCGGTCGAGTCGAACATGGACGAGGCGGCGCGCGTCCTCGGGATCGATCCGGTCGAGCTGCGCCTCCGCAACCTCGCCGACCGTGGCGACGAGTTCATCCCCGGCGACACCCCCGCAGACGGCCACTGGGCGGAGGCGCTCGAACGGGCGGCGCGGCGCATCGGCTGGGGCCGGCCGGTCCCGGACGGCCACGGGATCGGTGTCGCGGTCGGGCTCAAGGAGGGCCCGACGACGGGTCTCTCGTACTCGACCGTCCGGCTCCTCGCCGACGGCAGCGTCGTCGTCTTCGCCGGAACCTCGGACATGGGTCAGGGGGCGCGGACGATCTTTGCCCAGATCGCCGCCCAGGAGCTGGGCGCGCCGCTCGA
>DASTSC010000221.1:0-2321 GCA_035760905.1 Candidatus Limnocylindrales bacterium | reverse complement strand
CGGACCGCCCGCCCGAGGTCGTCGATCCGGACGTTCTCGTCGGGCGCGTGCGCGTGGCAGTCGTCGCGACCCGCGCCGAGGAGCGTGCACGGGACGCGGTGCGGGGCGCAGACCTGGTGCATCGGAACGGTGCCGGGCATCGAGACGTAGCGGCTCGTCGGCTTCCCGACGATGGCCTCGGACGCCCGGGCGGCCGCGTCGAGGAGCGGGTGGTCCGGCGGCGTCCACCAGGCCGGCTCGGCCTCCTCGAGCCGGACCTCCACGTCGTCGAAGCCGGCGTTCGCAAGGTGCCGCCGGACGGCGTCGACGACCGCCTCGGGCACCTGATCGGGAACGATCCTGATGTCGAGCCGGGCGTCGGCCTCGGCCGGCGTGATCGTCTTGTCGCCTTCGCCGATGAAGCCCGACCAGAGGCCCTGGACGTTGAGCGTCGGCGCGAAGGTCATCGCGTGGAGCGCCTCGCGGCCGTCGCGGCCACCGATGAACCGGTCCACTCCGTACTCGCGGCGGTCGTCATCGAGCCGCTCGAGCGGCATGTGGGCGACGACGTCGAGCTGGGCCGGCGTGGGCGGCCGAACGCCGACGTCGAGCCCCTCGACGGCGGGCAGTCCGTCGGCCGTGTACATCGAGGCGAGCGCCTGGGCCATCCGGACCGCGGCGTTGGGCAGGATGACGGCCGCGCTCGAGTGCGCGTCGTAGGCGATCGTCCGGACGTGGAGCCGGACGACGATGATCCCGCGGCCACCGCCGGCGATCTCGGGCCGATCGTCGGGCGCGAGACCGCCGCCCTCGATGAGCGCGGCGTCCGCCTGCCGGAGCTCGGGCGCCCGGTCGAGGAGCGCGTTCAGGCTCGGGCTGCCCGACTCCTCTTCGCCCTCGACGAGGAACCGGAGGCGGACCGGCAGCTCGCCGATTGCCTCGCGATACGCCTCGACGGCCCACAGCCGCGGCAGGAACTCGCCCTTGTTGTCGGTGGCGCCTCGGGCGAAGAGGCGGCCGTCACGAACCTCGGGCTCGTACGGCGGCTTCGTCCAGAGCTCGAGCGGGACCGCGGGCTGGACGTCGTAGTGCTGGACGAGATTGACCGTCCGCGGCCCGGACCCGATCTCGCCGACGACGAGCGGCGGGACCTCGGGCCGGTCGGGCAGGTCGATGACGCGGACATCGGCGCCCGCCGCCCGGAGGCGCTCGGCTGTCCAGTCGGCCGCGCCGCGGAGCGCGCCGACGTCGCCCTCCTCGCTCGGGAAGCGGCAGAACTGGGCCAGCTCGTCGGTCCAGGCCGCCAGGCGCTCGTCGACGAGGCGATCGAGCGCGCCGTACTGGCCGTCGTCGGCGTGGTCGTCGGTCATCGTCAGGCTCGCTTTCGTTCGAGATCGAGGAAGGGGAGGGCGGTCACGGTCGCCCCGACCCGGCCGCGGTGGCCCTCGACGGTCCACTCCACCTCGAGCGGCGTGCCCTCGGCCTCGTACGCCGGCGGCACCGACGCGAGCGCGATCGCGGTCTTGAGGATCGGGCTCCAGCCGTGGCTCGTCACCCGCCCGACCTGCCGGCCGCGGGCGAAGACGGGGATCTGGGAGCGATCGACCGCGGGCGAGATGGCCGGCGGCAGGCCCTGCTCGGCGAACCGCCGCTCGATCCCGTCCCACTCGAGCCGAAGCCCCACGAGCCGGCGCGGCGGGCCGCCCCGGTCGACCTCTGCCTGGAGCGCGCGCCGGCCGACGAAGTCGGCGGCCTTGTCGAGCTTGACGAGCCGACCGAGCCCGATCTCGAACGGCGAGTAGGCCTGGTCCGGGGTGAGGGCGTGGCGCGACGAGGTGTAGTCGACCTCGAGCAGGATGAGCCCGGCCTCCAGCCGGACGACGTCGAGGGCGAGCATCCCCGCGGGTCGGAGCCGGAATGGCTCGCCGGCGGCGACGAGGGCGTCCCACAGGTCGGTCGCGCGGTCAGCGTCGACCCAGAGCTCGTAGCCGAGGTCGCCGGTATAGCCGGTGCGGGAGACGTCGATCGCGAGCCTGCGACGGCCCAGCTTCACCGTGGCCGGCCGGCGCCGGAAGTAGCGCAGGTCGGCGAAGTCCTCGCCGGTCGCGGCCTCGAGGACGGCCCGGCTGAGCGGCCCCTGGAGCGCGACCGCGGCGGTCGTGTCGGTGACGTCCTCGATCCCGACATCGAGACCGTCGGCATTGAGCGCGAGCCAGCGGTACTGCGGATCGGCCGCGGTCCAGCGGAACTCGCCGTCCCCGAGCCGGTGGATCGTGCCGTCGTCGATGACCTTGCCCTGCTCGTCGCACCAGCAGGTGTAGTAGACCTGCCCGACCTTGAGC
>DASTSC010000220.1:0-8554 GCA_035760905.1 Candidatus Limnocylindrales bacterium | reverse complement strand
GGAGCCGGATCGTCGGCGACCCGACCCAGAACTTCAACCGTCGCGAGCACGAGGCGCAGCTCGACTACATCCGGCGCAACCCCCAGATCCGGGACGTGCTCATCAGCGGCGGTGACGGCCTGACCCTCGCGCCGAAGCTGTTCGAGTCGGTCATCCGCGGCCTCCGCGAGATCCCCCACGTCGAGATCATCCGGATCGGCTCGCGGGTGCCGGTCTTCCTGCCCCAGCGGATCGATGATGAGCTGTGCGAGATGCTCGGCAAGTACCACCCGCTATGGATCAACATTCACGTCAACCACCCGAACGAGATCACCCCGGAGGTCGCCCGGGCCTGCGACAAGCTCGCTCGGGCCGGGATCCCGCTCGGCAACCAGTCGGTGCTACTCGCCGGCGTCAACGACTGCGTGAACATCCAGCGCGAGCTCGTCCACAAGCTCGTCGAGAACCGGATCCGCCCGTACTACCTGTACCAGTGCGACCTGGTCGAGGGTTCGGGGCACTTCCGCACGCCGGTCGGCAAGGGCCTCGAGATCATCGAGGGCCTGCGCGGCCACACGTCAGGCTACGCCGTGCCGACCTACGTCATCGACGCGCCCGGCGGCGGCGGCAAGATCCCGGTCATGCCCAACTACCTGATCAGCTACAGCGACCACAAGGTCGTGCTCCGCAACTACGAGGGCTACATCACGACCTACGAGGAGCCGCTCGAGTACACGGCCCACGACAAGGCGACCTGCCGTTTCTGCCAGGCACCGCGGCCGGAGCCCGGCCAGTCGGGCGTCCTCGGGCTCCTCGAGGGCGAACGGATGTGGATCGAGCCGAAGGGCTTCGAGCAGGTCCACGCGCGCGGCAACGCGGCGGTCCACCGCCTCCAGCGGCCCGAGAAGTGGGTCCCCTACGGTGTGGGCGCGATCGAAGGTGAGGCGCGGCCGGTCGAAGGCGGTCGCGAGCTGCCGGTGCTCGGGGCGGGCGACGGCGACGCGGGTGCGGGCAGCGCGGGTGCCGGCGCAGACGGCCCGCGGCCGGAATATGGCCCGGGCGAGGAGCCACGACCGCGCGAGGGCGAGCCGACCGCGGCCGCGAACCACGAGCTGCTCTAATCGAGCTGCCTCGGCCCTCGAAGAGGTCGCGTTGATTCGCTGATCCGGCCCGTACCATCTGCCGATGGCCGCGAGCCGGGCGTTGCCCGCCCTGGTCGGTCGCGACGCGCCGCTCGGCTCCCTCGATGCGGCGCTCGACCGTGCGGTCGACGGCCAGCCCTCGATCGTCGTCCTGTCGGGCGAGGCCGGGATCGGCAAGAGCCGGCTCCTCGTCGAGCTCGTCGCTCATGCCGAGGCGCGCGGCATCCCGACCGCCGTCGCGGGTTGCGTCGAGGTCGGCACCGAGCTGCCGTTCCTGCCGCTCGCGACGCTCCTCCGGCGCGCGCTGAGCACGCTCCCGGCCGAGAGACGAACCGCGGTGGTCGGGATCGCCGCCGAGGAGGTGGTCCGGCTCGTCCCGGAGATCGCCCCGGACGTCCAGGCTGGCCCCCTCCCGTCAGACGCCGCGGGTCGGGCCCGGCTGTTCGAGCGGCTGCTCGGCGTCGTCGAGCGGCTCGCGGCGGAGCCCGTGCTCCTCGCGGTCGAGGACTGCCACTGGGCCGACGATGCGACGCGGGCCTTCCTCGCGTTCCTCGCCCGGAGCGCGACGACCGGGCGGCTCGTGCTCGCGCTGACCCGCCGGTCCGCCACAGGTCAGGCGGGCAACTCCGGGGACGCATGGCTGGACGACCTGACGCGGCTGCCTCAGACGACGGCCATCGAGCTCGGCCCGCTCGACCGCGCGTCCGGGCTCGCCCAGCTCGCCGCCCTCGCGCCGTCGGCCGCGCCCGACGTTCTCGACCGGGTCTGGCGGCGGTCCGACGGGAACCCGATGTTCGCCGAGGAGCTGGCCGCGGCGGCGACCCGGGGCGAACGGCTGCCTCGCGCCCTCGCCGACTCCCTCGATCGCCAGCTCGGCGCGCTCCCCGCGGCCTCACGAAGGGTCCTGGGTGCGGCCGCCGTCATCGGCCGGCCCTTCGACGAGCGGCTCGTCGCCCTCGTCCTCGACGAGCCGGCTCCGACCGTTCGCGCGGCCCTCCGGCCGGCCCTCGAGGCCCACCTCCTCACACTGGTCGACGACGGCCGGCGGCTCGCGTTCCGCCACGGGCTCCACGCCGAGGCCGTCGAGCGGGCGCTGCTCCCCGACGAGCGACGGTCGCTCCATGCCGCGGTCGCGGGGGCGCTCGAGCGCAACCCCGAGCTGGCCGACCCGACGCCCGGCGGGCCGGCCGCGGAGCGAGCTCACCACTGGCAGGCCGCCGACCGACCGGCCGAGGCGGTCGCGGCGAGCCTCGAGGCAGCCACGGCCGCCCTCGCGGTCGCTGCCTACGAGACCGCCGACGACCACTTCGAGCGGGCGCTCCGGCTCATGCGCGAAGGCGCATCGCCGCCGCCGGACCTCGACGCCGTCACGCTCGGGCTCACGGCAGCCGACACTGCCGATCTCGCCGGCCGGACGGAACGCGCGCTCGAACGGGCGAGAGCCGCGGCAGAGGCGGCGGACGCGGCCGCCGACCCAACGCGCGCCGGCCGACTGCGGTCGCGGATCGGTTACTTCCTGTGGGTCCTCGGGCGAGCCGCGGAGGCGATCGAGGAGCACCGCCGGGCGGTCGCCCTCGTCCCGGTCGAGCCGCCGTCGGATGCCCGGGCGCAGGTGCTCGGGGCGTATGCGGGCGCGCTCATGGGCGCCGGGTCGTACGCCGCGTCGGTCGCGGTCGCCGAGACGGCGATCGCCGCGGCCGAGGCCGCGCTCGCGCCGGTCTCCGAGGCTCGCGCCCGGAGCGTCCTCGGCTCGGACCTCGTCGCGCTCGGGGAGATCGAGCGTGGACTCGGCGAGCTGGCCGCCGCGGCACGGCTCGCGGACGCGGCGGACGCGCCGTCGGTGGCGGTCGTCGCCCACCACAACCGCGCCGTCAGCCTCGTCGCCGTCGACCGGTTCGGCGAGGCGCATGACGAGGCAATGCTCGGACGCGACGTCGCCCGGGCAGCCGGCCTCGAGCGCCGCTACGGCGCCCACCTGCTCGGCTCGGCGGCCGACGCGCTCCTTCGGCTCGGACGCCTGGTGGAGGCCCTCGACGTGGCGGAGACCGGCCGGCTCCTCAGTCCGGACGGCGGTGGGACGGTCTACCTCGACGCGGCCGCGGCCCGTGCCGCGGCGCTTCTCGGGCAGCCCAACGACGCTCGAACGTGGCTCGGGCGGGCGGACGCCCTGGCGGAGCGCGAGCTCGATCCCGACCTCGCCGCCTACCTCGCGACGGCCCACGCGGAGGTCGGGCTCGCCGTCGGGCGACCGGAGGACGCAGCGCAGGTGGTCCGGGCCGCGCTCGACGACCCCGCGTTGCTCGACGAGCCGGCCTGGACCGCCCCGCTCGTTGCGCTCGCTGCGCGCGCGCTCCCGGACGCGGGCGCCACCGGACGTCGAAGGCGATCGTCCGGGAACGACCCGGCGGCTGCGGCAACACCGGATCCGGGGGTTCGAGTAGAGGTCCTCGTCGACCACCTCGCGCCCCGCGCCGCGACGGCCTCCGCCCGGGCCTCGCTGCTCGCGGCGGAGGCGTTCCTTGCGGAGCGACGGCGGGACACCCAGGGAGATCGCCGCGACCCTGCCGCGACCTGGCGTCAGGCGATCGAGACCTGGGACTCGATCGGGGCCGTCGTCGACGCTGCCGAGGCCCGGTACCACGCCGCCGAGGCGCTGCTCCGAGAGCGTCGCGAGCGGCCGCTCGCCGAGGAGCTCCTGCGCGAGGCGAATGCCACCGCCTCGGCGCGGCAGGCCGCCCCGCTCGTCGAGGCGATCCGCCGCCTCGCCCGGCAGGCCCGCGTCGAGCTCGAGCCGTCGACGCCGACCCGGCCGTCGTCGGAGGCGGCCCCCGAGACGCGCGGATCAACCCCCGCCTACCCCGGGCCTGCGCTCTCCGAGCGCGAGCTCGAGGTCCTCGCGCTCGTCGCTGACGGGCGCTCGAACGGAGAGATCGCAGAGACGCTCTTCATCACCCGCAAGACCGCCAGCGTCCACGTGAGCCACATCCTCGACAAGCTCGGTGTCTCGAGCCGTGTCGAGGCGGCGATCGTCGGAGCGCGGCTCGGAATCCTCGATCCGCCGGGCCCGGCGCACGCGGCCGGCGAGCCCGCCGCCACCGGCTCCGGCGCTACGACGCCGAGACCCGGATCGTCGTGATCTGGAGCGGGATCGTCCCGTCGCCGTTCGGCGTGCCGACGAAGATCTCGTTGACCAGCTCGTCGGCGGGCAGGCTCCCGAGGGCGTGGTCGAGCGCGCCGACCTGATCCGCCACATCGACGTGGCGGGTCTTCACGATCCGCGACGGGTAGCCGTGGTCTCGAAGCAGGCCGGCCGCGGCCCTCGTCTGCCGCTCGTGCTCGTCGTCGTCGTCTCCAGGACCGACGGCAAAGACGAACTCGCCGGTCGTCTCGATCGCCCGCCCCGACGCGACCCGCAGGTTGAAGCCGCCCTCTCCGAGCAGTTGGAGGACCTCGTGGAGCGCCCGCGGCCGGGCCGCGACCGGATCACCCGCGATCGGCTCGGCCTCGTACGAGACCGCTGCCCCGAGGCTGCCCCCCGACCCGCTCTTCACGGACGTCCGAACCTGGAGATGCATCGCCCCTTCCTCCTCGCTGCATCGCCCTCGCGAGACCGCGAGGCGCCATCCTGCGCTCACGCGGCCGCGACGGCAATCCCGAGTCTCGAATCGCAGGCCGACGGCCTGTCAGCGCGACAGGCCGTCGGCGGAGAGCCCCGGGAGGACCGGCCGGATGCCGCCGCCCGGGAACGACGTTCGACCCGGGAACCGGACCCGAGCGGTCGCGTCGTCGAGGTCGTCGGCGATCCGGAGGCGGCGCTCGCGCTCGGCGAGCTGGTGCGCCTCCGCGATCCGGAGCTTGGCGAGGTCGTAGGCGACGAGCGGGTGCATCGCGTGCCTCCAGGTGGCTGCCGACCGGGTGGCCGGCTCGTCCCGAACGTAGGGCGACGAGTAGGCGCCTCCATCGGGCGCCGGCCCCATCACGACGGCCGCAGCTACCTCAATTCAGGACTCTGGACGCTCGGCCGTAATCCCGAGTAATCTGGTCGGAAATGACGCTCGCGCCGTCTCCCGAGCTTCGTCCGGCACCCCCGGGCCTGCCGTCCGCCGACCTCGATCCGCCGGTCGTCGCGGAGTCGGGCGACCCGTTCGCGGCGCTCCGCGTCATCGACCTCGTCGCCCGCCTCCCGCGCGACCGAGCCATCCGCCTCGACGAGCTCGTCGATCGCCTCAACGCCCGGCATCTCGGCTGGCTCTTCGATCGTTCGGTCGTGAGCGCCGTCCTCGTCCAGCTCCAATCGAACTGGATCGCGGACTACCGGAACCGAGACGGGATCGAGATCGAGGACGGGCCGAGCGGGCCGACGGTCCGCATCGAGGACTCCACCCGGGTCGATCCGTGGATCGTCGGGCAGGCGGCACGGGCCAGGCGAGCGTGCGAGGCCGCCCTCGTCGAGTTCAGCCGGCGCGATCGGGCGACCGGTGAGTAGGACGCGTGCTTCCCGCGGCCGCCTGCCGGGCACGGGCCGCTGCGCGTGTCCCTGGCGGGCCGTCCCGCGCGACTGACCGGCGACCGCCCGCGACCTCCCGACCGACCCGTCCCCCGACCGGCCCTCGAGGCCGCCCGAACGCCCGACAGGAGATTCGAATGACCGTCACCGGCTACGCCACCGACACCGCGCTCGTCGACGCCGACTGGGCGCAGCAGCACCTCGACGACCCGAACGTCCGGTTCGTCGAGGTCGACGTCGACACGACGTCGTACGAGCAGAGTCATATCCCGGGCGCCGTCGGCTGGAACTGGACGAGCCAGCTGGCCGACGGGATCCGCCGCGACATCGCGAGCCGGGAGGAGTTCAGCGAGCTGCTTTCGCGCTCGGGGATCGGCCCGGACACGACGATCGTGCTCTACGGCGACAACAACAACTGGTTCGCCGCCTGGGCCTACTGGCAGCTCAAGCTCTACGGCCACCGCGACGTCCGGATCCTCAACGGCGGTCGGAAGTACTGGCTCGACAATGGCCTGCCGGTCACGACCGACGTTCCCGACGACGCGCCGACCGGCTACGAGCTGCCGGAGCTCGACAACTCGCTCCGCGCCTTCCGCGACGACATCCTGCCGCGGCTCGGCGACGCCGAGCTCGCCCTCGTCGACGTCCGATCGCCGGCGGAGTTCAACGGCGAGGTGATCGCTCCGCCCGGCATGAGCGAGACGGCCCAGCGGGGCGGGCACATCCCGGGCGCGGCGTCGATCCCGTGGGCCCAGACGGTCCGCGAGGATGGCACGTTCAAGAGCGCCGACGAGCTCCGCGCGCTCTACGAGGCGAAGGGGATCACCCCCGACAAGGACGTCATCGCCTACTGCCGGATCGGCGAGCGCTCGTCGCACTCGTGGTTCGTCCTCCACGAGCTGCTCGGCTACCGCCGGGTGCGCAACTACGATGGCAGCTGGACCGAGTGGGGGAGCATGGTCGGCGTCCCGATCGAGAAGCCGGTCCCGGTCGCGGTCTAGTTCCCCATCAGCGGGCGCCGGACCCGCCCCGGGTCCGGCGCCGCCCCGGGTTCGGAGGCGGCGCGGTTCCGTCGCCCGAGTGCTCGACGCCGGGCAGCTCGACGCGGAAGCCGGTCGTGTTCTCGAGGACCTCCGCGGCGCCGTCCATGACCCTCAGCGAGAGCGAGCCGTGGCCGGCCCGGAGGTTGTGGAACGTCAGGTCGGGCAGCCAGTCGGGCAGGGCCGGGTCGACGGTGATGACCGACTCGCGGCCGTCGCTGCGGGCGCGGATCCCGGCCAGCGTCCCGACGAGGTGGATGACCGACCCCGACGCCCAGGCCTGCGGGACGTTCGCGCCGAGGTACTGGACCGGGAAGCTGCCCGCCTGGCGGGGCAGGCCCGCGAACAGCTCAGGCAGGCGGTAGGCGACGAGCCGGCCGGCCGCGTCGAACATGCCGCCGGCCACGCGGGCCGCCTCGGCGGCGAATCCGTAGCGCCGGAAGCCGTCGGCGATGATCGCGTTGTCGTGTGGCCAGACGCTGCCGGTGTGGTAGCTGAACGGGTTGTACGCGCGATGGTCGGAGCTGAGGGTCCTGATGCCCCAGCCGGAGTACATGTCGCCGTGCATGAGCCGATCCACCACCCGACCGGCCCGATCCGGCGGCACGATGCCCGACGACAGCAGATGGCCGGGGTTCGAGGCGACCGAGCGGATCGGCCGCTTGTCGCCGTCGAGGCCGAGGTAGTACGTCCCCTCGCTCTCCCACCAGAACGCGTCGTTGAACCGCTCGAAGAGCGATTCCGCGTCGGCCCGTAGCCGGCCGGCCTCGTCGCCCCGCCCGACGACCTCGAACAGACGGGCGAGCCGGAGCTTCGCGTCGTAGGCGTAGCCCTGGAGCTCGACGAGGGCGGTCGGCAGCGGCGACAGGGACCCGTCCTCGTGCGGGATCGCGTCGTAGGCGTCTTTCCAGCCCTGGTTCCGATAGCCCCGTGACGAGCGGGTCGCGTACTCCTGGAACCCGTCGCCGTCGCGGTCGCCGAAGCGGTCGATCCAGTTGAGGGCGGCTTCGGCCGCCGGCAGGTAGCGCTCGATGAGCCCGACGTCGCCGAGCCAGTCGAAGTAGAGCGACAGGACGATGAGGAAAAGGCTCGTCGCGTCGTGGGTGCCGTAGTACGGCGTGTACGGCAGGATCCCGAGCTGGGCGAGCTCGCCGTGGCGGATCTCGTGGGGGACCTTGCCCGGCTCCATGTCGCGCTCGGGGTCGTCCCCGGTCGCCTGGAGGGCCGACAGCCGCCGCAGCGCCCCGTCGGCGAACTCGGGATAGCCGGCCACGACCTGGAGCGACACGGTCAGCGAGTCGCGACCGAAGAGCGTCACGAACCAGGGCACGCCCGCGGCGGGGACGACCACGGACCGCTCGAACGTCGGGTCCTCGAGGCGGAGCGCCTCGAGGTCGTCCACCGCCTGCCGCCAGGCGTGGCGAACGTTCTCGTTGCGGGTCTCGAGCCGGACGAGGGGCAGACGATCGGCGCGGACCTCGCGAAGGGGCTCGGCGATGGCGTTGCAGGGCAGGGTCGGCGGACGGCCGCGCCCGCCGGTCACCGGCAGCCAGCGCAGGCACGTGTGCCAGACGTCCTTCGGCCGGATGACCGCGACGAAGACGAGCCGCCCGTTCGCGAACTGCGGCCGCGACGACGGCCGCTCCACCTCGACGATGAGCTGACGGTGGAAGTCGCCGTTGACGTAGTCGGTCCGGAGCTCGGCCCGGCCGGGGAACCACCGCGTGTTGAGCTCGCCGCGGCGGACGATCGCGCCAGCCTTCACGTCGAAGATGTCGGCGAAGTCCGACTCGAGCCGGATCTCGATCGTCAGCCGGACCGTGCGACGGCCGTAGTTGACGACGTCGTAGTCCTCGTGGACGCCGCCCGACACCGTCCGGTCGAGC
>DASTSC010000219.1:0-4967 GCA_035760905.1 Candidatus Limnocylindrales bacterium | reverse complement strand
CGGCGCGGACGGGAGCGGCCGAGGGGTGAGGGTCTACATCAGCGTCGACATGGAGGGCGTCGCCGGGGTCAGCCATCCGAACCCAACCCGCCGCGGCGACCCGGACTACCCAGCCGCGGTCGAGCTCATGGTCGGCGAGGCGAACGCGGCGATCGCCGGCGCCTGTGACGCGGGCGCCGACGAGGTCCTCGTCAACGACAGCCACGGCGGGATGTACAACCTCCGTCCGGCCGACCTCGACCCGGCGGCCCGCCTCCTGCAGGGCCAGAAGGCCTGGTCGATGGTGGCAGGGGCCCAGCCGCGGGACGGTGCGCCCGCCTTCGACGTCGCCCTGTTCGTCGGCTACCACGCCCGCGCCGGGCACCCGACGGGGACGATCGCCCACACCTACTCGGTGCAGCCGGTGGAGACGCGGCTGGCCGGACGCCCGAGCGGCGAGTACGGCTTCAACGCCCTCGTCCTCGGCGCGTGGGGGATCCCCGTCGGGCTCGTCGCCGGCGACGACGCCCTCGCCGCGGAGGTCGCCGACTGGCTGCCGTGGGCCGAGCGGGTCGTCGTCAAGGCCGGCCACGGCTCGAGCGCCGCCGCGTCGCTCCATCCGAGCCGCGCCCGGGAACTGATCCGGGCTGCGAGCGCGCGCGCCGTCGAGCGGGCCAGGGCCGGCGAGCTCCGCCCGCTCGAGGTCACGCCACCGGTCGCGATCGAGGTCGACTATCGGCGCGCGCTCGAGGCCGACTACGCGGCGATCGTGCCGGGCGCACTGCGTGTCGGCGATCGAACCGTGCGCTACGAGTACGCTGACCCGGTCGACGCCTATCGCGGCTTTCTCGCGGGCGTCCGCCTCGTCGGGCTCGTCGAATGAGGCGGGCAAGGCGATGACGATCGAGGCCCGAACCGTCGATCGGCTCCTCGACCGGGCGGACGTCCTCGCGGCCGCCTGGAGCGCCCGTGCCCGGGCGAGCACCACGCCCGGCTGCGAACGGGCGCTCCTGCGGCTGTCGGGCGTGTCGGACCTCGACCGCGCCGGCCGGCCGCTCGCCTGGTCGGTCGTCGATCGCTATCTCGCCGGCCACCCGGAGCGGCTTCCGGGCGGCATCCTCTCCGCGTTCGCGGTCGCGTCGCTCGAGTACGAGCTGGGGCCGCAGGAGCTCGCCCTCGACGTGGCGGCGGGCGCCATCGACCTCGGCCTCGAGGCCGAGCTGCTCGGCGACCGCCAGCGGCGGGAGGACGCCGAGGCCGAGGCGCGTCGCTGGGCAGCCGCGGCGACCGAGCGGATCGACGCCAACCGCGTCGCCCGGCGCGAGCTGATCGACGTCCTCGGCGACGCCCCGCTGCCGTGGATCGGCGCCGCGATCGACGAGCCGGAGGCCGAGGACGCCGCCGACGAGGCGGCCGCGCTCGTCGGGGCGGGGATCGACGTCGTCCGCGTCGACGTGCCGGTCGGTCGCGAGCTCGCCGACCGCCTGACCGCGGTCGGCGTCGAGTCGGAGCCGTGGAGGCCGCGGACCGAACCGGCGGTCCGGGGCCGGCGCTCCGAGCTCGTCCCCGCCGGCAGCCAGCGGGGTCTCGCGGCACTCCGCGGCACGCTCGACGAGGCGGCCGCGGGTCGTGAGTCGTACGTCCGCCTGGCGACCACGACGCCGCGGCTCGCCGCTCCGGAGGGTGCCGCGGTTGCCGCGTTCGAGCGAGTGGACATGGTCGAGGCCGATCCGATGGCCGAGATCCTCGGCGGCGTCGATCCCGACCGCGCGCTCGCCGATCACGCCTTCGCCCATCGCCTCCTCGCCCGCGCCGGGACCGTCGTCGCGCTCGGACCAGGGCCGCTCGTCGTCGCCCCCGATCTCGCGCGAGGCGTCGCTCCGGGACCGGCGGCGCTGGCCGGCCGCGCCCTCGCGCTCGAGCTGGTCGCCGTCGCCTTCGCCCGTCACAACGGCCTCCCGCCGTCCCAGGTCGTCGTCGGCGCGATGCCCGACTGGCTGCTCGACGGAGAGGCGGGCGCCGCCCGGGCGATCGCCGACATCGCGCTTCGCCGGCGGCTCTTTCCGGACCACCTCCTCTGGCTCGACGAGACCGCGCGCGCGGGCTCCTCACCCGACGCGTGGCTGCTCCTCGCGACCGCGGCGCTGCCGATCTCGGCGCCGGCGGCAGGTCTCGGGGCGGCCCTCCTCGTGACGCACGGCCAAGGCGAGCGTCGAGGCCGCGCGACGGCCTTCCGCGACGCCGCCGGAGTCGCCCGCGCGGTCGCCGCGAGTCGAGCCGACCGGCGGCTCATCGGGCCGGCCGAAAACCTCGTCGCCGCGGCGCTCGAGGCAGCCCGTGAGCTCCTCGACGGGATCGCCGACGAGGGCTGGCGGGCCGTCCTCGGCGAGGGACCGACGAGCGGCGGGCCCCGTGGCCTGGGAGCGGGGGCGATCGCCGAGCGATCCGATTCCGCCGACGCCTTCCCGGCGGCCGTCCTTCGCTGACCGCCGGAGCCCGGGCCCGGGCCCGAGCGCGTCGACGTCCCGCCCTCAGTCGACGTCCCGCGTTCAGAGGATCGCGACGTCCGCGGCGTCCTCGTCGCCGACGGCGATGTCACAGGTCGGGCAGTACCAGCGTGCCTCGAGCGCGGTTCCGCAGGCACCGTGGCGCAACGGTTCGGTCTCGCCGTCGCCCGTCCTCGCGCCCCAGTCGGCGAGCAGGCGGAGCGTGCCCGCCAGCTCGCGGCCGTCGGCCGTCAGGGAGTACTCCAGCCGCGGTGGCCGCCGGGAGTAGGGGGCCGATCGCAGGATCGACGAGCGCTCCAGCCGTCGGAGCCGGTCGGTGAGGACGTTCGGCGCGATCCCCGGGAGCGCGGCCTGCAGCTCACCGAAGCGGCGCGGCCCACCGAGCAGCGCCTCGACGACGAGGAGGCTCCAGCGGTCGCCGACGCGGTCGAGGGCGGCGGCGAGCGGCGAGCGCGACCGATCGGGGTCGGGCGGGGAGGGTTCGATCATCGCCCCGATCGTACGCCGAGGATTGCGCAATCCCGCAAGATGGTAGTAACTTGCGACTCGCTAGTGACATGCCACAGAGGAGCCCCCGCATGACCTCTCTCGACGACCTCCCGACCACGATCCGTGCCATCGCCGAGCGCCTGGCGCCGTCAGTCGTCGGCATCGGTCGCCGCCGGCGCGGCGCCGGCTTCGTCCTCGCCGACGGCGTCGTCGCGACGAACGCCCACAACCTCCGCGGCGACGAGGTCACGGTGACCTTCGGGGACGGTCGGGTCGAGGTCGGGCGCCTGCGCGGCATCGACGGCGACGGCGACCTCGCGGTGATCGCGGTCGACACGGCCGGCGCCCCCGCGCTCGACTGGGCCGACGCCGACGGCGTCACGATGGGTGCGCCGGTCTTCGGCGTCGGGTTCACCGGCGGCGTGCCGCGGGTCACGTTCGGGCTCGTCTCGGCCGTCGAGCGCTCGTTCCGCGGCCCCGGCGGTCGCCGGATCGAGGGCAGCCTCGAGCACACCGCGCCGCTCGCGCCGGGATCGTCGGGCGGTCCGCTCGTCGACGCGGACGGCGGGCTCGTGGGGATCAACACGAACCGCCTCGGCGAGGCGTTCTATCTCGCCCTGCCGGCGTCACCAGGCCTTCGCGACCGGCTGGCGGCCCTCGGCCGTGGCGAGTCCGTCGAGCGGCCGCGCCTCGGCGTCGCGGTCGCGCCGGCGTTCGTCGCCCGGCGGCTTCGTCGCTCCGTCGGCCTGCCCGACCGCGACGGGCTGCTCGTCCGCGGCGTCGAGGAGGGCAGCGCCGCGGCGGCCGCCGGCATCCGCGACGGCGATCTGCTCGTCAGCGCCGGCGGCCGCGAGCTGAGCTCGCCGGACGACCTCCACGCGGTCCTGCGCGACGTCGGGCTGCCCCTCGAGCTCGTGGTCGTTCGCGGTACGGAGGAGCGGACCGTGAGCGCCGGCGGGCCGTCGGCGGCGGCCGGCGAGGCCTGACGTGGTCGCGCTCGCCGCGCCCGCGCCGCTCGGGCCGCCCGGTTCGGTCGCCACGGAGGAGGAGGCCCTCGACGCGTACTCGCGGGTCGTGACGTCGGTCGCGAAGCGCGTGCTGCCGTCGGTCGCCAGCGTCCGCTGGGGCCGGACCGACGCGATCGGTGGCGCCGGCCGATGGGGCGGCACCGGCTCCGCGGTCGTCGTCACGCCCGACGGGTTCCTCCTCACCGCCGCCCACGTCGTGGCCGGCGCGACCGGCGGCGAGGCGGCGTTCGACGACGGCCGGAGGTCCCGGTTCAGCATCGTCGGCCGGGACGTCCTGTCCGACCTCGCCGTCGTCCGGGCGGAGGCGACCGACCTCGTCCCGATCGACGTCGGGGACGCCGATCATCTCCGCGTCGGCCAGCTCGTCGTCGCGGTCGGCAGCCCGATGGGCCTGTCCGGCACCGTGACCGCCGGGGTCGTGAGCGCCCTCGGTCGGGCCCTGCCGGCGCGTGCCGGCGGCGCGACGAGGGTGATCGACAACGTCATCCAGACCGACGCCGCGCTCAACCCGGGCAACTCGGGCGGCGCGCTCGTCGACGCGAGCGCCCGGCTCGTCGGCGTCAACACCGCCCTCGCCGGGTTCGGGCTCGGGCTCGCGGTCCCGTTCAATGCGACGACCCAGCGGATCCTCGCCGACCTCCTCCGTGACGGTCGCGTTCGACGGGCCTGGCTCGGCATCGCCGGCGGCCGGCGGACGCTCAGCCCCCGCGAGGCCCACGCGGCCGGCCACGACGCGGGCGTCGGGGTGGCCCAGGTCGTCGGCGGCAGCCCCGCTCACCGGGCCGGCGTTCGCGTCGACGATGTGATCCTCGCGGTCGACGGTGCGCCGGTCGAGGACGCGTCGGACCTGCAGCGCCTGCTCGTCGGCGACGCGATCGACCGACGCGTCGCGCTGTCGATCCTGCGCGACGGTCGGATCGTCGATCTCGAGGCTCGACCGGGCGAGCTCGCCCCCTGAATCCGC
>DASTSC010000218.1:0-1688 GCA_035760905.1 Candidatus Limnocylindrales bacterium | reverse complement strand
CGACGACCGGGCAAAGGCGCTCGCGACCGACCCGGGAATCGGTGCCGCGCTCCGCGCGGGCGCGACCGTCGAGGCGTCGCTCGCCCGCGCGGACGTGATCGGGGGGACGGCGCCGCGGCGGGTGGCGGCGGCCCTCGAGGAGGCGCGGCGGCGGCTGGGGATGTGAACGGCGTCCCCGCACCCGGCGACCGGTTCGTCCTTTGCGTGAACTACTGGCCGCGGCGGAAGGCGATGGCCTGGTGGCACGAGTTCGATCGCGCGGAGGTCGCCGAGGAGTTCGCGCTCGTCGCCGACCTCGGCCTTCACGCCGTCCGGATCTTCCTGCTCTGGGACGACTTCCAGCCCGAGCCGGACGCCGTGTCCGGCGAGGCGCTCCGCCACCTCGTCGAGGTCGCCGACGTCGCGGCCGACCTCGGCCTCGCGCTCGA
This sequence comes from Candidatus Limnocylindrales bacterium, assembly GCA_035760905.1. Lineage (GTDB taxonomy): Bacteria > Chloroflexota > Limnocylindria > Limnocylindrales > CSP1-4 > DASSHA01. The sequence continues at coordinate 1,260 of DASTSC010000218.1, read as the reverse complement.
CGTGACGTTCTTCACCGGCCACATGAGCGGCACGAACTGGGCGCCGCGCTGGCTCCTCGACCGAACGACCACGCCGCCCGGCGGGCTGACCGTCGTGAGTCGCGGGCGGACGGTCCGCGGCGGCTACCGGAACCCGTACACCGACCCGGTCGCGCTCGAGGCCGAGCGCCTCCTCGTCGAGAGGGTCGTCGGGGCGCTCCGCGATCACCCCGCGATCTGGCTCTGGAACCTCGGCAACGAGCCCGACATCTTCGCCCGGCCGCCCGCCGCCACGACGGGCGCTGACTGGGCACGAACCCTCTACGCCGCGATCCGCGATCTCGACCCGGGCCATCCGGTCACGACCGGGCTCCACGGCGGCGACCTCGTCGAGGACGTCGGGCTCCGGATCGATCAGGTCCTCGGACCTGCCGACGTCGCGACGATGCACCCGTACTCGATCTATGCCGACTGGGCCGTAAAGCCGCTCGACCCCGACTTCGCGCCGTTCTGTGCGGCCGTCACCGGCGCGCTCGCGCGGCGTCCCGTGCTCGTCGAGGAGTTCGGTCTCTGCACCGCACAGCCCGGTCGCGCCACCCACGAGGTCGAGATCACCGTCGCCGGCCGGACGCGCCGCCAGCTCATGGCCTCCGAGGAGGACGCGGCCGCGTTCGTCGCGGCGACGCTGCCGCGGCTCGTGGAGGTCGGCGCGGTCGGCGCGCTCATCTGGTGCTTCGCCGACTACGACCGCTCGCTCTGGCGGCGCCCGCCGCTCCTCGACGCCCGCCACGAGCGCTTCTTCGGCCTCGTCCGCCCCGACGGCTCGCTCAAGCCCCACGCCGAGGTCCTTCGCGCGTTCGCCGCGACGGCCCTGATCGTTCGGCCGGTCCCGCCCGCGGTCCGCTTCGACTTCGACGAGGACGCCTTCTACCGCGACCCGCTGGCGATGCTTGCGCCCTTGTACGCCGCCTTCCGGGGCCCCGGGGTCTAGGTCTCGCCGGCTCCATCCAGCTCCGGCGGGACGTCGAGCCCGAGCTGGTGCAGCAGCGCCGTGCGTACCCGGCCTCTCGTTCCGGGATCGGTCACGTACTGGACGCGGCCGGAGACCCGGTAGGCGACGACGCGGCGCAAGTCGACCGTTCGGAGTTGATGGCAGAGGATCAGTCCGTTCTTCGTCTGGCCGGCCTCGCCCGTGGGAATCGGCACCTCGCCCGGGTACTTCGGCTCACGAGTCGTGATCGGGCAGACGGCCGCCATGCCCGACCGGTGAAACGGCTCATA
>DASTSC010000217.1:0-4643 GCA_035760905.1 Candidatus Limnocylindrales bacterium | reverse complement strand
CTCCTCCTCGCGCAGGGACCGGCCGGTCTGGCGGAGGAAGACGTCGTCGAGGCTCGGCCGGGCGAGGGTGATCGTCTGGGGCGCGAGCCCGGCGCCGTCGAGCAGCCGGAGCAGCGACGGGACCGCGGCCTCGCCGCGGTCGACGTAGAGCCGGATGACGCCGTCGTCGGCGGCCGCCTCGCGGACGAACGGCTGGTCGCGCACCGCGGCCAGCACGGCGTCGGCCGTCCCGTCCACCCCGAGCGTCACGACGTCCCCGGCCACCTGGCGCTTCAACTCGTCGGCCGTGCCCTCGGCCACGAGCCGGCCGTGGTCGATGATCGCGAGCCGGTCCGCGAGCGCGTCCGCCTCCTCGAGGTAGTGGGTCGTGAGGAACACGGTCGTCCCGCCCGCACGGAGCCGGCGGATCTCGTCCCACATCCGGGCCCGGGCCTGGGGATCGAGGCCGGTCGTCGGCTCGTCGAGGAACAGCAGCCGGGGTCGGTGGACGATCCCGAGACCGATGTCGAGCCGGCGCCGCATGCCGCCCGACCAGGTGCCGGTCGTCCGATCCGCGGCCGACTCGAGATCGAGCGCGGCGAGGACCTCGCGGGCCCGATCGGCGGCCTCGTGGCCGCTCATCCCGTAGAGCCGGCCCTGGATGAGCAGCTCGCGGCGTCCCGTCTCGGCGGGATCGGTCGAACCGCCCTGGGGCACGTAGCCGATCCGCTCGCGGACCGTCGCCGGCTCGCGCCGGAGGTCGGCGCCCGCGACCCGCGCCTCGCCTGCGGTCGGCACGAGGAGCGTCGCGAGCATCCGGAGCGTCGTCGTCTTCCCGGCGCCGTTCGGGCCGAGGAAGCCGAAGATCTGGCCCGCCCGAACCCGCAGGTCGACCCCCCGCACGGCCTCCACCTCGCCGCCCCGGCCCCGGAACGTCCGACGCAGATCGTGCGTATCGATGATCGAGTCCCCGTCGACGGGCTCCTGAGGTGCTGTCGGGCGGACGACCCGAACCCCGCCGGACGCCTGCCCGTGCTCGGGTGCCCGTCGGACGAGCCGCTCCCGGGCCGCCGAGCGGAGCTGCTCCGCGATTCGCGAGCCGACCACGAGCTCGCGCGTGTCCTGGATCATCACGCCGTCGCCTCCTGCCGCTATCGTTGGCGCCTGGCCCTTGCGCTGGACGCCTTTCCGGTGCATTCTCTGCACGGCGCAGATAATCACCAAAGCAGGAGTCGTTGTCAACCATGGATCCACGGGAACCACAGCGAGGGCCTGAACCCGACCGGAAGACCGAACCCTTTGAGCCGTTCACGGCCCGACGGATGGGCGAAACCAGCCGGACGGGAGAAACCAGCGGGACGGGCGAGACCCGCGGGACGGGCGAGACCGGCAGCGCGGACGCGACCCGCGAGAACGCTCCGCCGCGCCCGTCGCGCGAGCGTAGCTCCGTCCGCGAGTCGCTCGACGGCGTCCTCCGGGCGCTCCGCCGAACGAACCTCCGAGCGAGCGCCTTCGGCCAGTCGATCGCGATCCGGTTGGGGCTGAGCGACTCCGACGTCGAGGCGCTCGAGACCCTGATCGACACCGGCGCGGCGACGGCCGGCAGGCTGGCCGAGCTCATGGGGCTCACGACCGGCGCCGTGACCCGGCTCATCGATCGGCTCGAGCAGGCGGGCTACGTCCGGCGCGTCGCCGATCCCGCCGATCGGCGGCGGGTGATCGTCGAGGTCGTGCCCGAGAAGGCCGCCGCGATCGAGGCGATGTTCGCGTCGCTCGGCAGCGCGACGGCCGAGGAGGTCCTGCGCTACACCGACGCCCAGCTCGAGCTGATCAACGACTTCCTCAACCGGATGGCCGACGTGACTCGTGAGCAGGCCGCGCGCCTGCGCGAGTACGAGCCGACGACCGCCGGCGAGCCGGCGCGGGGCGAGCATGCCGCCCCCCTGGGCGACCTCGCCGAGGCCCGGCTCCTCTTTCGCTCAGGTGCGTCGATCCTCGCGGTCCGCGGGGAACCCGGCCTCGGCGAGCTCTACCGGGCGAAATTCGAGGGCGCGGTCCCTCGCGTCACCGTCCGGGACGGCACCGTCTCGGTCCAGTACCGGGGCGTCGGCTGGGGCGGACGGCCACGGGCCGAGATCGCCCTCAACCCGGCCGTCGGCTGGCGGATCGAGGTCCAGGGTGGCGCGTCCGCGCTGACCGGCCGGCTCGAGACGGTCCCACTCCTCGGCGTCGAGGTCATGGGCGGCGCGTCCGACCTCGACCTGTCGGTCGGGCAGCCGACCGGCCACGTCCCGATCCGGATCGTCGGCGGCGCGTCGAAGGTCCGACTCGGGCGACCCGCGGGCGTGGCTGTTCGGGCGGTCATCACGGGCGGGGTCGGCCGGGTCGACGTCGACGGCCAGCGCCTCGCGGCCCAGGGCGGCAACACGACGCTCGAGTCACCGGGTGCCGCCGACGCCGCCGACCGCTACGACGTCCAGATCGTCGGCGGCGCGGGCCGGCTGACGATCGAGCGTCGGGACGGCTGAATCAGCAGCGACGCGGACGGGTCAACCGCCGCCGGCCTGACGGGCGAGGTGGGCGAAGAACTCGGCCCGGGTCTTGTCGCTCGTTCGGAAGAGGCCGAGGACCGCGGACGTGGTCATGATCGTCCCGGGTTTGCGGATCCCGCGCATGACCGCGCAGAGGTGGGTCGCCTCGATGACGATCCCGACGCCCTTCGGGTCGAGCCGGTCCATGAGGAAGTCCGCGATCTGCTGCGTCATCCGCTCCTGGACCTGGAGGCGGCGGGCGTACATCTCGACGATCCGCGGGATCTTCGAGAGCCCGACGACGCGGCCGCGCGGGATGTAGGCGACCGACGCCTGGCCGAAGAACGGCAGCAGATGGTGCTCGCAGAGGCTGTAGAACGGGATCTCCTTCACGACCACCATCTCGCTGTAGTCGACGTCGAAGATCGCGCCGTTGATGAGCCGTTCCGGGTCGACCCGGTAGCCCGCCGTCAGCTCGCGGTACATCCGGTGGACCCGCGACGGCGTCCCGAGCAGTCCCGCCCGCCCGGCGTCCTCGCCCATCTCGGTGAGGATGTCTCGAACGGCGTCCTCGACCCGGCCCGCGGTCGTCGCGTCGCCGAGCGCCCCCTCGATCTCGAGCCTGGCGATCGGGGCCGGCACGTCGACGTCGCCCCTGCGAGACTCCCCGCCGTCGTTCGCGGCGTTCTCCCCCATCTCGGTCTCGATCTCGTCGACGAGGTGGCGCAGGTCGTCAGGCAGGTCGGTCCGGGGGCGCGATCGATCGGTCATCGCGAACGATCGTAAGCCCGACCGCACGCCTGAGCCCGTGCGGCGCCGGGGGACTGCCGCGACGTCTACAGTCGTGCCATGGCCAAGCGTCGCCGGCTCCCCCGCCACTGCGCCCCCCGGCTGAAGCGCTCCGCCCCGCCCCGGCACGTCCGCTTCGAGGCGCTCGTCGATCGCGCCCTCGCCGGGATTCCGGCGCCGTTCCGGGCGGCCCTCGGCGAGGTCGCGATCGTGATCGAGGACGAGCCGACGGCCGACCAGCTCCGCGACAACGGGCTGCGCCCCGACGAGACCCTCTACGGGCTCTACGAGGGCACGCCGGCGACCGAGTGGGGCGCCGACTGGGTCCCGGCGCCGAACAAGATCACCCTCTTCAGGCTGCCGCTCGAGGAGGACTTCCCGGACCCGGTCGAGCTCGAGGAGGAGGTCCGCCTGACCGTCGTCCACGAGCTCGCCCACCACCTCGGCATCGACGACGACCGCCTCGACGAGCTGGGCGTCGACTAGGAGGCGATCGGCGCCGCCCGGCCGAGGTACTCGCCCACCCGGTCGAGGGCGACGTTGCCACCCGACAGGACGACGACGGCGCGGTCGCCATCGCGGAGCGGGATCCGGCCGAGGAGGACCGCGGCGAGCGCGGCCGCGCCGGCCGGCTCGAGCACCTGTTTGAGCCGCTCGAGCGCGAAGCGGAGGCCGGCGAGAATCTCGGGGTCGGTGAGCAGGACGACGTCCTCGACGGTCGATCGGACGATCGGCAGCGTCCATTCGCCGGCGTATGGCGCCCCCAGCCCGTCGGCGACCGAGACCGGCCGGATCGGCACGGGGTGACCCGCCTCGAGGGCGAGCGACATCGCGTTCGAGGCCGCCGGCTCGACGCCGTAGAGGCGAGCCGGCGGCCGGAGCGCCTTGACCGCGCTGGCGACGCCCGAGATGAGGCCTCCGCCGCCGATCCCGACGACGACGACGTCGACGTCGGGGACGTCCTCGACGATCTCGAGCCCGACCGTCCCGTTGCCGGCGATCACCTCGGGCTGGTCGAAGGGGTGGACGACCGTGAGACCGCGTTCCGCGACGAGGCGGTGCATCTCGGCGGCGGTCTCGCCAACGTCGGCGCCGTGGAGCACGACCTCGGCGCCGTAGCCGAGACACGCCTCGACCTTCGAGCGGACGGCCGCCTCTGGCATGACGACGGTCACGGGCACGCCGGCGGTCCGTCCCGCCCACGCGTAGGCCTGGCCGGCGTTCCCGGCCGACATCGTCACCGCGCCGCGCGCCCGCTCCTCCGCGGTCAGCGCGGCGAGCCGGTTGAGCGCGGCGCGCGGCTTGAACGAGCCGGTCTTCTGGAGATGCTCCGCCTTGAGGAGC
>DASTSC010000216.1:0-1071 GCA_035760905.1 Candidatus Limnocylindrales bacterium | reverse complement strand
ACGAGGTCCATCGTCGTCATCGCCAGGCCGGCGCCGTTGACCATGCAGCCGATCGTGCCGTCGAGCTTGATGAAGCTGATCCCCTCGGACCGTGCCTCGACGTCGGTCGGGTCCTCCTCGTCGAGATCGCGCATCGCCTCGAGCTCGGGGTGGCGGGGGAGGGCCGAGTCGTCGAGGGTGACCTTCGCGTCGAGGCAGACGAGCCGCTCCGATCCGTCAGCCTCGCGGACGATCGCGAGCGGGTTGATCTCGACGAGGTCGGCATCGTTCACGCGCATGGTGGCCACGAGGCCCTTGGCGATCGTCACCGCCTCCTTGAGGTGGGCCCCGAGCCCGAGGGCGAACGCGAGCGAGCGTGCCTGCCAGTCGAGGAGACCGAGGGCGGGGTCCGCGTGGATCGTGTGGATCGCCTCGGGCCGCTCGGCCGCGACCTGCTCGATCTCGACGCCGCCCTCGGCCGAGCCCATGAGGAGGATTCGGCGGGCCGACCGATCGAGGAGCGCCGACAGGTAGAACTCCTTGACGATCTCGGCGGCCGCGGCGACGAGGACCTTGCGGACGGTGATGCCCTTGATCTCCATCCCGAGGATCTGCGAGGCGACGGCCTGCGCCTCGTCCGGCGAGGACGCGAGCTTGACGCCGCCCGCCTTGCCTCGTCCACCGACAAGGACCTGGGCCTTCACGACGACCCCGGCGGCGCCGGTCGCGAAGACGCGCTCGGCCGCAGCCCGCGCCTCGGCGGCCGTTCGTGCCACTTCCCATCGGGGGACGGGCAGGCCCTGCGCACGGAGGAGCGACTTCGCGTCGGCTTCCTGGATCTTCACGTGGCGACTTCCTCGAGCGGGAGCGTTGACGACCGCGACGCAGGCGCGGTCGCGCGTGGCACGCGCGGTCGCGGGTAGAGGCCCGAGCGGTATCCCGATGGTAATGGCGGACGGCGCTAGAGGGCGCGCCGGGATGGTGTGCGATTCCGTGGGCGAAGGTGCTCAGGCCGTCGGCGCAGTGCTCGAGGAGTAGAGGAGGGCGACCCCGCCGACGACGAGCGCGATCCCGAGCGCCTTCGCCGGCTCC
>DASTSC010000215.1:0-1275 GCA_035760905.1 Candidatus Limnocylindrales bacterium | reverse complement strand
GATCCGGACGACCATCGGCACCTCGCGGTGCTGCTGCGCTCGGGCCTCGATCAGGCCGTGCGCCACCTCGTCGCCCCGGGTGATCCCGCCGAAGATGTTGACGAGGATCGCGTTCACGTTCGGGTCGGCGAGGATGAGCCGCATCGCCCCGGCGACCTTGTCGGCGCGGGCGCCGCCGCCGATGTCGAGGAAGTTCGCCGGTTCGCCCCCGGCGCGCTTGACGAGGTCCATCGTCGTCATCGCCAGGCCGGCGCCGTTGACCATGCAGCCGATCGTCCCGTCGAGCTTGATGAAGCTGATCCCCTCGGACCGGGCCTCGACGTCGGTCGGGTCCTCCTCGTCGAGATCGCGCATCGCCTCGAGCTCCGGGTGGCGGGGGAGGGCCGAGTCGTCGAGGGTGACCTTCGCGTCGAGGCAGACGAGCCGCTCCGAGCCGTCGCGTTCGCGGACGATCCCGAGCGGGTTGATCTCGACGAGGTCGGCGTCGTTCGTCCGCATCGTCGCGACGAGCCCCTTCGCGATCGTCACCGCCTCCTTGAGATGGGCCTGGAGCCCGAGGGCGAACGCGAGCGAGCGTGCCTGCCAGTCGAGCAGACCGAGGGCGGGGTCCGCGTGGATCGTGTGGATCGCCTCGGGCCGCTCGGCCGCGACCTGCTCGATCTCGACGCCGCCCTCGGCCGAGCCCATGAGGAGGATTCGGCGGGCCGACCGATCGACGAGCGCCGACAGGTAGAACTCCCTGACGATGTCGGCGGCCTCGGCGACGAGGACCTTGCGGACGGTGATGCCCTTGATCTCCATCCCGAGGATCTGCGAGGCGACGGCCTGCGCCTCGTCCGGCGAGGACGCGAGCTTGACGCCGCCGGCCTTGCCTCGTCCACCGACGAGGACCTGTGCCTTCACGACGACCCCAGCGGCGCCGGTCGCGAAGACGCGCTCGGCCGCAGTCCGCGCCTCGGCGGCCGTTCGTGCCACCTCCCATGCCGGCACGGGCAGGCCCTGCGCACGGAGGAGCGACTTCGCGTCGGCTTCCTGGATCTTCACGTGGCGACTTCCTCGAGGGGAGAGCGTTGGCGGCCGCACGGCAGGCGCGGTCGCGCGTGGGCGGGCCCGAGCGGTATCCCGATGGTAATCGCGGACGGCGCTAGAGGGCGCGCCGGGATGGTGTGCGATTCCGTGGGCGAAGGTGCTCAGGCCGTCGGCGCAGTGCTCGAGGAGTAGAGGAGGGCGACCCCGCCGACGACGAGCGCGATCCCGAGCGCCTTCGCCGGCTCC
>DASTSC010000214.1:0-21648 GCA_035760905.1 Candidatus Limnocylindrales bacterium | reverse complement strand
CGCGTTCACCATCGCCTCGTTGCCGCCGATGCTCAGCCCGGTCGTGTAGTAGAGGCTGAGGGCGACACCGAAGGCTCCCTGGCCGCGGGCGAGGGGGGCGCCGTGCTCGTGGAGGGCGAGCGGCGAGACGATCGTCTGGCGGACGCGATCCGACTCGAATGTCCGCTCGATCAGCTCCGGGCCGGTCATCGTCCAGAGGTCGTCGAGCGACCAGCCGAACGCGTAGGAGCAGAGCTCGAGGACGCGTTCGTACTTGTCGCCGTCGGGATGCGGGCTGAAGAACGCCAACCGGTTCATCTCCTCGAGGGTCTCGTCGACCCGCCGCATGATCTCGACGATCCGGTCCGCGTCCCGCCGCGAGTGCTTCGCGAAATTCTGCCAGGTGAGCTCGTGGTCGTAGCAGAGGAGGCAGTTCGTGCCATCCGTGTGGCTCGTCGCGAGCGCGACCGGGCTCGCCCGGAAGGCGAAGCCGTGCCGCTCGAGCTCGAGATCCTCGATGACCGGCGACGTCCCGCAGAAGTTGATCGCGGCGTGGGGGCTGTCGAGGGTCTCGGGCCACGTCTCGTGGGTGGCACAGAACGCCGCGACCTCGGGGTTCGCCTCGAGGACGAGGACGTCGAGGCCGGCCCGCTGGAGGTACGCCGCGCAAGGCAACCCGCCGGCGATCCCGGCGCCGATGACGATGACGTCGAAGGTCTTCAAGCCAGTCCTCGGAAAGCGCGCGGAGACGAAAGGCGCGCGTCCCGAATCTAGGCGATCTGTCGACAGTTGACAATCAGCCCGCGGAGGACGCTCGTGCCCGGTCCCGCCTGGCCTCGAGGGCGTCGCCGAGGGCCGCGGCAGCCTCCCGGAAGAGCCGCCAGCAGAGGTCGATTGCCTCCTGCTCGTGTCCGGCGACGAGCGCGTCGACCATCTCGACGTGCGTCCGGGTGGTCTTCGTCGGATCCGGGGCCACCTGCTCGACCTCGAGCCGGAGCAGCGCGCGCAGGAGCGCGACCTGCCCGAACCAGGCCCGGAGGAGGCGCTCGTTGCCGGCGGCGCGGCAGAGCTGCTCGTGGACACCGAGGTCGGCCTCCACGAACGCGTCGTGCTGGCGGCCGGTGCTCGCCCGCTCGAGCCGTCGGGCGGCCTCCACGACCCTCGTGACGGCCTCCGGATCGTTCCGCTCGAGGATGAGGTGGATGGCACCGCTCTCGATCGTCGCTCGGACGTCGTAGATCTCGCGGATGTCATCGCTCGTGAGGATCTGGACGAACGAGCTTCGACCGCGCGCCTCCACCGTCAGCCCCTCGCCCTGGAGGGTCGCCAGCGCCTCCCGGACGGGGCCGCGGCTGATCCCGAGCTGGCGCGCGATCTCGGCTTCCACGAGGCGCGTTCCCGGGCCGTACTCACCGCTGAGGATTCGTTCGCGGAGGAGCTCAACGGTCGCTTCACCGAGCGATGATCGAACGAGTTGTGGAAGTGGCTTCAACATCGTGATCGCCCCATCGCCCGCGCCCTTGACGAACCCACCGCTGCGAACGCCTCGCGTATGATGTGTCGTGAACGGCGACGTCCCCAAGATACATCCACAGGTGATCGATTCGTGCTGACTCCCGGGCCGTTCGGTCTGTCGTTGCCAAATCGCGGGGTGTTGTTCGGTGCCATCACCGTTGAGCAGATGCTCGAGATGGCGGCGACGGCAGAATCCTCGGGGCTGTTCGACTCCGTCTGGGTCGGCGACAGCGTCCTCGCCAAGCCACGCCTCGAGTCGGTGGCCCTGCTCGCGGCCCTCGCCGCGCGGACGTCCCGCGCGGCCCTCGGGCCGGCCTGCATGGCGAGCTTTCCGCTCCGCCAGCCGATCCTCCTCGCCCAGCAGTGGGCGAGCCTCGACGTCATCTCAGGCGGCCGCACGATCATGGTTCCGTGCATCGGCAGCGGCATCAAGGGCGCCGGGGGCGAGTTCGGCAGGGAGTACTCGGCATTCGGCATCGACCCCGCGACCCGGGCCGCGCGACTCGAGGAGGTCGTTCCCCTCCTCCGCCGGCTCTGGACGGAGGACGAGGTGAGCCACCGCGGCGAGCACTACCAGTTCGAGGGAGTCCGCCTCGAGCCCAAGCCGATCCAGCCCGGCGGTCCGCCGATCTGGATCGCATCCGACCCGGCGCTCACGGCGCAGCCGCACCTCGTCGAGCGGGCCCTCCGACGCGTCGCCCGGTTCGGCGACGGCTGGATGACCGCGATCGGGTCGCCCGAGGACTTCGCGGCCCGCTGGCGGCAGCTCGCGGGATACGTCGCCGACGAGGGGCGCGATATCGCCATGTTGCACTCCGCCGTTCATCACATGGTCAACATCAACGACGACGCCGATGCGGCCTACGCCGAGGCGAAGCAGTTCCTCGACACCTACTACATGACCGACACGACGCCCGAGCGGATGGCGGCGTGGGTCAGCTACGGAGGCCCCGAGCAGGTCGCCGAGCGGCTCCAGGCATACGTCGACGCGGGAGTGCGGACGCTCATCGTTCGCTTCGCGTCGTGGCAGCCGATGACGCAGATCCGGCGGGCGATCGACCAGGTCCTGCCGCGCGTTCACCCCCGGGCGACCGCCGCGTCGGCCGCGGACTGAACGATCCCCCGTCGGAGCAGGTCCTCGACACGACCGACGACCTCCGCGAGCACGGTGTCGTCGGCGGCGAGGAACGCGACGTCGTCGCGGATCGCCCGGTGGGCGGCCCGCACGCCGCGGCCCCACTCGGCCGCCCCACCGTGGAGATCGAGGGCCTGCGCCGCGCAGGCGGCCTCGATCGCGACGATCCGGTAGGTGTTGGCCACGACCGCCCGGAGGTGGCGGGCGGCCGTCGCGGACATCGAGTTGTAGTCCTCGGCGCCGGCGGACGTCGTGATCGAGTCGACCGACGCCGGGTGCGCGAGGACCTTGTTCTCGCTCGCGAGCGACGCGGCGACGTACTGGCTCAGCAGGAAGCCGGAGTTGGCGTCGGTCGCCGGCGTGAGCAGCTCTGGCAGCCCGCTCGTCCGCGAGTCGAGGAGGCCGGCGATCCGCCGCTCGGCGAACGCTCCCAACGACGCGATCGCGATCTTGAGCGAGTCACAGGCAAGTGCGAGCGGGTGGCCGTGGAAGTTGCCGCCCGACACGACCTCGCCGGACGCGACCATCACGACCGGGTTGTCGGTCACCGCGTCGAGCTCGACCTCGACTGTCGCGAGGGCTCCGTCGACGGTTGCGCGAACGGCGCCGAGCACCTGCGGGATGCACCGCAGCGTGTAGACATCGTGGACCGGACGGCGGCCGGGAGCCCGCGTTGCGCCGGCATGGCGCTCGAGGAGGGCGCGCATTCGGGCCGCCGTTCGAACCTGGCCCGGATGCGGCCGGAGCGCCTGGAGGTCCTCCCGGTAGGCGGTCAGATGGCCTCCGACGGCCTCGAACGTCATCGCCGCGGCGACCTCTGCGGCCGACAGCAGGCGGACGCTGTCGGCGACCGCGAGCGCCGCGACCGCGAGCGAGACCTCGGTCCCATTGATGAGCGAGGACGCCTCCTTCGCGGCCAGGACGATGGGCCGGAGGCCGGCGGCCTCCAACGCGGCGGCGGCCGGGGTCGGCCGTCCGTCGACCAGGACGTGACCCTCGCCGATGAGCGGCAGCGCGAGGTGGGCCAGCGGGGCGAGATCGCCCGACGCACCGACCGAGCCCTGGGCGGGGACCGCCGGCGTCAGGTCGTGGTTGAGGAGCGCCAGGAGCCGCTCGACGACGAGCGGCCGGACACCGGAGTACCCCTTTGCGAGCATGTTCGCCCGCAGCAGCATCGCCGCCCGAGCGACCTCCTCCGGCAACAGCTCCCCCGCCCCCGCGGCGTGCGAGCGGAGCGTCCGTGGCTGGAGCGCGTCGACGTCCTCCGGCGCGATTCGCTGGCTGCTGCGCGAGCCGAAGCCGGTTGTGACGCCGTAGATCGCCTCGCCCGATCCGATGAGCTCCTCGATCACGTCGCGGCCGGCCTGGACACGCCTCCGGGCCGCGTCGGACAGGACGACGCGCTGTCGGCCGCGGCTCACCCGCTCGACGTCCTCGAGGCCCAGCGGTCGTTCCCCGAGCACGAGCACACCCGGGATCCCGGCTCCCCCGGAGTCGGGCGGCGACCCGGCGGGGCGCGCGGTCAGAGGTTCGCTTCCCCCGCCGCCGACGTGCGGACGGCCGTCGTGGAGCCGGCGTTGAGCCGGGCCTCCCACGAGAAGACGCGCTCGATCAGCACGAGGATGCCGAAGGCGACGCTCGTGAGCAGGACCAGCGCGACCAGCACGGCGAACAGCTCCGGGGTCCGGAGGGTCGCGTTGTAGAACAGGAGCAGGAAGCCGAGCCCCTCGTTCGAGGCAACCCACTCGGCGATGATCGCCCCGATGACGCTCACCGTCAGGGCGAGCTTGAGGCCGGCGAAGATGAACGGGATCGAGGCCGGCAGGCGGACCTTGCGGTAGGACTCCCAGCGCCCGGCGTCCACGGACCGGAGCAGCTCAGTGAAGCCGCGGTCGGTCGTGTCGAGCCCGACGAGGGTGTTGATGAGGACCGGGAAGAAGGCCAGCAGGGCGACGATGATCACCTTCGGCAGCAGCCCGATCCCGAACCAGACGAGGAGCAGCGGGGCGAAGGCGATCTTCGGGGTCGTCTGGGACCCGATGATGATCGGATAGATGGCGCTCCGGACCGGCGGGACGAGCGACATCACCACCGCGAGCACGAGACCGATGACGCTGCCGGCGACGAACCCGAGGCCGCCGGCGACGACGGTCACTGTCGTGTGGCGGATGAGGGCCGGCAGGATGTCGACGAAGGTCTGAGCGATGACGATCGGTCCCGGGAGGATGAACTCGGGCGGGTGGGCGGTCCAGACGTAGACCTGCCACAGGAGCAGGAGCCCGAGCAGCAGGGCCGGCGCCGCCAGTCGGTCTAGGAGCGAGCGTGCCACGGCGAGCCTCCCCCTTCCTTCAGATGCTCGTGGAGCCGCTTGGACAGGGCCACCGCCCGATCGCTGTAGCGCATGTCGTCGGTCCGCGGCCGCTCGAGGTCGACCTCGACGTCGGCAACGACCCGACCCGGGCTCGCCGACATCACGATGACCCGGTCCGACATGAAGACGGCCTCGTCGAGGCTGTGGGTCACGAACACGACCGTCTTCTTGTTGCCACTCCAGATCCGCAACAGCTCGCCGTTCATGTAATGGCGGGTGATCTCGTCGAGCGCGCCGAAGGGCTCGTCCATCAGCAGCAGGTCGGGGTCGAGGGCGAGCGTGCGCGCGATCGCCACGCGCTGCTTCATGCCGCCCGAGAGCTCGTGCGGATAGCGCTCGAGATAGCCGGGCAGGCCGACGAGATCGGCGAGCTCCGCGACCTGCCGACGATCCGGTTTGCGGCGGGCGATCGCCGCGAGGAACTCGATGTTCCCGGCGACGGTCTTCCACGGCAGGAGGACTGGATCCTGGAACATCACCCCGATCTGGCGGGCGCGCCGGACCTCGTCCGAGGAGCGGTCGCCGACGCAGATCCCACCCGAGGTCGGCTGGATCAGGTCGGCGATCGCCTTGAGGAGGGTGGTCTTGCCGCAGCCGGACGGCCCCACGATCGAGACGAATTCGTGGGGCCGGATGAAGATCGACGTCGGCGCGAGCGCGACCGTGCTCGAGTTGTCAGGGCTGCGGTAGGTGACCGAGACGTCGTCGATGAAGATTGCGCCGGACTCGATGGAACCGGCCGGTCGCTCGCTCAACAGATCGTGACTCCCGGGTTGCCACCCGCTCCTGCTAGTTCGTGAACGCCGCGTCGGGCAGGTAGTCGTTCGTGTAGACGCTGCTGACCGGCGTTTCCCGCTTGATGAGCTTGGCGCCCAGGAGCGCCTTCTGGAGGTTCTCCCAGGGAGTATCCGACATCCAGCCCCATGCATGGCCATCGGTCTGCTGGTCCTTGTTGAGCAGCTGGTACTGCTGGTAGGCGCCCTTGAGCAGGACCTTGTCGCTCTCGGGATAGGCCTTCGTGACGATGTCGACGGTCGGGTCGATGTTCGCGTCCTGGAGCGCCTCGTAGTAGCCGCGCATCGTGGCGGCGAGGAAGCGCTTGACGACGTCCGGGTTCTTCGCCAGGTAGTCCTTGTTGGCGAACGTGCTGTGGCCGAGGACCGGCGCCTGCGGCGTGGAGAACGAGAGGAAGCCGGCGTCGACGCCCTGACCGAGGACCTGAAGCAGCTGGAAGGTGCTGAAGCCGGTGCAGACGTCCGACTTCCCCGCGAGGAGCACGGTGCACTTCGCCTGCGGATCGACGTAGACGAATTTCACGTCGGAGTCGGGGTTCAGGCCCGCCGCGACGAGCTGGGCCTGGAGAAGGGCCGGCTCCGGGCTCGCGGTCGCGCTGGAGATCGTGAGGCCCTTGAGGTCGGTGAAGGCCGAGATCGTGTGCTTCGACTTGTCCCAGATGATCCCGGTCGGCGTGTTCCGGATCTGGTTCGCGACGGCGACGATCGGGAGTCCCTGCGACATGCCGGTCAGGCCGCTGCCGGAGTCGGCGATGCCGAGGTCCGAGGTGCCGGCGCCGACCGCCTGGATCGAGAGTGCGGAGCCCTGGAGAAACTGGAGCTCGACCTTGAGGTTGGCCTCGTCGTAGTAGCCCTTCGACTGCGCCCAGAAGATCCCCGGCCAGTCACCTGCCGGCACCGTCCAGTTGAGGGAAACGCGGATCGTGGCAGGCGCGGCAGTGCTCGCCTGCGCGCTGCTGCTCGGGGCCGTCGACGCGGTCACCGGCGTGCTCGCGGCCGGTGCAGGCGCGCTCGTCGCCGGCGCCCCCGACGAGCATGCGGACACCACGAGGAGGAGCACACCCAGAAGGCCGGGTTGGCGGGTACGTGCGATTCCCACAGCTGGAGCCTCCGTGCGCGATCTAGCCCTTCGGCCGGTCGAGCCTACCATCCACTGTCAACAGTTGACGGTTGACGATCTTGTCGTTTGTTGAAGGCCGCGAAGAGTGCGTCGACCTGGCCTCTCGCGGCAGTCCGGAGGAGCGGCTCGTGGACACCGGCCAGACGGTACTGCTCGACTCGACGCCGGACCTCGTCCGGCGTCCCGCTCGCGGTGAGGCCCTCGCAGTACGAGTCGGGGATCGCGGCGACGAGCGCCTCCCAGCCCCCTTCGCGTCTGGCGCGCTCGAAGCGCGGCAGGTCCTCGAGGTGGACGTGGGGTTCGCCGACGCCGACGCGGCGCCGCTGGAACGGGTGCTGGTGGGGCTCGAACTTGGCAGCGATCTCCCAGCGGATCGCGTCGAGGGCCGCGGCGTGATCGTTCGCGATCGAGCAGCTCACGATCTGGGCGACCCGGAACTCGCTCCACGACCGGCCGCGCGCCTCGAGCGCCTCGCGGATGATCGCGATCGCCGCGGCGCTGTACTCGGGCGAGGTACAGGCATCGAGGACCACGCCGTCGCCGAGCTCGCCGGCGAGCCGGAGGCCCTTGGGGGTCGCCGAGGCGAAGTACATCGGGACGGACGGCCGGATCGGCTTCCAGCCCAGCCTCACATGGTCGAGGTTCACGAACCGGCCGTGGTACGACACCTCGTCGCCGGTGAGCAGCAGCCGGATCGCCTCGACGTATTCGACGAGGCCCTGGGCCACGTCGATCGGCGGGAGCGAGTGGCGGGTGGCGACGTGCGGCGTGATCGCGCCCGGCGACAGGAACAGCCGACCGCCCGACAGCTCGTCGAGGGTGGCGATGGTCTGGGCCATGACCAGCGGGCTGCGAAGGTGGACGACCTGGACGAAGCCGAGCCGGATCGCCGACGTCGACATCGCCATCGCGCTCATGACGCTCGGGCCGTCGCGCATGACCCGATCCGTTTCGGAGAAGAACCCGATGTCGAAACCGGCCGATTCAGCCTCCTGTATCAGCCTCGCGATATCTCTCGCATTGAGCGTCGGATCGTAGCCAGTTGCGAAGCCGACGACGTTACCCATTGACAATCGTCCTGCCCATCTCAGCCGGTATCCTTTCGACATTCCGCACGAGAAAAGGAATCATTCGATGCGAGTCGGGTTTGCAACCGGATATGACCGTTCGCTCACCGTCCGCGACATGGCCTCGGCGGCCGGGAGCGCGGAGAGCGCGGGCTTCGAGATGGCCTTCTTCTCCGAGACGATCGAGCTCATCCGTGACTCGGTCACGACGCTCGCGGCGCTCTCCCTCGGAACGAACCGGATCCGGCTCGGCGCCACGCAGACGGCCCGCATCCGGAACCCGCTCGTGATGGCCCAGACGATCGCGACCCTGTCCGAGCTGAGCGGAGGCCGGATCGTCGTGGCCGTCGGCGCCTGCACGGCGACGCATGCGAAGCGGTTCGGGCTCGAGCCCGCCGACCCGACCCGGGCGCTCGAGGACTGGGTGAACGCGATCCGTCTGCTGCTGACCGGTCGCGAGGTCAGCTACGAGGGCAGCACGTTCTCGTTCCCGACCACGCGCCTGCCGGCGGTCAACCCCGACCTTCGCGCCCCGATCTGGATCCCGGCGACGAGTCGAACCGGGCTCGAGCTGGCCGGCCGGATCGGCGACGGCGTGCTCCTGAACGCAGCCGCCTCGCCCGCCTACACCCGAAACGCGCTCAGGATCGTGCGCGACGCGCTCGCGGCGAACGGCCGCGATCCGGACACCTTCGACGTGGCCCAGATCGTCAACTGCTCGATCGGGGCGACCGAGCGCGAGGCGCTCGACGCCGTCCGCTGGGAGATCGCGAGCAAGTTCAGCCCACGCCAGTTCCCCGTCGGCATGCCGGCCCGGCTCCGGGTCGGCGAGCCGGTCATCGACCCGGCCGACATCCCGGGCTTCGCGAACGCCTACGAGGAAGGCGGCACCGACGGCCTGGCGAGGGCGTTCCCGGACGCCTATGTCGCCGGTCTCACCGCCAGCGGGACGACCGACCAGGTCCGGAGTCGCGTCGACGAGTACGTGGCGGCGGGCGTCACGCTGCCGATCCTCCGACCCGCGTCGCGCGAGCAGATTCCCCACCTGATCTCGCTCTTCGCCGCGTAGCCGCTGGATCACCCGGTCCTCGCGCTCGCCGAGGCCGCGGCCGCCTCGCGGAGGCGCCGACGCGAGGCCGCGATCTGGTCGGTCTTCGCGCCGAGCCAGGCGCGATGGTCGGCCTCTCGCGCCGACAGCGCCGCGATCTGATCACGGACGTCGTCCGGCCGGGGCGATCCCGGCGTTGCCCGGCTCGCCACGAAGGCGCGCGGATCGAGCGCCTCGTGAACGGCGTCCGCGTCGAGATCGATCGGGCGGTCGATCGTTTCGAGCGCCGCGGTGCGGATGTCGTCCGCGGTGACGTCAGCAGGGGTCTTGCCGGCCTCGATCGCCCGGCGAACGACCCTGCCGACGACCTGGTGCGCCGACCGGAACGGAATGCCGGCCCGGCGAACGAGCGTGTCGGCGAGGTTGCTGGCGGTCGTCCAGTTGGCGCCCGCGCGCTCGGCCATGACGTCCGTCTTCACCGAGAGGCCCTCGAGCGTCGCCGTGAGGAGCCGGGCTGCCGCCCGCGTCTCGTCGAACATGGCGCCGAGGTGCCCGCTGCCGAAGATGAACCCGAGGTCGGACGACGTGCCCCGGACGGTGCCGAGGACGGACGCCAGCCAGCCGATCGCCCCGCCGCCGAGCGACATCGTCCGCTCGAGCGAATGGGCGTTCTTCTTCTGGGGCATGATGCTGCTCGTGCCCGCGAGCCCATCCGGGATCTCGACCATCCGGAACTCGTAGGTCGACCAGATGTAGAGGTCGATCGCGACGCGGGCGATGTCGTTGGCATGGATCGACAGGACCGCCGCGACCTCCGCCGGATAGTCAGTGTTGAAGATGCCCGCGTCCTGACCGGTCACGACGAGCCCGTCGAACCCGAGGAAACCGGCGGTCCGGTCCCGGTTCAGCGGCCAGGAGGTGCCGGCCATCGCGGCGAGGCCGAGGGGACTCAGGTTGACCCGCTCGAACGCCTGCCGGATGCGCTGCTGGTCGCGCTCGAACGTCGCAGCGTGGCGGACGAGGTAGTGGGCGAACGTCGTGGGCTGGGCATGCTGGAGATGGGTGTAGCCGGGCATCACGGTCTCGACGTGGCGCTCGGCGAGCGACAGGACGACCCGCTCGAGGGCCTCGAGGTCGGCGAGCGTCTCGAGCAGCGCGTCCCGGGTGTAGATCCGGTCGACGGTCGAGCCCTGGTCGTTGCGGCTCCGGCCGGTGTGGAGCCGGCCGGCGACGTCCTCACCGACCTCGGCGGCGAGGGCGCGCTCCACCTGCAGGAGCAGGGTGTCGAACTCGGGGTCGACGACCACGAGGTCCGGCTGGTCCGCCAGCCGAAGGAGCGCGGCCAGGAGTCGCTCCCCATCCGATCGTTCGATCACGCCCTGCTCGATGAGCATGAGGCAGTGAGCGAGGTCGACCTCGAGGAAGATCGGCAGCTGGTCGAGCTCCGCCCGGAGCACGGGCTTCAGGATGTACTCCTGGTTCGTGCGATCGGGCGGTTCTCCGAGGCGTCCTTCGGCGAGCGGGCGGACCAATCGAGCCTCCTGTTCGTTGACTGCTGGGCTACTGGGTGATTCCGAGCTGCTTGATGAAGCCCAGCTGATCGAGCTGGTCGATGAACTGGTTCGTGTACGTGTCGGACGACTTGACGTTGGCCACGGCCTCGTTGGCGACGACGAGCGCCTCCTTCTGGAGGTCGAGCATCGCGTCGGTGACCCGGCCGGTGGGATCGATCTGGTCGAGGACAATCGGGTCGACGTTTGCCTCGGCCTCCTCCTTCTCGACGCTGCCGACCTTCATGAACTCCTGGACGGCGAGGTCGTGGTCGGTGAGCATGGTGTGCTCGCCTTCCATGAGGGCGGCGACGAGGTTGAGAACGGTGTTCGGGTTCTTGGCGATGAAGTCCGCCGGCAGGCCGAGGCCGGCGCGGACGAGCCGGAGCCCGGACTTGCGCAGGTCGATCAGGCGATGGAGCCCGAGCGAGGCGAGCTCGTCGTCGGTGATGCCCTCGACCGGTGCGCCCTGGACGGCGCCCGACTGGACGGCCGCGTAACGATCCGACTGACCGCCGACCTGGACGATCGTGACGTCGCTCTGCTCGAGGCCGAGCGCCTTGAGGGCGGTGACGACCGACGTGTGTGAGTCGCCGCCGAACGTGCTGATCGCGATCTTCTTGCCGCGCAGATCGTCCGCCGCCTTGACCGCAACCGGGGTCACGAGCGAGTCGGTCGGGACCGCGAGCATGTTGAAGACGATCTTGAGTGGCTCGCCGGCCGCATTCGCGGACAGGACCGGGCCGCCACCCATGAACGCGCCGTCGATCTGGCCGGCGGCGAGCGCCTGGCCAGCAGGGCCGTCGCCCTCGAACGGGATCAGCTCGACCTTGAGGCCGCGCTTGGTGAAGATCCCGGTGTCCTGGGCGATGTACGGCGGCTCGTTGCCGATGATGAACGCCGCGACGCCGAGCTTGAGGCTGCTCTGCTCGGGCGCGGGCAGGGTGATGTCGCCCGATGCCGCGGCCGAGCCGGACGCGGCGGCCGAGGCCGGCGCCGACGGCTGGCTGCTCGCCGCCGTCGATGGGGCCGCGCTCGGTGCGCTGCTCGCGGGGGTGCCACTCGAGCACGCGCCGAGCAGGGCGATGCTCGCGGACAGCGTCAGGAACCTGACGAACCGTTTCATGCCGCTCCTCCTTCCACCGTCTCCTCCATCGATCGCAACAACGGAACGACCTCCTCGGTCACGAATCGCACTCCTCGTTGCCATTCGCCGAAATGCGCTCGCAGGTCGAAGATGAAGTGGTCGACACCGATGTCACCGAACGCCGCTACCTCATCTGCGATCTCCTCCGCGCTTCCCTGGATCAGCACGCCGTCAAGGTCGCGAGGTGACTCGATCGGGTGCTCCGGATAGAACTTCGAGACGTCGTGCATGAGCCGCTCGACGTCGACGCGCGGCGCCGCCGACGCGCGGCCGACCTGGGGAATCGATACGAGCGTGATCAGACCCACCGTCGGGCGGGGCCGGCCCTGCGACTCGGCGAGCTCGCGAAGGCGGACGATCCGGCGCCGGAGGACGGCCCGCGGGATCCGGCTCGCGAGCAATCCGTCGAACAGGTGGACGGTCCGCTCGATTCCGCGTTCGGAGGCGCCGCCGTACCACTGCTGGATCGGGCCCCTGATCCCCGGCGCGCGGAGCGAGACGTCGGCGAACGCGTGGTATCGACCGGCGTGGGTCACGGTCTCGCCCGCCAGCAGCCGGCGGATCACGGCGATCTGCTCCTCGAGCATCTCGCCGCGGCGCTTGACCTCCGTCTGGACCGCCTCGAACTCGCGGTCGTCGTTGCCACGGCCCCACGCGAGAATCAACCTCGAGGGATCGGCAAACGTCGCCAGTGAAGCGATCAGCTGAGCCGCCACGATCGGGTTTCGGAACGGGATCAACGTCGCGGTTCCGAGGGCGATCCGATCGGTGACGGCAGCCAGCGCGGAGAGGACCACGAAGGGGTCGAGCCACGTTGGATCGGGGTCCTCGAAACCGTGCGGCCGGTAGACTACGTGGTCCCGAACCCAGACCGAATCGAGACCGAGGCGTTCCGCTTCGGATGTGCCGCGCAGGATGAGGGAGGCGCTCGCGTGACTGCCGAAATGGGGGAGCAGCGTGCCGAACTTCACGATCGGCTCCCATTGATCATTCGGCGCAACGAAGCGGAGACGCGCGACATACCGGATGACCGCGGTCGTGCCACGGCATATCCGTTTCCGGATTCAGAAAGCAGCATCGACATGCACGTCATCGAGCTCACTCCCGGTGGGCCGAACGGCCGCTTCCATTTCCATTCCCGGAACGAGAACATCTATCTGATCCTCGAAGGCACGATCGAGCTTCGACTGGCCGATCGCGTCGAGTCGCTCTCGGCGGGGGATTCGGCCTGGATCCCGCCGGGTGTGCCCCACGCGGTTGCGGCGGATCCCGCGGTCGGCGCCCGCCTGCTCGAGATCTACTGGCCGGCGCCGTCCGACTTCGTCGAGGTCGTCGCGGGCGACGAGGGGCACGCCGTCAGCCCGCATCCGTCCGCACCTCGTAGCGATCCCTGACGATCGGCGCTCCGGCGCGGACCATCTCCCGTCCTCGGGCGTAGACGCCGACGAGCGCGCCGTCCGCGTCGAGCACGACGAGATCGGCGTCGGCACCGGCGCGGATCACGCCCTTTCGGTCGAGCCCGAGGGCCGCGGCCGGGTTCGCCGTCACCACCCGGAGAGCGGCAGGCCAGCCCAGCCCGCGCTCGAGTGCGAGCTTGCGGGTCTCGGCGAAGAGCGTGTCCATGAGCGTCTCGTACGGGTCCCAGCCCGACGACGTCCGTCCCGGGACGTGCCCGTTCCCGTCGGTCGTCATCGAAACCCGACCCGGATCCGACCCTCCCTCGAGGAGCTCGGCGACCGCGACCGATGGCGAGACCGCGCCCTCGATCCCGCGGCCCGGATCCATGAGCGTGCTCACGTCGACGGTCGCGCCGTCCGCGAGGAACCCCGCGGCCGCCTCGAGGCTCGTCCGGCTCCAGTTGCAGTGGGTGACGACGAGCCGAGCCGGGTTCGGGACGCGGCCGAGGACGTCGCGGAGGAGCGCGATCCCCTCCGGCCGCGTCCCGAGGTGGGCGTGGACGACGAGTGCCCGGCCGCGGGCCCGCTCGGCCCAGGCGAGCTCGCGGGCGAGGTCGACGAGCTCGCGGGCGTCGATCGAGGGCGCCCGATCGTCGCCGACGGCCAGCTTGACCCCGACGACCTCGGGCAGGAGATAGGCGTCGCGCCAGACCGAGCCGGTGAGGTTCGCGAGCGGCCGCCCGAATCCGCCGACGTAGAGATACGCCGTCATTCCGTCATCGCCGAGCGCCCGCGCCTTGGCGAGCAACCCCTCGAGGTTTCGGCTGACCATGTCGATGCCCGGGACGCCGACGACTGTCGTGATCCCGTGTCCGGTCAGGTCCGTCAGCCGCAGCTCCGGGACGCGCGAGGCGAACCCGTCCCCTCCTCCGCCGCCGAGGATGTGGGCATGGGCGTCGATGAGCCCCGGAGCGAACGTCAGTCCGGTGACGTCGACGCGCTCGACGAGCGACCCTGCCTCGGCGGCCGCACCGAGCTCGCCCACCGCGGCGATCCGGCCGTCGACGAGGAGGAGGTCGGCTCGGCGGGTACCGTCGGGTTCGACGACCGTCCCGCCGACGAACAGCCGAGCGAGCGGGGGCATCGCGGTGCCGGCCGGCCCGGTCACACCCGCCACCTGTCGAAGCGCCGCTCGACCCGACGGAGGATCTCGGCCGTGCCGATCCCCGCGGTGATGAGGATGAAGATCCCGGCCATGACCCGCGCCGTGTCGAACGTCTGGCCGGCGACGCTCACCATGAAGCCGATGCCGGTGTTCGAGGCGACGAACTCCGCGGCCACCACGCCGACGAGCGAGCGGCCGGCGGCCTGGCGGAGGCCGGTGATGATGTACGGCAGGCTGCCCGGCAGGACGACGGTCGCGATCATCTTCCGACGCGAGGCGCCGAAGTGACGGGCGACGCGGATGAACCGTCCTTCGCTCGCCTTGACCCCGGTGAGCGTGTTGACCGCGACGAAGAAGAAGCCGGCGAGGAAGACGTACCAGATCTTGAATTCGAAGCCGATCCCGAACCAGATGATGAAGATCGGGACGAGGGCGATGTCCGGGGTCACGTAGATCCCGTTGAGCCAGGGCTGGATCATCTTCGAGGCCCGGCTGCTCATCCCCACGAGCAGCCCGACGGCGATCCCGGCGATCACCGCGAGCAGGTAGCCGACGATCCAGACGCTCAGGGTCGCGCCCAGGTGGGGCCAGATCCAGCCCCGGATGAAGAACCCGTCGACGAGCGACCCGACGACCGAGGAGAACGGCGCGAGCAGGATCCGCTTGATCAGACCGCCGCGCGTGGCGATCTCCCAGACGATGATGATGCTGATCGCGAGACCGAGCGGGTAGATGAGCCGCTCGAGGCCCGGCCGGATCGTGAGCCGGCGCGACCGCGGCGCCGCAGTCGCCGTCACCGCCCCTCCTCGCCGCCGCCGGACTGCTCGAAGTTCATGACGACCTGGCGCTCGATGAGATGCCAGATCTCGTCTTCGTATTCCTGGAAGCGGGGCGTCCGCTTCACCTCGAGCGGACGCGGCCGGGGCAGCTCGACGGTGATGTCGGCGACGACGCGACCGGGCGCGCCGCTCATGACGATCACGCGGTCGGAGAGGTAGACGGCCTCGCCGATCTGGTGGGTCACGAACAGGACCGTCCGCTTCCACTCCTCCCAGATCCGGAGGAGCTCGCGCTGCATGAGCTCGCGCGTCTGGGCGTCGAGCGCGGAGAACGGCTCGTCCATGAGCAGGAGACGCGGGTTCACGGTCAGGGCGCGGGCGAGGTTCGCCCGCTGCTGCATCCCGCCCGATAGCTCGTGCGGGTAGTGGTGCTTGAACTTCGCGAGGCCGACGAGCTCGATGTACGGCTCGGCCCGGCGGGCCGCCTCGGCGAGCGGAACGTCCTGGCACTCGAGGCCGTAGGCGACGTTGCGGACGACCGAGAACCACGGGAAGAGGAGCGGCTCCTGGAAGACCATGGCCCGGTCGCGCCGAACCTCCTCGATCGGCCGCCCGTCGAGCAGGACCTCGCCACCCGTTGCCCGGACCTGCCCGTCGACGATCCGGAGGAACGTCGTCTTGCCGCAGCCACTGGGTCCGACGATGCTGACGAACTCGCCCTCGGCGACCGAGAGGTCGAGGCCCTCGACCGCCGTCACGATCTGCCCGTCCCGCCGGCGCTCGTAGTCCATCCGCACGCCGCGGGCCTCGAGGAGCGCGCCGCTGTCGGGGTGGGCAGTCGTCACGTCGGTATCCCTCCGGTCGTGGGTCGCAACCACCGGTTACGTCCCAAACTCGAGATCGGGCCGCCACGATCCGACCCGTCGCTCGACCCGCTCGAGGGCGATGAAGGCGACGAGCGCGATCGTGGTCATGAACAGGGCGCCGAAGATGATCTTGTCGATCTGGAGCGTCGAGCCGGCCACGAAGATGAAGTTCCCGAGCCCGGAGGTCGAGCTGTAGAACTCGCCGATGACGACGCCGAGGACGCCGCGGCCGATCCCGAGCCGCGCCCCCGCGAGCACGAACGGCACGACCGAGGGCAGGACGAGCGTGCGGAGCTTTCGTCGCTGCGACGCCCCGAAATGGTTGGCGACCGTGAGGAGGCCTCGATCGACGGTGCGGACCGCGTAGAAGGCATTGATGGCGATCGGCATGAAGACGCCGATGAACACCGTCACGGTCGTCGCCGGCCAGCCGATCCCGGCCCACAGGACGATGAGCGGCAGGAGTGCGATCCGCGGCGTCGCGTTGAGGCCGTTGAGGAACGGCTCGACCGCGTATCCGAGCCGCCGGTAGAGCGCGGCGACCACGCCGAACGGGATCGCGACGATGACCGCCGCCGCGTAGCCGACCGCGAACTCGCTGCCGCTGATCGAGACGTCGTTCCAGAACCGATCGTCCTGGACCGTCTTGATCCCGGCCTGGACCACGCCCACCGGCGAGCTGAAGAACCGCTCCTGGACGATCCCCGTGGTCGACGCGAACTGCCACGCCGCCAGGAACATGAGCAGGCTCGTCACCGGCAGCCAGAACGTGTCGTGCCGGCGGAACCAGCGGACGATCGGCTTCATTCCGCGCCGCTCGCCGGCAGGTCCGCCCGGACTGCGATCCGCTGAGCCCGGGTGACGCCGCGACCGATGAGCAGCATGAGGCCGATCAGGGCGATCCCGAGGACGTACGGCGTTGGATAGCCGAACCGGTCGATGAGCGGGCCCCAGACGATCGCCGAGCCCGAACCGCCGATCTGGTAGCCGATCGAGTAGGTCGCCACGGCGGAGCCGAGCCGGCGAGCGGGAGCGAGATCGGCCGTGAGGGCCATCGCCGTCGTGTTGAAGACCGACGAGCCGGCGACGTAGATCGCGCCGGCGGCCGCGAGGGTCGTCAGGTCGCGGGCGGTCGTCGCGAGGAGCAGCCCGACGACGCCGAAGGCGGCGGCCGTGGCGATGCTCCGGCCACGCCCGAGGCGATCGGCGATCGGGCCGCCGATCGCCTGGAAGGCGACGAAGGCGACGCCGACGAAGACGTAGTACCAGGCGAGCTGTGAGGTCTCCAGGCCCTCGCGCTGGGCAAAGACCGGCGCGAAGACGAAGAAGAGGGCCTGGGCCGACATCATGCAGGCAGTCATCGCCATCGGGCCGATCGCCGCGGGCTCCACCACGAGTCGAGCGAGGCCACCCGCGCCACGCGATCGCGGCAGCGCGAACTCCGCGGGGTCGGTCGCCCCGCCGCCGCTCGTCCGCTCGGCGCGAGGAGCCATCCGTGAGCCGCCGACCGTCGCGGGGGCCACGATCGTGAGGCCGAGGACGATGCCAGCGAGCACGACGGCGATGAGGGCCGGGGCGATCGTCCCGGCGCCCGTGTAGAGCGCGACGCCGACGGCTGGCCCGACGAGCGCGCCGAGCGCGGGCACGGTCGCGAAGTAGCCCGACACCTCGGCGCGGCGGCGGGGCGGCGCGAGCCGCATCGTCGCCGTCTGCGATGCGACGCTGACGAACGACCAGCCGAGGCCGTGGACGAACCGGACGACGGCCAGGACGATCGTGCTCGGCAGGAGGAGGCCAACCGAGCCGATCGCCATGGCCGTCGAGCCGAGGCGGGCGATCGGTAGGCCACGGCCGCCATCGACGGTCGACCCGATCGCCTGACGAAAGATGAGCGCCGGCAGCGCATAGGCGGCCGTGACGATGCCGACGAGGGCCGCGTCGCCGCCGCGATCGAGGACGATCAGCGGCACGACCGGCCGAAGGATCCATTCGACGAGGTAGCCGACGGCGGCGAGAAGGATGACGAGGCCGAGCGCGCGCCGGTCGAGCGTCGACGGCGCGGCCGAGTCCGCTCGCACGGCGGTCACCGGAACGAACGCCCCGGGAGCCATCGCGACGGCGAGCCGGCCGACCACCCTGTCAACCTCCGCCCGCGCTGTCCCGCCCCGGGTCGCTCCGCTGGAGAGCCACGATCGTCCTGGCCAGGAGCTCGATTCCCTGGCCGATCGCCCGCTCGTCGAAGTCGAAGTCGGGACTGTGGTGGGGCCGGTACGGGCCGCTGCCGAGGGCGATGTAGATGCCCTGCCCGCCCCGCTGCTGGGCCTGCCGCATGACGATCGCGGCGTCATCGCTCGCACCGAGGACGACCTGGCCGCGCACCGCCAGGCCCATCTCGCGGGCCTCGTGGGCGACGAGCGCCGCGAGGTCGGGTGTCGCGCGGGACGTCGGCGCGAGGCCGGTCGTCACGACCGTGGTCTCGACGCCGAAGGCGCTGCCGAGTCCGCGGACGAGCATCTCGAGCTCGCCCGACAGGCGGTCGACCTCCGCCTCGTCCTCCGAACGGACCTCGGCCTCGATGACCGCGAGGGCCGGGACGACGTTCGACGCCGTTCCGGCGACGACCTTGCCGCAGTTGATCATCGACCGGATCCCGGGCTTGCGCGGGATCGAGGCGGACAGCAGGACGATCGCGCTGGCGACGGTCAGTGCGTTCCGGCCGTGCTGCGGCGACGACGCGAACTGCGAGGCGTACCCCCGACATTCGATCCGGACCTTGCGCGTCGCGAGCATCCCGCTGACGTCCGGGCCGATCTGCCCGACGTCGAGGCCGACGTTCGAGAGGATGTGGTAGGTGAGCGCGACGTCGAGCTGGTCCACGGCGCCGGCCCGCACGAGCGCGTCGGCGCCGCGGGTCCCCTCCTCCGCCGGCTGGAAGACGAGGACCACGCGACCTCGCTTCGGCTCGCCGAGGGCACGGAGCGCGCGGGCGAGGCCGACCGCGACCGCGGTGTGGCCGTCGTGGGCGCACGCGTGCATCACGTTCGGAACCTGCGATCGGTACCCGTCCCTCGTCGGCAGGTGCTCGGCGGACGGATCCTCGTCGAGGGGAAGGGCGTCGATGTCGGCCCGGACCGCGATCGTCGGTCCCGGCCGGCCGCTGTCGAACGTCGCGATCAGGCCGGTTCGTCCGCCCGCCATCGCCCGGATCTCCTGCGCCGGCACGCCCGTGGCGATCGCCCGGGCCTCGAACTCGGCCAGGGTCGTCGCGTCGGGAACGCCCAGCCGCTCGACGTCTCCATAGAGCTCGCGGCCCCACCTGATCGCGCAGCCCAGCTCCTCGAGCTCGCGGTGGACGAGCGAGGTCGTCCGGTACTCGCACCAGCCGAGCTCGGGGTTGGCATGCAGGTCGCGGCGGAGCGCGACGGCGTCCGGCTCGATCGCCGCACAGACGCTCGCGATCTCGCCCTGTTGGTCCGGCTGGGTGACGCGGCCGACGACCGACATGCCGCGGATCGTGGTCGTCTCGATCAACGCACGGCAAGGAACTTGTTCCGCCCTCGCGGGCGGGCTTCAGATCACTCGCCGGGCCACGTCGCGAAGGGCGGATTCGTCCATGAGCCGCAGCCCGCGCGTCCCGACGCGCTCGACGATCCGGTCCTGCTCGAGCGACCGAAGGACCCGGCGCGTCATCTCCCGGCTCGTCCCCACGAGCTCGGCGATCTGGGCCCGGGGGATCTCGGGCGGCGTCCCGAACAGGAGGTCGACGTGGGCGGCGAGGACGCGCGCGACGCGCGCCCGAGCGTCCTGGTAGATGAGCGCGTCGAGCTGTTCCCAGAGCTCGCGGGACATCGAGATCGTGTGCTCGAGCAGATCGAGCCCGAGGCCGGGGTCGGCCTCGGCGAGGCCGCGGACGAGCGCCGGCGGCCAGATCGCGATCGCGAGCGGCGTGAGCGCGACGACGTCATTGCTCGCGACCCGGCCGACGATCCCGCTGATGCCGACGATGCGGCCCCGACCGGCCAGCCGCGGGACGAGCTGGCGACCGCCGGGCGTCGTCCGCCGGAGGGCAGCGTGGCCGTCGGCGATGACCCCGAACGGGCGCTTCCCGGCCTGCTGGTAGGCCACCTGGCCGGTCTCGAACCGCCGGACCTCACCCCGCTGCGCCATCGTCCGCCGCGTGTCCGACGACGCATGCGGGAGGGCGAGCGAAAGCAGCGCAGTGAGGTCATCGGCCGGTTCGACCGCGGGGGGCGCCGAACCGCCAGCCCTCCGCTGCGTCGTCGATCGGCGCGATTCGTGACGGAGCATCGGACGGCCGATCATACGTCCCGCCCCGGCGCCGGCGGCCCGCGGCCCGCTACTCTGCGAGCCCATGGCACCCGAACGAAGACTGGCGGGCAAGCGGGCCGTCATCACCGGCGGAACGTCCGGGATCGGGCGCGCGACGGCGCTCCGGTTCCTCGACGAGGGCGCGTCGGTCGTGGTGGGCGGACGGAGCGCGGAGCGCGGAGAGGCGCTCGTGGCGGAGCTCGGAACGGACGAATCCTCGCGGCTCCATGTCCGGCAGGCCGACGTCGCCCGGTCGTCCGAGGTCGACGCCCTCGTCGAGTTCGCGATCGATCGCCTCGGCGGGCTCGACATCCTCGTCGCGTCGGCGGGCATCTTCGAGCGCGGCACCGCGACCGAGACCGACGACGCGCTCTGGCAGCGGGTGCTCGACGTCGATCTCTCGGGCGCGTTCTACCTCGCCCGGGCCGGTCTGCCCACGATGCTCGGGCAGGGTTCGGGCTCGATCATCCTGACGGCGTCAGAGCTCGGCCTCGTCGGCACGCGCGCCTCGGTCGCCTACTGCGCGGCGAAGGGCGGCGTCGTGAACCTGACCCGCGCGCTCGCCGTCGACTGCGCCGGGACCGGCGTCCGGGTGAACTGCCTCTGTCCGGGGCCGATCGACACGCCGCTCCTCGACCACGGCTTCGCCCAGTCGGCGGACCGCGAGGCAGAGCGCGCCGCGCAGACCGCGGCGCTCCTCGTCGGCCGGATCGGACGTCCGACCGAGGTCGCGGCGGCGGCCGCGTTCCTCGCCTCGGACGAGTCGTCGTTCATGACCGGCTCGGTGACGGTCGTCGATGGCGGCGCCACGGCGTGGTATGGGTTCTAGACCGTCACGTCCGGTTCGCGACACGAGGTGAGCATGCCGTCCTCCGACCCCGGCCAGCCCACGTTCCCGTTTGCGGGGATCCCGACCTTCCTGCGGGCGCCGATCCAGACCGACGTCTCGCGGCTCGACGCCGACGTCGCGGTCCTCGGCGTGCCGACCGACGAGGGCTCGCCGTTCCTGCCCGGCTCGCGGCTCGGGCCGCGGCGGATGCGCGAGCACTCGCTCCGCTTCGACCCCGGCGGCTACTACGACGGCCGGACCGATCGGGTCTACCTCGCCGAGGAGCTCGAGGCGCGCCGGATCGCCGACGTCGGCGACGTCGACGTCGTCCCGACCGACAGCGACGGGACCTGGGAGAAGACGACCGCGGCCGTCCGGTCGATCCTCGGCTCCGGCGCCCTGCCGGTCGTCCTCGGCGGCGACCACGCCGTGACCGCGCCGGTCGTCCGGGCGTTCGATCGTCCGATCGAGGTCGTCCATTTCGACGCCCACATCGACTACTCGCCGTTCCGCCACGGGTTCATGTACCTCAACACCCAGCCGATCCGGGTCGTCCG
>DASTSC010000213.1:0-1796 GCA_035760905.1 Candidatus Limnocylindrales bacterium | reverse complement strand
GTCGGGCGTGGCGGCGGTTCGGCCCCGGCTGGAGGCCGCTGCGTCGGGCGCGAAGGAGGCGCTCGGTCGGTTCGAGGCCTTCCTCCGCGACGACCTCCTGCCGCGGTCGGAGGGCGAGGGCCGGATCGGCGAGGCGCTGTTCACCGAAAAGCTCCGCCACACCCTGAAGATCCCGGAGCTGACGCCGGAGCGGGTGCTCGCCCGGGCGGAACGCGAGTACGAGGCCGTTCGGTCGGAGATGGTCCGGCTGGCGTCCGAGCTCTGGCCGGCCTGGTGCGAGGGCGAGCGGCCGGCGGAGGACGGGGCGCTCGTTCGCGGCGTCCTCGATGCGATCGCGACCGACCATCCGGCCGCCGACGACCTGCTCGAGTTCTGCCGGGCGGAGCTGGAGCGGATCGAGGCGTTCTGCCGCGAGCGCGACCTCGTCGGGCTCGCCGAGGACCCGCTCGACATCCGCTGGACGCCCGTCTTCCTGCGAGCCTTCGGCGGCGCGATGCTCGACTCGCCGGGGCCGCTCGACAAGGGCCAGAAGGCGTTCTTCTCGATCACCCCGATCCCCGAGGACTGGACCCCGGAGCAGGGCGAGAGCTGGCTGCGGGAGATGAACGCCCGGCAGCTCCGCCTGCTGACGATCCACGAGGCGGTCCCCGGCCACTACCTCCAGGGCGTCTACTCGAACCGCTGTCCGTCGCTCGTCCGCGCGATCTTCTGGAGCGGCGAGTTCGCCGAGGGGTATGCCGTCTACGTCACCCAGGTGATGATGGACGTCGGGTACGGCGCCGACGACCCGGCGCTCCTCCTCGTCCACTGGAAGTTCTACCTGCGGGCCGTGATCAACGCGATCATCGACGTCCGGATCCACAGCGCCGGGATGACCGAGGACGAGGCGGTCTCGCTCATGGTCGACGGCGGCTTCCAGGAGGAGGCCGAGGCGCGGAACAAGTACAACCGGGCGCGGCTCTCGTCGACGCAGCTCTCGACCTACTTCGTCGGTTCGGGCCAGTTCTGGGACATCGAGCGGGAGGTTCGGCGGCGGGCGGCGGGGGGCGAGGGGGTCGTCGCGGAGCGGGCGCTGCCGGGCGGCTTCGGCTCGACGACAGGCTTCGAGTACCGGCCGTTCCTCGAGGGCATCCTGTCGCACGGCACGCCGCCGACGTCGCTCCTCAAGCGGATCGTGCTGGAGGCGTAGCCGGGCGGCGGCGCGTGGGCGGTGCGTGACCGCGTGGCCGTGCGTCGCCGCGTGGCCGCGTGGCTGCGCGTGGTGGCGCGTGGCCGGCGGCGGCTCAGGCGGCTCATGGCGGCTCAGGGCGGCTCAACTGCCGCAGGGAGACGCAGCGAGCCAACCTTCCAATGACATTGGCGTCCCGGCGCCCGATCCCTCGCTCGCTCTGCCCTACCTCCCCGGATTGGCAACTCCATTGCCATCCCGCAGGCTTCGGCCGGGTCCACGACCCCATCCGCCGTCCGACGACTCTCCAGAAGGACATCGCACGCCAGCCACATTGGATTTCGAGGTGGCTGCCGGCATGCCGTGGCTTGCCGCGAGGATGATGCCGACCAGTTCGATCACTGCGGGGGCGTGTGCCGCGCGGTTTCGTGACAAATGGCCCGGGTCATTAGGCCCTCCGACCGTCCTCCGATGCTCCGGGTCCAGGCGATGCTGGCTGCATGGCAATCGACACCGGAGGCGAACGGCGAGCGCTCATCGGGCGCGTTGGCGCCGCCCAGACACAGACCGAGCTCGAGACGGCGATCGCAGCCGTGGAGCGGCTGCTCGAGGCGGAGCCCGGCGACCC
>DASTSC010000212.1:0-35042 GCA_035760905.1 Candidatus Limnocylindrales bacterium | reverse complement strand
GTCACGATCAGCGTCGAGGTGAACGGTCGCACCGAGACGGCGTCCGTCGAGCCGCGGCTGCTGCTGGTCCACTTCCTCCGCGAGGTCCTCGGGCTCACCGGGACCCACATCGGCTGCGACACCACGAGCTGCGGCGCGTGCACGATCAACCTCGACGGCCGGGCCGTGAAGTCGTGCACGATGTTCGCCGTCCAGGCGGACGGCCGGTCGATCACGACGATCGAGGGGCTCGCGACGGACGGCCGCCTCCACCCGCTCCAGGAGGCCTTCCGGGAGGAGCACGGGCTCCAGTGCGGGTTCTGCACGCCCGGGATGATCATGGCGGCGCTGCCGTTCGTGGAGGCCCAGGCCGAGCCGACCGACGACGAGATCCGGACGGCGATCTCGGGCAACCTCTGCCGCTGCACCGGCTACGCGAACATCGTCCGGTCGATCTCGCGAGCAGCCCGCGAGATGCACACCGCCTCGTACGCCGGGCCGACCGGGTCGGGGCTCGAGCCGCCCGCGGGCGACTGACGGCGCGATGTCGGCCGGCGCTCGCGGCCTCGGCAGCATCGAGCCCGTCGAGGCGTCCGGCCTCGACCTCGTCGGCTACTCGGAGCTCGACGACCGGCCGGCCTTCAAGCTCGCGATCCAGGAGGTCGGCCGGCGCTGGTACCTCTACTGCGGCCACCTTTGGCACCGGGGCTGGTCGATCGTCGACGTGACCGACCCGACCGATCCGCAGGTCGTTCGGTTCGTGCCCGGTCCGCCCGACACGTGGACGATCCAGGTCAACGTCGCCGACGGGCTCATGGTGACCGCCCTCCAGCGGATCCCGCCGCAGTGGGGTGGTCGGGCCGGCGCGACGTTCGAGGAGGCGGCGATCGTCTGGGACGTCCGGGAGCCGACCGAGCCGCGCCGACTGTCGCAGGTCTCGCTCGGGGGCACGGGCAGCCATCGCAACTTCTGGGCCGGCGGCCGCTGGCTCCACATGGCCGCGAACCCGGCCGGCTACCGCGGCTACGTCTACGTGACGATCGATCTCGCGGATCCTTCGAACCCCCGCGAGGGCGGCCGCTGGTGGCTCCGTGGCCAGGGCCCGGACGAGGAGCCGGCGAGCGAGGCCGAGGGCGTCTCGCTCCACGGTCCGCCGTATGTCGCCGGCGACCGCGCCTTTCTCTCATACGGCGGCGCGGGCATGGTCGTCCTCGACGTGGCGGACCCAGCCCAGCCCTCGCTCGTCAGCCGGTTCCCGGTCGCGCCGCCGTTCCACGGTGGGCTGTGGGGCTCGGGCGTCCACACGGCGCTGCCGCTCACGAGACGGGGGCTCGTGGTCGCGAATGGCGAGGCCCACGAGGAGGGCTGCCACGAACCGCTCGACTTCGCCGGGATCGTCGACGTCGCCGACGACCGCGCGCCGGTCCTCCGCTCGATCCTCCCGCTGCCGGTCCCGTCGCCGGGGCTGCCGTACGTGAGCTACTGCGACAAGGGCGGCCGGTTCGGGCCCCACAACACGCACCTGCCGCAGGGCCACTCCGACCACGAGGACCGCGACGATCGCGTCTACCTGACCTGGTTCAACGCCGGTCTGCGCGTCTACGACATCCGTGACCCGCGCGTCCCGCGAGAGATCGCCTGCTTCGTGCCGCCGGATCCCGTCCGCCGCTACGGGCCGCTCCCGGCCACCGCCCTCGCCGCCCAGTCCGAGGACGTCCTCGTGGACCGGCGCGGGTTCATCTACCTGACCGACAAGAACCAGGGGCTGTTCGTCCTGCGACTGGCGACGGAGGTGGAGACATGAGTGCCGGCTGGCGGTCGGTCATCCCCGAGCGCGACCGCGCGGTCTACGCGGCCGCCGGCTACGGCGGGCGCCTGCCGCGGGGCCGTCGGCCGGCGTTGCTCGTCATCGACACGACGTACGGCTTCGTCGGCCGTGAGCGGCTGCCGATCCTCGAGTCGATCCGGGACTACCCGAACTCCTGCGGCGAGGCCGGCTGGCGCGCCGTCGACGTCATCGTCGGGCTCCTCGGGCTCGTTCGGGAGCTCGGCTGGCCCGTCGTCTACTCGGCGGGCTTCACCCAGCTCGGGATCCGCGGCGTCGGGCGGTGGGCCGACAAGCACCCACGCAGCGTCAGCGCGTCACCGTCCGATTCGAACGAGGTCGTCGCCGAGATCGCGCCGTTGCCGGACGAGCCGGTCCTGCCGAAGACGAAGCCGAGCCTCTTCCACGGCACCCCGCTCCTCGACCTCCTCGTCGCCGACGGGATCGACAGCCTCGTGGTCACCGGCGGGACGACGAGCGGCTGCGTGCGGGCGACGGTCGTGGACGCGTTCTCGCACAACCTCGCGGTCCTCGTCGCCGAGGACGCGGTCTTCGACCGGGGCGAGCTGAGCCACGCGGTCAACCTGTTCGACATGGACGAGAAGTACGCGGACGTGCTTCCCGCGGCGGAGATCGCCGACTGGCTTCGTCGTGTCGGGCGGGTCCCGGAGACACGGGAGTGACGGAGCGGCTGACCCTCGCGATCGGCGACTACGACCGGACCCGGGCGCTGGCCGACGGCAGCGTCGGCGTCCGGGGCGTCGAGCTCGCGGTCGTCAATCTCCATCCCGGCGAGCTCTTCGCCCGGGTGGTCCGCGACCGGGAGTTCGAGGTCGCCGAGCTGTCGCTGTCGACGTACCTGAACCTGCGGGCCCGGGGCGACGACGGATTGATCGCGATCCCGGTCTTCCCGTCCCGAATGTTCCGCCACGGCTACGTCTTCGTCCACGCGGGCGCCGGAATCGCCCGGCCGGAGGACCTCGTCGGCCGGTCGATCGGCACGGAGCAGTGGCAGCTGACGGCGGGGCTCTGGCTGCGCGGGATCCTCGAGGACGACCATGGCGTCGCCCCGGAGGCGATGACCTGGGTGATCGGCGGGCAGGAGCGCCCCGGATCCCACGAGCGCGCTGCGGTCGAGGTCCCGGCGGGCGTCCGGGTGGAGCAGCCGGCCGGCGGACGAGCCCTCGGCGACCTCCTGGCCGATGGCGACCTCGACGCGCTCATCGCGCCGCACATCCCGACCCGCTTTCGCGAACGCCATCCGGGGATCGCCCGGCTCTGGCCGGACTACCCGGCGGTCGAGGCCGAGTGGTACCGGCGGACGCGGCTCTTCCCGATCATGCACGTCGTCGTCATCCGGGCCGACGTCGCGGGGCGGCGCCCGGAGCTCGCGGCGGCGCTCTTCGAGGCGTTCTGCGCCGCGAAGCGGCTGGCCCGCGAACGGCTCCGCTTCACGGGCACGCTGGCGACGATGGTCCCGTGGCTCATCGCCGAGGTCGAGGCGACCGAGGCGCTGTTCGGCGATCGCTGGTGGCCGTACGGCGTCGAGGCGAACCGTCGGGAGCTCGAGACCGCCATCCGGTACGCCGTCCGCCAGCGGATCGCCGTCCGGCCCCTGTCGATCGCGGAGCTGTTCGGGTCGGAGACGCTCGAGCTCGTCGACGAACCCTGAGGAACTCGCAGGTGCCGCGTTTTGTATCCAAAACCCGGCCAGCGCGATCACGGAACGCGGCTAGAATGGCGGAAGTCGCCGCGCTGCGGCCGACCGCCCCAGTCACCCGCTCTGCTCCCGTCACCCTCGCGTGACGCAGCCTCGAACCCTGACTCTCGGGAGCGCGATGTACAAGGTCTGCATCGACGTCGGCGGCACGTTCACCGACTGTCTCGTCCTCGACGACGCCGGACACCTCCGCCAGTTCAAGTCGCCGACGACGCCGCCCGACCCGTCGGTCGGGTTCATGAACGCGCTCGCCAAGGCGGCCGCCGGCTACGGCCTCGAGACCGGGGCCTTCCTCGGCCAGGTCGACCTCATCATCCATGGCACGACCCTCGCGACGAACACGCTGATCAACCGCAACGGCGCGCGGACCGGGATGGTCACGACGGACGGCTTCCGCGACATCATCGAGATCCGGCGTGGCTTCAAGAACGTCCGGACCTCGATGTACAACGTCTTCGTCCCGCCCTACGAGCCGCTCGTCCCGCGCTACCTGCGGCTCGAGGCGACGGAGCGGACGCTCTTCGACGGAACCGAGCACACCCCGCTCGACGAGGCCTCGGTGATCGCCGCGGCGGAGCGGCTCAGGGACGAGAAGGTCGACGCGGTCGCCGTGGGCTTCCTCCACAGCTATGCCGACCCGGCCCACGAGCGTCGCGCCGCGGAGCTCGTCCGCGAGGTCCTCCCGAACGCCTACGTCACCACGAGCCACGAGATCCTGCCGGTCTGGCGCGAGTTCGAGCGCTTCAGCACGACGGTCGTCTCGGCCTACTGCGGCCCGGTCGTGGAGCGCTACCTGCGGGCGCTCGAGGCCCGCCTCGCCGGGTCCGGCTTCGCCGGCAACCTGCTCCTCATGGGCTCGGACGGGCTCGTCGAGACGGTCGAGTACTGCATCCCGCGGGTCGTCTACCTCATCGGTTCCGGTCCCGCCGCGGCACCCTCGGGCGCCGTCTTCCTCGGTGACGCCATCGGGGTCGGCGACATCCTGTCCGTCGACATGGGCGGGACCTCGTTCGACATCTGCATGGTCCGCGGCCGGGAGATCCCCACGACCACCGACGGCTGGGTCCAGGACGAGCGGGTGGCGATCAAGATGGTCGACATCCAGTCCGGCGGCGCTGGCGGGGGCTCGATCGCCTGGATCGACCAGCTCGGCCTGCTTCGGGTGGGTCCGCGGTCCGCGGGCGGCGACCCGGGCCCCGCCTGCTACGGCCGGGGCGGCACCGAGCCGACGGTCACCGATGCCGATCTCGTCCTCGGCTACGTGCCGGCCGACTTCTTCCTCGGCGGCGAGATCCTGCTCGACGAGGGCCGAGCCGCGGCGGCGCTCGAGCACGTCGGCGGGGCGCTCGGGATGGGCGCCCGGGAGACCGCCGACGCGGTCTTCACCACGATCAACTCGTACATGGCCGACCAGATCACCGAGGTCGCGACCCGCCACGGCCACGACGTCCGCGACTTCGCGCTCGTCGCCGGCGGCGGCGCGGGGCCCGTCCACGCCGCGTTCATCGCCGATCTGCTCCACATGCCGCGCGTCGTGATCCCGCCCGTCGCGGCGACGTATTCGGCGTTCGGGATGTTCGCGATGGACGTCGGGCGCAACTTCGCCCGCTCGTACATCAGTCGAGCGAAGCTGCTCGACCTCGACCGGGTCAACGCGCTCTACGCCGAGATGGAGGCGGACGCCGTCGCCGGTTTCGCCGCGCTAGGGGTCGGGCCGGACCAGATCACGTTCCGGCGGACGGCCGACCTGCGCTACCTCGGCCAGTTCCACGAGGTCGAGGTCGAGGTTCCCGCGGGTCCGATCGACGCGACGACGATCGACGCCGCGGTCGCCAACCTCCACGCTCGCCACGAGCAGCTCTACACGTTCAACATGCCCTGGCAGACCGTGGAGTTCCTCACCTTCCGGCTGCGGGCGACGGCGCCGAAGGCGGCCTTCGAGCTCCGACGGATCGAGGACGGCACCGGCGAGCCCGACGCCGCGCTCAAGCGGCGGCGCGTCTGCCGCTTCGACGGCGTCGACGTCGAGACGCCCGTCTACGACGGCGCGCTGCTCCGCGCGGGCGATACGTTCGACGGTCCGGCGATCATCGAGGAGACGACGACGACCGTCGTGGTTCCGTCGCGCTACCGCTGCGCGGTCGACCCGTACCGCAACTACGTCCTGAGCCGGACGGCGACCGCCGAGGCCGACCTCGGCGCGCCGACCGTCGCTCTCGCGGGAGGCCGCGCATGACCGCCACGAACGCCGCCACGAACGGGAGCTCGAGTCGCGGCCAGGCCGACCGGAGCGTCGACCCGATCACGCTCTCGACCGTCTGGCACGGCTTCCAGTCGATCGGGCGCGAGATGCGCCACGTCATCGACCGGACCGCCCAGAACTATCTGATCGCCCAGCTGCACGACATGGCGGCGGGGATCTGGGACGTCGAAGGTCGGACCATCGCGGTGCCCGAGGGTCCGACCTCGATGTTCCTCTCCCAGGGCTTCACCGTCCGCTACATCATGGAGCGGATGGGCGACCGGCTCCGACCGGGCGACGTCATCCTCTGCAACGACCCCTACAAGGGCTACTGCAACCACCTGCCGGACTGGGGCTTCTTCCGGCCCGTCTTCTACCGCGACGAGCTCCTCTTCATCGTCCTCACCCGGGGCCACCAGCTCGACACGGGCGGGGCCTTTCCGGGCGGCTACTTCCCGAACGGCTACGACATCCACGCCGAGGGGATCATGATCCCGCCGATCAAGGTCGTCGACGCAGGAGTGGAGCGGACCGACGTCCTCGAGCTCATCTGGAACAACGTCCGCTGGCCGGAGGGCGTCCGGATCGACAACTACGCGCTCATGGCGGCGCTCACGACCGCCGAGAACCGGATCGTCGCGCTGCTCGACAAGTACGGCCGGGACACCGTCCTCGACTGCGTCGAGGAGATGATCGACCGGATGGAGACGAGCGTCCGGCGCCAGCTCGCGGACGCCCCCGACGGCACGTACTACGGCGAATCGGCGACGGACGACGACGGAACGGTGCTCGACGAGCCGGTCACCGTTCGCTGCGAGGCGACGATCAAGGGCGACGAGCTCATCCTCGACTTCAGCAAGAGCGACGGGCTGCGCAAGGGCTTCGTGAACTGCACCTACTCCTCGACCTACAGCCGGGCGGTGGCCGGCTCGTTCCTCTACTTCGACCCGGCCCTCGCGGAGTTCCACAACGAGGGCTCGATGCGGCCGATCACGGTCGTCGCGCCCGAGGGAACGGTCGTGAACGCGACGTACCCGGCGACCGTCGGCGGCTCGCCGGTCAACGTCGGGACGCAGGTCCTCGAGGCGACGGTGTCGGCGCTGTCGAAGGCGATGCCCGACAAGGCGATCGCCGGCTGGGGCCGGCGGCGCGGTCACTACATCGCGGGCATCGACCCGCGGACCGGCGAGCGGTACGTCCAGACGACGACCGACGCCGACGGCGGCACGGGCGCGGTCGCGGGCTTCGACGGCTTCGAGGGCGCGCTCGGGATGAGCGGGCTGGGCTCGATCAACCGCGGCTCCGCGGAGGAGATCGAGATCCGCTTCCCGTGGCGGACGGTGCGCTGGCACTTCGTCCCCGACATGTCCGGCGCGGGCGAGTGGCGCGGCGGCTCGGGCATGCTCTGGGAGGTCGAGAACGTCGGGACGGACGTCGGCGCCGCGACCGGCAGCTCGGACGGCGACCTGACCCAGCCGCCGGGCGCCGCGGGCGGCGAGCCCGGGCCGCTGTCGCGGATGTACATCCGGCGGGGCGACGAGGTCCTCCCGGCCCGAACGCACCGGATGATCCAGGTGAAGCACGGCGAAGTGCTCGGCAAGGTCTCGGGCGGCGGCGGTGGCGTCGGCGATCCGGCCGATCGCGACCCGGCCAGGGTGCTCGACGACGTCGTGAACGAGAAGGTGACGGTCGAGGCGGCCCGCGACGTCTACAAGGTCGTCGTCGATCCGGTCGCCCGGACGATCGACGAGGCCGCGACGGCCGCTCTCCGGGAGAACCGCTCGCGGGCGGGGACCGGATGACGGATCCCGCGCCGGCCGAGCTGCTGGCCCGGATGCTCCGGATCCGTGCCTTCGAGGAGAAGGTCTCGGAGCTGTACGCCCGGGGCAAGGTCGCCGGGCTGCTCCATCTCGGCATCGGCCAGGAGGCCGTGGCGGTCGGCGTGACGAGCGTCCTGCGCCCGGACGACACGGTCGTCGGCGGCCATCGCGCCCACGCCCACGCGCTGGCCACGGGTGCGGACCCGGCGCGTCTGCTCGCCGAGATCGCCGGCCGCTCGGGCGGCTACGGCGCCGGCAAGGGCGGCTCGATGCATCTCGTCGCGACCGAATCCGGCTTCCTGACGGCGACCGGTGTCGTCGGTGGGAACATTCCCCTGGCCCTCGGAGCCGCGTTCGCCGCCACGTACCGCGGCTCCGACGCGGTGGCGGTCGTGTTCTTCGGCGACGGCGCCGGCCAGACCGGCCCGTTTCACGAATCGCTCAACCTCGCCTCGCTCTGGTCGCTGCCGGTCGTGTTCGTCTGCGAGAACAACGGCTATGCCGAGTTCACGCCGCTGTCGGCACACACGAAGGTGGAGCGCCTGTCCGCCTACGCCGCGACGTACGGGATGCCCGCGGTGACGATCGATGGCAACGACCTCGAGGCCGTTCGGGCCGCGGCCGGCGAGGCCGTCGCGCGCGCCCGAGGGGGCGGGGGTCC
Source organism: Candidatus Limnocylindrales bacterium (assembly GCA_035760905.1). GTDB lineage: Bacteria > Chloroflexota > Limnocylindria > Limnocylindrales > CSP1-4 > DASSHA01. Next base: position 26,795 of record DASTSC010000212.1, on the reverse strand, counting down.
GACGTTCGTCGAGGCCCTCACGTACCGGCTCCGGGGTCACTACGAGGGCGATCCCGCGAAGTACCGCGAGCTGTCCGAGCTTGCGGACTGGAAGGCGAAGGACCCGATCGAGCGGGTCCGCGGCGCGCTCGCCGCCGACGGCCTGCTCGACGGGGCCGGGGCGGGAGAGATCGAGGCGCGAGAACGGGCCCGGATCGAGGAGGCGGCGACGGCCGCGCTCGCCTCGCCGGCACCCGTGCCGGCCGAGGTCGCGACGGACGTCTACGCGTGAGCGCGCCGTCCGCCGCCGCGGCCACGAGCGAGCTCCGGACGATCGACGCGATCCGAGCGGCGCTCCGCGACGAGCTCGCCGCCGACGACTCGGTCGTCGTGCTCGGCGAGGACGTCACGGTCGGGGGACCGTTCGGGGCGACCGCCGGGCTCGCGGAGGAGTTCGGCGCCACGCGGATCCGGAACACGCCGATCAGCGAGGGCACCATCGTCGGGCTCGCGGTCGGCGCGGCGGCGCGCGGCCTCCGCCCGATCGTCGAGATCATGTTCATCGACTTCGCGACGCTCGCGATGGACCAGCTCGTCAACCACGCCGCGAAGCTCCGCTACATGTCCGGCGGCCAGCTGACCGTCCCGCTCACGATCCGCGTCCAGGGCGGCGCCTCGGGCGCGTTCGGCGCCCATCACAGCCAGAGCCTCGAGGCCTGGTTCGCCCACGTGCCCGGCCTCCGGGTCGTCGCGCCCTCCACGCCCGCCGATGCGTACGGCCTCCTGCGGGCCGCGATCCGCGACCCGGACCCCGTCCTGGTCATCGAGCACCGGGCCCTCTACTGGGGCCGCGGGCCCGTGGAGACCGGCGACGCCGCGATCGTGCCGATCGGGCGCGCGGCGATCCGCCGTCCGGGCCGCGACGTCACGCTCATCAGTTACTCGCGGATGGCCCAGACGACGCTCGCGGCGGCCGATCTCCTCGCGGCCGACGGCGTGGAGGCCGAGGTCCTCGATCTGCGGACGATCTCGCCGCTCGACACCGACGCGATCCTCGAATCCGTTCGGCGGACGCGCCGCGCGGTCGTCGCCCACGAGGCCGTCGTTCCGTTCGGGGTCGGCGCAGAGGTCGCCGCGACGATCGGGACCGGGGCCTTCGACGTCCTCGCCGCGCCGGTCGAGCGGGTCGGCGCGCCGTTCGCACCGCCGCCGGCGAGCCCGATCCTCGAGGCCGCCTTCGTGCCCGACGCGGCGGCGATCGCCGCCGCCGCCCGCCGGACGCTCGACGCGCCGCCGCGGACGTCGGTCGGGGGAGGCCGCTGATGCTGCCGCCGATCGCGCTCCGGGAGCAGCTGCGCCAGCTCCGGACGATGCTCCGGATCCGTCGCTTCGAGGAGGCCCTCATCGAGCTCGCCCAGACCCACGAGGTGGGCCACTTCCACGTCTACGTCGGCCAGGAGGCGACCGGCGTTCCCGCGCTCGCGCTCCTCGAGGACGGCGACGTGAGCTACACGACCCATCGGAACCACGGTCACCTCATCGCCCGCGGCGTGGACCCGGCGGCGATGCTCGCCGAGATCCTGGGTCGCGCGACCGGCACGAACAAGGGCAAGGGCGGGACGCTCCACCTCGCCTCGGCCCGGCACGGCTTTCCGACGACGAGCTCGAGCGTCGGCGGACCGCTCCCGATCGCGGTCGGCTCGGCCTTCGCCTTCGCCCAGACGGGCCGCGATCGGGTCAGCGTCTGCCTCTTCGGCGACGGCGCGCTCGAGGAGGGCGCCTGGCACGAGGCGGCGAACATCGCCGCGCTCCGGCGGCTGCCGGTGATCTTCCTCTGTGAGAACAACAGCCTCGAGGCGCTCGGCCAGAAGGCGAACGAGTACCCCTCGTCGACGCTCGCCTCGCCGCGGCTGACCGATCTCGTGGCGCCGTTCGGGATCCCGTTCGCGGTCGTCGACGGGACCGATTCGGGCGCGGTCCACGCGGCGATGGCGGACGCGATCGCCCGCGCCCGGAGCGGCGGCGGCGCGACGTTCCTCGAGACCCAGACGGTCCGCTGGCCCGGCAGCCGGCCGCTCTGGCCGCAGCTCGTGACGGGCCGGACCGACGTCCGCTTCGCCTGGGACGACGGGGCGATCCCCGACGCGCACCGGACCTGGTTCGGCGGCCAGGACGCGCTCCTCCGGTACGTCCGCGAGCTCCTCGCCGCCGGCCTGCCGCGCGACGAGGTCGTGGCGGCCGACGAGGGGGCCGTCGGCGAGATGGAGGCCGCCGTCGCCTTCGCCCTCGAGAGCCCCTATCCGGCGCCCGAGGAGGCCTTCGAGGACGTCTTCGGCGACCGGCGGCTGAACGCGGCCGTCGGGCCGCGCGGGATCGGGGCCTGACGATGGAGGCGACGTATGCGGAAGGGATGGCCCGGGGCCTGCGAGAGGTCCTCGGCGAGGACGAGCGCGTCGTCCTCATGGGCCAGTACTTCTTCGGGCTGACGAAGCACCGCTCGCACACGGTCGCGCTGCGCGAGTCGTTCCCCGACCGCGTCTGGGACCCGCCGATCGCCGAGGTGGGCTACGTCGGGACCGGGATCGGCGCGGCGATCAGCGGCCTCCGCCCGATCGTCGACGTCGCGACCGCTTCCTTCATCTTCCAGGCCTTCAGCCAGGTGGTGAACGAGGCGGCGAACATCCGCTACATGACCGGCGGCCAGACCGCGGTCCCGCTCGTCATCCACGTGAACCACGGCATCCGCGGCGGTGGCGCCGCCCAGCATTCGCACAGCCCCCAGGCGATGCTCATGAACACGCCGGGCCTCCAGATCGTGACGCCGTCGACGCCGCGCGACGTCCGCGGGCTCATCCGGGCCGCCGTCGAATCGGACGACCCCGTCGTCTGGGCGGACCACGTCCGCCTGTTCGACGTCACCGGCGACCTGCCCGACGCGCCCGAGACGATCCCGCTCGGGGTCGCCGACGTGAAGCGCCGCGGCCGCGACGTGACGATCGTCGCGACGTCGCTCATGGTCCAGCGGGCGCTCGCCGCGGCGGAGCGGCTCGCCGGGGAGGGCATCGACGCCGAGGTCGTCGACCCGCGGACGCTCGTCCCGCTCGATCGGCGAGCGATCTGCGAATCCGTCGGACGGACCCACCGGCTCGTCGTGGTCGACGAGTGCCACCGCAGCTGCGGCGTCGGTGCCGAGATCGCGGCGACCGTGGTCGAGGAGGCCTTCGACGAGCTCCGGGCGCCCATCCGCCGCGTCGTGACGGAGGACGTGCCGATCCCGTTCAGCCCGCCGCTCGAGGCCGCCGTCGAGCCGACCGAGGAGAAGATCGTCGCGGCGGTCCGCTCGGTCGTCGAGGCCGGCCGTCCCGTCGGCTGACGGTTCGATCGTGCGCGCGCTCGCCCTCACCGCCTTCGGCGGTCCGGAGCACCTCTCGTTCGTCGAGCTGCCCGACCCTACGCCCGCCACGGACGAGGTCCTCGTCCGCGTCCGCACGGTCGGCGCGAACCGGATGGACCTCGACGTCATGCGCCACAAGGGGATCGGGATGCGCGTCAGCCTGCCCCAGATCCTCGGGCTCGACCCGGCCGGAGAGGTCGTCGCGACCGGCGCCGCGGTCACCGACCTGCGCCCGGGCGATCGGGTCGTCGCCAAGCCGAGCGTCGCCTGCGGCGCATGCCGCTTCTGCCTCGCCGGCGACGACGACGCGTGCGCGCACCTCGTCAACCTCGGCGTCGACCGCCAGGGCGGCTTCGCGGAGCTCATCGCGATCCCGCGGCAGAACCTCGCCCGCATCCCGGGCGGGCTCGACTTCCCGGCGGCGACCGCCCTCGCCCATGCGGCGCCCGTCGCGCTGCTCATGCTCCGCGAGCGGGCGGCCGTTCGTCCGGGCGAGGTCGTGCTCGTCAGCGGCGCCGGCGGCTCGATCGGTTCGGCGGCCGTCCAGATCGCGTGCCTGCTCGGGTGTCGCGTGATCGCGCTCGCCGGGTCGCCGGCGACCGTCGAGTGGGCGAGCTCCCTCGGCGCGGAAGCCGTCGTCGACACCTCGGCCGAGCCCACGTTCGCGGCGCACGTCCGGGAGTTGGCGGGTCCGGACGGGGTCGCGGTCCACGTCGAGAGCGTCGGCGACCCGGGCGTGTTCGCGGAGGCGGTCCGCTCGCTCGGCCGGCGCGCCCGCGCCGTCGTCTGCGGCAGCCACGCGGCGCCGGAGGTGTCGATCGATCTCAACTGGCTCTACCGGAACCGGATCAGCCTGATCGGCAGCTCCGGCTCGAGCCTGGCTTCGTTCCGCGACGCGTTCGCGCTCGTGGCCGAAGGCCGGATTCGCCCGAACATCCACGCGGTCCTTCCGCTCGAGCGCGCGGCCGACGCCTATCGGCTGTTGCTCGAGCGGCGGAACCGCGGCAAGGTCGTGCTGCAGGTCTCCTGACCCGCAGCCGAGGGAGGTGACGATGCGCGTTCCGATCGAGCTGGCGCAGCTCGGCTACGACATGGACACCGGCCGGATCGCGGCCTGGACGAAGCAGGTCGGCGACACGGTCAGCAAGGGCGACGTGGTGGCCGAGATCGAGACGGAGAAGGCGACCGTCGAGCTGGAAGCGCTCGACTCCGGAACGCTCGTCGAGATCGTCCATCCCGCCGGGGCAGAGGTCCCGATCGGCGACGTCATCGGCTGGCTCGAGGACGGGTCGTAGCGAATGGCCGACGAACCCGGGGCCGCCGCCGAGTCGGGGCGGCGCGTCCGGCCGCTCTCGCCGATGCGGGCCGCGATCGCGCGGCGGATGAGCCAGAGCAAGCAGCAGGCGCCGCACATCTACCTCTCGACCGACGTCGAGCTCGACGCGGCGCAGGCCGCCCTCGATCGGCTCAACGAGGGTCGGCCGCGGGAGGAGCGGATCACGGTGACCGCCGCGCTCGTCCGCGCCCTCGCGCTCACGCTGCCGGAGGAGCCGACGCTCAACGCGTGGTGGACCGACGCCGGCCCCGAGCTGATCGACGAGCCGACGATCGGCGTCGCGATCGCGCTCGACGACGGCCTCATCGCGCCGGCGCTCCTCGGGAGCGGCACGCTCGGGGTCGCGGGGATCGCGGCCGCGCTCCGGGACCTGAGCGAGCGAGCCCGCGCCGGTCGTCTCCGGTCACGCGAGATGACCGAGGCGACGTTCACGCTCACGAACCTCGGGATGTTCCCGATCACGAGCTTCGCCGCGATCATCAATCCGCCCCAGGTCGCGATCCTCGCGGTCGGCCGGGGTGAGCTCCGACCCCGCGTCGTGGCGGGCGAGGTCGACGTCCGGACGATCGCGTCGATGACGCTGAGCGCCGACCACCGGGTCGTCGACGGCGCGGTCGGGGCACGGTTCCTGGGCCGCCTCAAGGCGCGTCTCGAGGAGCCGACGTGGGTGGCCTGACGGCGGCGGCCGTCGAGGTCCGGGTGGCGCGTTCGGACCCCGACGCGCCGCGCACGTTCTCGGTCGAGCGTGGTGGTTCCCGGGTCGTCCTCGACCTCCTCATCGCGATCCAGCGGCAGCTCGACCCGACGCTCGGCTTCCGGTACTCGTGCCGGGTGGCGACGTGCGGGACGTGCACCGTCCGCGTGGACGGGCTGCCCGTGCTCGCGTGCCAGGCGATCGTGCCCGACACCGTCCGCCACGTCCGCATCGAGCCGCTCGCAGGGCTCCCCGTCGTCCGCGACCTCATCGTCGACATGCGCCCGTTCCTCGAGCGCTGGGCGGCGGTCGAGCCGTTCGAGCCCGGGAGCCCGGTGGGGGAGGGGACCTTCGCGGTCGTCAGCCCCGAGTCGCCCGAACGGCGGGCGATCGATCCGACGCTCGACTGCATCAGCTGCGGCGCCTGCTTCTCCGCCTGCGGCGTCGCGGGCGACGGCCGCCGCTTCCTCGGACCCGCGGCGCTCAACCGCGCGATGACCCTCGTCGGCGACAGCCGCGATGCCGACGGCGGGCACGCCCGCAGCGCGTTCGGACCCGGCGGCATCGACGACTGCCATTCGATCGGCGCCTGCACCGTCGTCTGCCCGAAGGGGCTCGACCCGGCCGGCGCGATCCGTCGCCTCCGCCGCTGGCGAATCGTGGGCCACGCGTGACGCCCGGTCGGAGCCTGGCCGTGCCCGCGCCGGAGACCGTCGACGCCGACGTCCTCGTGGTCGGCAGCGGCGGCGCCGGGCTCATGGCCGCCTGGGCGGCCCGGATGGCCGAGCCGGGCTGTTCGGTGGCGATCATGAGCAAGGGTCTCGTCGGGCGCTCGGGCTGCTCGATCATGGCCCAGGGCATCAATGCCGCGCTCGGCGCCGACGACGCGCCCGAGCGCCATTTCGAGGACCTCGTCAGGGCCGGCGACTTCCTCTCGGACCAGGACCTCGCGTGGCAGCTCGTGACGACCGCACCCGAGGTCATCCGGTTTCTCGAAGCGGAGGCCGGCTGCTTCTTCGACCGGGATGCCGAAGGCCGACTCGAGCTCGCCCCGTTCCCGGGACAGTCGCGGCCTCGGAAGGTCCACCGTGGCCACCTCACCGGGCTCGAGATCGTCTCCCGCCTTCGCGAGCACGGGGCCCGCCTCGGCTGGCGCGAGCTCGTCGACGTCCGCGCGCTCGACCTGCTCGTGGGCGACCGCGGCGAGGTTCGCGGGGTCGTCGCGCTCGACATCCGGCGCGGGGTCGGCCTCATCGTCCGGGCCCGCGCGGTCGTCCTCGCCGCGGGCGGCGGCGCGGCCGCGCTCTACCGGGTCGCCGACGGCGCGCGGGAGAAGACCGGCGACGGTGTCGCCCTGGCCTACCGGGCCGGGCTCCCCGTCCGCGACATGGAGTTCGTCCAGTTCCTCTCGGTCGGTCTCGTGGCGCCCGGCTCGCGGGTCACCGGCGTCCTCCTCGAGGAGGCGCTGCGTGCCGCCGGCGGCTACCTCCTCAACGGCGCCGGCGAGCGGTTCATGGAGCGCTACGACCGCGAGCGGATGGAGCGGGCACCGCGTGACGTGGTGGCGCGGGCCTGCTACGCGGAGATCGTCGCCGGGCGGGGGACGCCCAACGGCGCGGTCCTCATCGACGTCCGCCACCTCGGGGCCGACGTCGTCGAGACGAGGTTCGCCGACCTCGTCAGCCGCTCCCGCCGCGCGGGTCGAGACCTCGCCCGGGAGCCGGTCGAGATTGCCCCGGCCGCCCACATCCAGATCGGCGGGATCGACGTCGGGCCGGACGGTGAGACCGCGATCGAGGGCCTGTTCGTCGCCGGTGAGGACGCCGGAGGCGTCCACGGCGCGACCTGGCAGGGCGGCAACGGGATCGCCGAGTCGACCGCGTTCGGGCTCCTCGCGGGTCGTCGGGCGGCGGCGTATACGATCGGCGCGCCCGAACCGGCGCGACGCCCCGATGGGGCCGAGCAGGCGCGTGCCGCGGACGTGCTCCGAGCGGCCTATGCGCCGCTGGCGCGCGCCGGGGGCCCGGCCGCGTGGCGCCTCTGGGATGAGCTCCGCGAGGTCATGTGGTGGCGCGTCGGCCTTGCCCGGGACCGGGCGGGTCTCCGTGCGGCCGCGGACCGGATCGCGCAGCTGCGAGCGGAGGCGACCACCGTCGCGGTCGCCGGCGGCGCCGGCGCCAACCCGAGCTGGCAGGAGGCGCTCGACCTCGAGAACGGCCTGCTCGTCGCCGAGCTCGTCGTGCAGTCCGCCCTCGCCCGCGAGGAGACACGGGGCATGCAGGTCCGGACCGACTTTCCGGCCCGCGACGACGCGGGATGGCTCCGGACGGTCGTCGTCCGCGCGGTCGGCGCCGATCACGCGGTCGAGCTTCGCCCGGTCGAGTTCCCGCGCCTTCGGCCGAACGCACCGGTCGTCGTCCCGTGACGATCCCGCAGCTCGTCTTCCTCGCCGGTTTCGCGATCGTGCTCGTCACGGTCGTCGCGTTCGGTCTGCTCGTGGTCGTCTCGGCGAGCCGGAACGTCGGGGATTCGGTCGTCCTGACCGAGGTCGTCCGGCGCCTCGGACGGGCGCCCGCGGACCGGCTCGAGGCCGGCCGCTGGGCCTTCTACGCCCACCGCATCGGTGGCGTGGCGATCTTCGCGTTCCTCGTCCTCCACCTCGGCGACGTCGCGCTCTATGCGGTCTCGCCGGCCCTCTACGACGACGTCCACGCCCTCTACGGGAGCCCGCCGCTCCGGGTCTTCGAATCGGCCCTCCTGCTGGCGATCCTCTTCCACGCCTTCAACGGTCTGCGGCTGCTCGCGGTCGACCTCGTCGACGTTCGGCCGGTGACCGCGTACCGGCTCCTCCAGGCCACGGCCGTCGTCACGGTCGCACTCTGGCTGGCGGGCAGCGTCGTGATCCTCGCCCCGATCGCCCGATGACCGCCCAGGCCGTCGAGCGCGCCGGCCGCTCCGTCGCCCGGCGCGGCGTCGTCGCCTGGCTGCTCGTCCGGCTGACCGGGCTGCTGCTGACGGTGCTCGTGCTCGGGCATTTCGCGCTGACCCACATCCTCACCGACGTCGCCGACACGGGCTCGGCCTACGTCGCCGGGCGCTGGGCGTCCGCCGTCGTCGTCGGCTGGGACTGGCTGATGCTGGCGGCCGCGGTCCTCCACGGCGCGTTCGGGTTGCGGGCCGTGATCGGCGACTACGGGCGGCCGTCGGTCCGCCGCGCGCTCGTCCCGCTCCTCGTGGTGCTGAGCATCGCGATGGTCGCGCTCGGGACGTGGACGATCGCCCGGGTCGCCCTGTCGTGAGCGCGCGAGGATCGATCGAGACCCGCCGCCGGGCCCGCCGGTAGCATCGGCCGGATGACCGCTCCCGCCGCCGGCCGGGCCAGGCCGGAGCCGATCCCGCCGCTGACGCGGGACCAGCTGCTCGTCACCGCGGGGATCATGTCCGCGATCGCGGTCGCCGCCCTCGACTTCACGGTTGTCGGCACGGCGATGCCGACGATCATCGCCGAGCTCGGCGGGCTGTCGCAGTACAGCTGGGTCTTCTCGGCCTACCTCCTCGCCTCGACCACGACGGTCCCGTTCTACGCCAAGCTCGCCGACATGGTCGGCCGGAAGCCGATCTTCCTGTTCGGCCTGGCCTTGTTCGTCGGCGGGTCCGCGCTCTGCGGGCTGAGCGGCTCGATGGCCCAGCTCATCGCCTTCCGGACGATCCAGGGGCTCGGCGCGGGCGCGATGCAGCCGATCGCCTTCACGATCGCCGGCGACATCTTCGAGCCCCGTCAGCGGGCGAAGATGCAAGGCCTCTTCAGCGGCGTCTGGGGCGTCGCGGCGATCGTCGGTCCGGCCCTCGGCGGCGTCCTGACGACCACCGTCGGCTGGCCCTGGGTGTTCGAGATCAACATCCCGGTCGGGATCGTCGCCGGCTTCATCATCTGGCGGGTCTTCCACGAGCGGTTCGAGCGGCATCCGCACCAGCTCGACTGGCAGGGCGGCGTGCTGCTGACGCTCGGGATCGTGGCCCTCCTCGTGGCCGTCTCGGAGGGTGGCCCGTCGCTCGGCTGGACGTCGCCGATCGTGATCGGCCTGCTCGCCGCGGCCGCGGTCCTGCTCGCGCTGTTCGTCCGGACCGAGCGCCGCGCGCCCGAGCCGCTCGTCGACCTCGAGCTCGTCCGCGTCCCGCTCATCGGCGCGGGCCTCGCGATCTCCGTGCTCGGCGGCGTCATCATGTTCGGCGTGACCACGTACGTCCCGCCGATGATCCAGGGCGTCCACGGCGGGAGCCCGGTCGAGGCCGGGGTGGCGGTCGCGGCGATGTCGATCGGCTGGCCGATCGGATCGGTCGTCGGCGGTCGCGCGCTCATCCGGTTCGGCGCGCGACGGGTCGTCGTCGCCGGTGCGCTCGCGCTCGTCGTCGGGACGGCGATCCTCACCCAGATCGGCGGCTTCGAGGGCCTCGAGCTCGTCATCGTCGGGGCCGCGATCACCGGGCTCGGGATGGGTTTCATCACGACGAACGTGCTCGTCTCGGTCCAGAGCTCGGTCGCCTGGAGTCGCCGCGCCGTCGCGACGGGCCTCGTCCAGTTCAGCCGAACGATCGGCGGCGCTGTCGGCGTCGGGGTCATGGGCGGGATCCTGACGGCGTTCGTCGGGGGGGCCTCGTCGGCGATCCTCGACCCGACCCACCCGGTGACGAACCCCGCCGGCCGGGCCGACCTCGCCGCGGGTCTCGGCTGGATCTACTGGATCATCTTCGGGGCCGCGGCGCTCTCGCTCGTCGTCGCCGTTCGCCGGATGCCCGACGTCCGCCTCGGCGAGACGCCCTCCTGGAGCGAGGCGCCGATGCGCAGGGCCCTCGAGGAGCGGCAGGCCAGGGCGGACGCCGAAGGTTCGGTGGGATCGACCGCGGAGGCGGCACCGCTACACTCGAACCCTGGCCCCCGTAGCTCAGCGGACAGAGCGAGGCCGTCCTAAGGCCTGCGTCGGCGGTTCGAATCCGTCCGGGGGCGCTTCTTCACGCCCAACCCATGAGGAATGGTGCGAGCCCGACGATGTCAAGGGCGTGGACGGGCGCCCTTGGCCCGAAGGCCGTCGCAGACGCTTGACCTTCGGCGACGGGCGGGCCGAACGGCCGCGTCTTTTCGTGACGCCAGGCCTTGGGCCACCCCAGGCCATCGTGAGATGTTCAGCCTGCCGTGAGTAGTGACAGCTACGAGGGTCCGCCAACAATGAGCCGCCTGTTGCTCAAGCTCGAGGATTTCCGCCTGCTGCCGTTCTTCGTGCTGATCAGCATGGCGGTCGGGGTCGTGATCGGGAACACCCTCTCGATCTCCGACTTCGCCCTGACTCCGCCGATTGACGCCATCAAGGCGATGGCCGCGGGGACGTTCGAGCCCAGCGTGCCCGCGCTGATCAGCCTCGGCGTCCCGGTCGGGCTCTTCGCGATGATGTACCCGGCGATGACCAACGTCCGCCTGGGTGAGGTCGGCGCCGCGTTCCGGGCTCCCAAACAGCTCGGGCTGGTGGTCGGGTTCAACTACCTCGTCGCGCCGTTCGTGATGTACGCGCTCGCCGGCATCTTCGTCGCGGACCCCGAGCTCCACACGGGCCTCGTCCTCTACGGTCTGGCGCCGTGCATCGCGATGGTCATCATCTTCACGTTCCTCGCCAAGGGGAACACCCCCATGGCCCTCGTGTTCGTGGCCCTCAACTCCGTCATCCAGATGCTGCTGATCCCGGTCTACGCGAATCTGCTGATCGGGTCTGTCGTGTTCGACACGTGGGTCGTGGCCCAGAGCGTGGTGCTGTACCTCGGGCTGCCGCTCGTGCTCGGCGTGCTGACGAGGATCCTCGTCGTGCGCCGGCGCGGCGAGGCAGGGATGGAGGCACTGAAGACCGCGCTCAACGCGGTCTCGATCCTGGGGCTGCTGTTCACCCTCGTCGTGATGTTCGCGCTCAAGGGCGACCTCATCCTCAAGCAGCCAGCGATCGTGCTCGAGATGGCGATCCCCATGACCCTCTTCTTCGCCCTGATGTTCTTCACGGTGTTCCTCGTCGGTTGGCGCCTCCGGTTCTCCTATCGCGACGCGGTCGCGTGCGCCTTCAACGCCACCGGCCGCGACTTCGAGATCGCGATCGCGATCGCGATCACGGCCTTCAGCCCGACCGTCGCCCTGGCGACCGTGGTCGGCCCGCTGATCGAGGTCCCGGTGATGCTGTTCTTCGTCTGGTCGACGATGCGCCTCGCGCCGCTCCTGTTCGGCGTCCGACCGCTGCCGGTCGCCGCGGTGAGCCCGGCATGATCACCGGCCGCCCGTCGTCTGCGTCCCGCGCCTCGACCTGAAGGCGTCCGAGCTAACGGCCGCTACGGCGCCCTCGTCGCAGCCGCACCGAAATCAGGAGATCGGGACGTGCTCGGCGTGCCCGTCCGGTGAGGCGTCGAGCGCGGTCCTCACCTCCTCGATCGCGGCGAGCAACGGCGGGCTCGCGACCCGCGCGAAGGTCTCCCCGGCCGCATCGAGTGGCGCGCGTGCGAGCGCGACCTGGCCGAGCGCGATCAGGCAGCGCGCGGCGCCCAGGTTGGCGAGGCCGGTCTCGAGCACGGCGCCGAACTCGGCCCAGCTTGTCGCGACCTCCTGAAACGCGACAACGGCCTCCTCGTACGCGCCCCGGGCCTCGGCGACGAGCGCGTCGCTCGTGCGCTGCCCGAGCCGCTGGACGGTCGTCCGCGATGGCACGCCGACCGTGACGTCGGCCGCGAGATCGACGTCCCCGAGGGCCAGCGCGAGACGCGTCATCGGCGCGAGGTAGAGCCAGTAGCGGTCGATCGCCCGCACGCCGCCCATCGCCCGTCGGAGCAGGTGACGGGCGCGGTCGCGGTCGCCGAGTCGGTGGTGAGCCAGTCCGGCGTGGATGACGGCGTCGGTGATGCTGCCATCCGCGTTATCGCCATCGGCGGCCCCGTCGAGCACCGGCAGGAGCTCGCGGAGCCGGTCGTCATCGCCTCTCGTCATCGCGATGCTCGCCTGGATGCGATGCATGGCGAGGCTCGCCGCGCGGTTGCCGCTGGACGACACGTCGTCCGCGATCTCGGCCAGCGTGGCCCGAGCGTCGTCGAGGCGACCGAGCTCGACGAGGGACTCGGCGTGGCCGATCCTGAACCATCGCGCCAGCGCCCTGAGGCCATGCGTCTCGCAGATCTCGAGGGCTCGGAGATCGAGCGCGTCGGCGCGGGCGGGGCCGTGATGGAACTCCACGTACCCGACGTAGTTGAGCGCGATCGTTCCCGCAGCCTCCCAGGCGCCGTCCGCCACGGCCGTCTCGAACGCCCGCTCGAAGTCCGCGAGGCCCGCGGCCGGAGTCTCGAGGGTCATCCGCGCCTGCCCTCTGAGCGCCAGGGCCTCGTGCGGCATGGGCAGGCCCGCGGCTGCGGCGGCGTCGAGCGCCCGGCCCGCGTACTCGCGCGCCGGTACCTGGGGGTCTTCCCACAGGCCGGCCCAGGCCCGTGCGATCAACGCCTCGACGAGGAGCGGCGACGGGCCGAGGGGTTCGAGGATCTCCAGCGCGCGCAGCGAGCAGTCCTGCCAGCGCAGGTCGAGGGCATCCATGAGCGGTGGCCTCAGGGCGAGCAGCACCATGGCCGCCTCCGGCGTGTCGCCTCGACCGGTCGCCTCGTACGCCGCCAGGGCCGCGTTCAGGCTGGCGATCGCCTGGCTCGTCTGCCCTGCGCGCTCGGCGGCCCGGCCGTACCCGAGGAGCAGGGTGGCGCGGGTCGTCTCGTCGGTGGCGAGGTCGAGGGCGCGTCGATAGAGCGGGAGCGCGGCGGACGCGTCCATTGCCGATGCGGCCTCGGCCGCTTCCGCCAGCGCGGTGCGTGCCCGCGCGCCGAGCCCCTCGGCGAGCGCGAGGTCGGCGGTCGCCACGGCGAGGTCGTACGCGGCCGTGAGGTGATGGGCGAGGATCCCGGCGACATCGGCGCGATGTCCTCCCGCGGCCTCGATCCACGTGACGGTGGCCAGGTGTCCGTCGATCCGGGCACGACGGGGAAGTGCCTCGTACGCGACGTCGCGGAGGAGCACGTGCCAGAACGCATACTCCGGCTCGCCGGCGAGCGAGGACGGCGCCTGCCGCCGAACGAGCTGGCGTCGTTCGAGCGAGTCGAGCGCGTCACGGACGGGGGTCGCATCACCCTCACCGAGCGCCTCGACCGCGGCGGGCCAGAACGTCGCGCCGACGACGGCCGCCCGAGCGAGGATGGCCCGCTCCGTCTCGGAGACCGCATCGAGGCGCGATGCGAGGAGGCCGTGGATCGTCTCGGGTAGCGGGATCGCGACACCGGGCCGGAGGCGGATGACGCCGTCCCGGCGCTCGAGGAGATCGCGATCGCCGAGCAGCCGGACGAGTTCCTCCGCATAGAGCGGGTTCCCGCGGCTCCGCTCGATGATCCGGGCGTGGAGCTCGTTCGGCACGATCGAGCCGAGGAGGCCGACGACGAGCGCCTCGGTCTCGGCGTCCGTCAGCGGCCCGAGCTCCAGCCGGACCGGTCGCTCGGCTCGCGCGCCCAGCGTCGGCGCGACCTCGGCGATGGACGGCCGGGTGGTGAGGACGACGAGCACGGCAGCGTCGGCGGGCTCGGACAGGACGCCGAGGAAGGCGAGAAGGGCAGGATCCGCCCAGTGGACGTCCTCGAGGGCGATGACCGCCGTTGCGGGGCCTGGCATCGACCGCAGGTAGCGCGCCCACGCGGCGAACTGCTCATCGCGAGCGACGCTGACGTCGCCGCCGAGGCCGAGCAGCGGCCCGATACGCTCCTCGAGCCAGGCCGGGTCGGGAAGGCCCCTCAGTGTCGCGGTCAGCTGCGCCCTCGCTGTCGCGGCATCGTCGCCCTCGAGGATGCCGGCGTACGACTTGACGACCTCGCCGAGTGCCCAGAACCCCGTCCCGTCGCCATAGGGAAGACAACGGCCCTGGTGCCATCGAGCGCCGGCGTCGGAGGCTCGGACGACCGCGCCGAGCTCCGCAAGGAGCCGGCTCTTGCCGATGCCCGGCTCGCCCACGATGAGCGCGAGGCGCGTCCGCCGGGTTGCCCGCACGTCGAGGTAGGCATCCCGCAGCGTGTCGAGCTCGGCCTCCCGGCCGACGTACCGGCCCGCGTGCGTCCGGGCCGCATCCACGCCGCGGACCTGTCGCTCGCTCCGAGCGTGGAAGAGCAGGACCGGGTCGGACTTGCCCTTCAGGGACGCCGGTGGCAGCGCCTCGTAGTCGAACCCGAGTCTCGTGGCCTCCCAGGTTCGAACGCCCACGGCGACGCCGAGCTCGGGTGCCGCGGCCTGGATCCGCGCGGCCGTGTTCACGGCGTCGCCGACCTGCATGGGCTCGCCGTTCTGGGGCCGGGCGTCGAGATGCACGAGGGCATCGCCCGTATTCACACCGACCCGGAGCCGCAGCGGAGCGCCCGTCGCGCTGGTGAGCCGCCGCGCCTCGCGGCAGATCTCGAGCCCGGCCCGGACGGCCCGAGCAGGATCGTCCTCATGGGCGACCGGTGCGCCGAAGACGCCGACGACGGCGTCGCCGATGAACTTCTCGACCACGCCGCCGTGTCGCTCGATAGCGGCGCGCGCGAGTCGAAAGTAGGCGCCGAGCGTGCGGTCGACGTCCTCGGGGTCGGTCGCCTCGGACTGCGCCGTGAACCCCACGAGATCGCAGAACAGCGACGTCACCAACCGGCGCTCGGTACGCACTCGACGGTCCGCCGACAATCGCGTCCCGCACACGGCGCAGAACGACCCCTCGGCGGGTGTCGCGCCGCACGCCGGGCAGCTGGTCACGCGACGAAGCGTACGCTGGCCACATCCCGCCGCCCGACCGCTCGGCACTTCTGACAGACTCGCCGGGTGACGCGCGGGCAGCCGGAGCCGGTCGACGAGACCGCGCTGGCCGGAGGGATGGGCTCGGGCGGCGCGGTCGTTCGGGTCGGCGATACGGTTCGGAGACCGATCAGGCCCCACAGTGCCGCCGTCCAGGCGTTCCTCCGGCACCTCGAGGCCGTCGGGTTCGCGGGCGCGCCTCGGTTCCTCGGCATCGACGAGCAGGGACGCGAGGTCCTTTCCTGGATCGACGGCGACGTCGGCCTGCCGCCGTACCCGGCCTGGGTGGGAGGCGACGACCTGCTTCGCAGCGTCGCGCGGCTGCAGCGGCAGCTCCACGAGGCGGCGCGGACGTTCTCGCCGCCACCCGACGCGGCGTGGGACCGCGCGAACCTCCCCGATCCCGGGTCCCACGCGATCGTCTGCCACAACGACCTGTGCGTCGAGAACGTCGTCGTCCGCGACGGTCGGGCGGTCGCCTTCATCGACTTCGACTTCGCGGCGCCGTCTGACCCGCTGCTCGACATCGCGATCGCCGCCCGCCACTGGATCCCGATCCGCGACCCCGTCGACGTCGACCGCGAGCTGGGCGGCCTCGACCAGCTCGCCCGCTTTCGGGCGTTCTGCGACGAGCACGCCCTGGACCGTCGAGCCCGCCGGACGGTGGTCGACCACCTCGGCCCCTTCCTCGACCGGGCGCTCGTCTCGATGCGCCTCCGTGCCGAATCCGGCCTCGAGGCCTACCGCCGGGCCTGGGACGCCGGCTACCCCGCGCAGAACCGCCGCTCGCGCGCGTGGCTCGACCGCCACGCAAGTGACCTCGTCGGGAGGAGCTGACGAGGCCGCTGCCGACCGGTCAGGAGGGACCGTCCGCGGCCAGCGAGCGCGTCGGGCGGCTGGTCCGGGCGAGGCCGTGTTTGCGGGCATAGCCGACGAGGCCGGGGAGGCCGTGGACATCGAGCTTGGCGGCGGCGTTCGCGAGATGGCGACGAACGGTGTGGACGCTGATCCCGAGCGTCTCGCCGATGCCGGCAGGGCTGTGGCCGCCGCCGAGCAGGCTCAGGACCTCGCGCTCGCGCGGGCTCAGGGCGGCTCCGTCGCGCAGCCACCGGAGACTGTCCTCGACGACGAGGCCGGCGACGGCGCTGTGGATGTAGCGCTCACCGCGGGCCACGGCCCGGATCGCGTCGACGACGTCCGAGCCGCGGGCGCCCTTCACGACGAAGCCTGCGGCGCCGGCCAGCAGGCACTGCCGAACCGTCTCGGCGTCGTGGAACATCGTGAGCACGAGGACCTTCGTGCGCGGCGCTCGGGCGACGATCGGGCCGATCGCCGACACCGCATCCTCGGACCCGAGGGCGATGTCCATGACGACGACGTCGGGCTCGAAGCGGCCGGCGAGATCGACCGCGGAGGCGATGTCCCAGGCCTCGCCGACGACGACGAGGTCGGGCTGCTGGCCGAGCACGAGGCCCAGGCCCTCGCGCACGACCGGGTGGTCGTCGACGAGGACGATCGACGTCGGGCTCATCGAGGCACGTCCGCGGCTCGCATCGCCGACCGGGGCCGGAGCGGCACGACGAGCTCGACACGAGTGCCGTGTCCGCGACGCGAGACGACCGTCAGCCGACCCCCGATCGCTGCCGCCCGCTCGGCCATCCCGACGATGCCCAGGCGATGGGGCGGGACGGCGTCGGGATCGAACCCGACGCCGTCGTCGACGACGGAGAGCGTGAGCGCGTCGCCGGCAGCCACCAGCGACACGACGATCCGCCGGGCGGCCGCGTGGGTGAGCGCGTTCCGGATCGCCTCCTGGACGATTCTGTACGTCTCGAGCTCCTCTTCGGGCCCGAGGCGCGCGCCTCGGTCGAGGATCACGACCTCCAAAGGCCCCGAACCCTCGGGTGCGAGCGAGCGGAGCACCCCCGCCAGCCCGAGCTCGGCGAGGCGCGGCGGCCGGATCCTCTCGGCGACATGGCGAGTGTCGTCGAGCGCTTCGCGGGCAAGCTCGCGGCCGCGGTCGACGGCGGTCGTCCCGCCGCGCTCGTTGGCGGCCGCGTCGAGCGTCAGCGCGAGGGCGGTCAGCGTCTGGCCGATCCCGTCGTGCAGATCGCGCGCGATCCGCGCCCGCTCCTCCTCCTGCGCCCGGACGAGCCGGTCGCGCGTCTCGCGATAGAGCTCGGCGTACCGCCTCCCGACGGACTGCTCGCGGTCGGCCATCCAGGCGACGAGGACGGCGATCGTGAACATGAGCGGCCACTCCGTGAGCTCGAGCTCCATGGCCCGGAATCCGACCACCGGCAGCGCGGCGTAGGCGACGAGCGCGACGGAGGTCGCCGCGATCCGCTGGAGGCAGATCCGCCGGCCGAAGACGAACGCCTCGGCGGTCAGGATCACGAACGCCACGTGGAACAGGAGCTCGGGCGGCCCCACCTGGGCGAACGCCGCGCCGATGACCATGGCGGCGGTCAGGTCGAGGGCGACGAGGACTCTCGCTCGACCCAGCCGGCCGAGCCACGCCCGCACCGCGGCCAGGCCGGATCGGTCATCGATCGCGGTCGGCGCGAGCGACCGCGCGCCCTGCTGAGCCGACAGCGGATTGATCAACGACCGCTCCCCAGATTGGTGAGTGCTGACTATATGACCGCGCACCACATCCGCGGATCCTCGGGCGGACACCGCTCGGCCGGGACGGCGCCGAACGGCGGTCCAGGAAGGGGTGCTCGATGATCCTCGACGTTCGACGGGGCCCGGTCAGGGTCGTCGCGTTCGCGGCGGCCGGCCTGCTCGCCGTGGGCTGCACCGGCGGCGCCGCGCCGAGTTCGGCCCCTCCGTCGTCGGCGCCGGCCTCGGCTGCGGGCTCGGGCGGCACGGTCGTGACCGCGAGTACGAGCGAGTACAAGATCGACCTGGGCGCCACCTCCGCCCCCGCGGGGGACGTGACGTTCCAGATCCGGAATGCGGGCAAGATCCAGCACGAGTTCGTCGTCGTGAAGACGGATCTCGCCGCCGACAAGCTGCCGACGGCGGAGGGCGAGGTCGACGAGGACGACGGGCAGCTCGAGGCGGTCGACGAGGTCGAGGACATCGATCCCGGCGCCTCGCCGACGTTGAGCGTCAACCTGCCGGCCGGCCACTACGTCGTCCTCTGCAACGTTCCCGGGCACTACGACCTCGGGATGCACACCGACTTCACGACCTCGGGCTAGCCGCCCGCGATCCGTCGGGAGCCGGCGAGACGCGGCCCGGACGTACCATCGACGGCGTGACCGCAGCCGGCACGGGGGCCCACGGGACATCGCGTCCGACCGTGCTCGAGGCGCGCGGCCTCAGCCGGCTCGCCGGCGACCGGGCGATCGTCGCCGAGGTGTCGTTCGGGCTCGAGCAGGGGACGGTGACGGCGCTGACCGGGCCCAGTGGCTCGGGCAAGTCGAGCCTGCTCCGTCTGCTGGTTCGCCTCGACGAGCCGACGGGCGGCACGGTCCTGCTCGACGGCGCCGACTACCGCAACCTGCCGCCACCGGTCCTTCGGCGACGCGTGGGTCTCGTGCTCCAGACGCCGTTTCTCTTCGCCGGCACGGTCGCCGACAACGTCCGCTTCGGTCCGGCCCAGCGCGGTGAGCGGCTGTCCGACGCGGACGTGGACGGGCTCCTCGCCCGGATGGGTCTCGCCGGATTCGGCGAACGGACCGTCGACCGGCTGTCGGGCGGCGAGGCCCAGCGGGTGTCGCTCGCCCGAACGCTCGCGAACCGCCCCGAGGTCCTCCTCCTCGACGAACCGACGAGCGCCCTCGACGAGTCGGCCCGGGGTGAGGTCGAGGACGTCGTCCGCGCGACGATCGCCGACCGCGAGCTCACGTGCCTCATCGTGACCCACGATCCGGCGCAGGCCGAGCGCCTCGCCGGGCGGATCCTCTCGATCGACCGGGGCCGGCTCGTGGGTGATCGGTCGAGCGCCGCACGAGCGCCCGGGGCGGACCGTCCGGCCGAGGCGGCCGTCTGATGCCGTCGCTCGCGCCGAACAGCGCCGCGCTCGGGCTGGCCCAGGCCCTCGTTGCGGCGACGCTTGCGTTCGCCGCCATCGCGGCCGCGCGGTCGCAGGGGATCCGGCTCGAGCGCGAATCGCTCGTCGCGATGGTCCGCGGGCTCGTCCAGGTGGTCGCGGTTGGCGCCGTGCTCGTGATCGTGCTCGCCGGGCCCGTCTGGATGTGGCTCGCCGCCATCGTCCTCATGGCCGGGGCCGCCGGGGCGACGGCCGCGCGCCGCGCCGCGCGGATCCCGGGTGCGCTCGTGCTCTCGGTCGTGAGCATCGCCGTCGGCTCGGCGCTCGTGATCGTGCCGATGACGCTGCTGGGGGTCATCCCGTGGGCCGCGGCCGGCCTCGTTCCCGTCTCGAGCATGATCATCGCGAACGCGATGAACACCGGCGCCCTCGCCCTCGACCGGCTCCGCGCGGAGCTCCTCGCGCACCGCGGCCAGACGGAGGCCGCGCTCGCGCTCGGGGCTTCGTCGGCGGTCGCGGCGCAGCCGTACGTCCGCGCGGCGGTGACGGCGAGCCTCATTCCGCGTGTCGACACGCTCCGCTCGCTCGGGATCGTCTGGATCCCTGGCGTGATGGCCGGCATGCTCCTCTCGGGCGTCGATCCGGTCTACGCGGGCGTCTACCAGTTCGCGGTCCTGGCGATGATCTTCGCTGCCGCCGCCTTCACCGCGCTCGCCGCGACGGTGCTGGCGCGACGGCGGTCGTTCGGCTTCGCCGACGAGCTCGTGATCGAGTGACCGCGGAGCCACGCTTCGACGCCGTCGTCTTCGACCTTGGCGGCGTGCTCATCGACTGGAGCCCCCGCTACCTCTACCGCCAGCTGCTGCCCGACGAGGCAGCCGTGGACGCATTCCTTACCGAGGTCGGTTTCGAGGAGTGGAACGTCGCCCTCGACGCCGGTCGCGACTGGGACGAGGCGGTGGAGTGGCTGGCGACGCGCCACCCGGAGCGGCGCGATCTCGTCGAGGCGTTTCGCGACCGCTGGGAGGAGACGCTCGGCGAGGCGGACGAGGCCGTCGTCGAGATCGCCCGCGAGCTCCGAACGGCCGGGATCCGGACGTTCGCGCTCACGAACTGGTCGGGCCGGACGTTCGCGATCGCCCGCCGCCGGTTCGCGTTCCTCGACGAGTTCGAGGGGATCGTCGTCTCCGGCGAGGTCGGGGCGACGAAGCCGGACGAGCGGATCTACCGGGCCCTCCTCGAGCGGTATGCGCTCGATCCCGGGCGGACCCTCTTCATCGATGATCGGGCGGAGAACATCGACGCGGCCGCCAGGCTCGGCATCGAGGGGCTGGTCTTCGACCACGACCCGGCCGAGCTGCGGCGCGACCTCGCCGCGCGCGGGCTGCCTCTCGGCCGCGACGAACCGGTCAATCGTCGGTAGTCCGCCCGATTGCGGGACGGCGCGGGCTGTGGCACAGTCCGCGTTCCGAGCGCCGTTCGAGGGGAACGCGTGATCGAGGCGACGGCGATTCGCCTGCTCACCTTCAGGACCGGCACGGCGGGTCCGGTGGTCGACCTCGCCCTGCGCGACGATGCGCTGCCCTATCTCGAGACGCAGCACGGCCTCGTCGACGTCTTCGCGGGACGCCACGGGGTCGCCGGGATCGACGAGCGCATCCTCGTCACCACGTGGCAGACGCGATCGGCCATGGTCGCGGCGCTCGGCGACGACGACGTCGCGCGGCTCCTGCCGGGCCACGTCGAGGACATCGCGGATCCGCGGGTCGACGTCTATGACTTCGCCTTCGGCTTCCGGATCGATCGCGATCGGCCGCCACGGGTCCTGCGGATCGTGAGAGGCGAGGTGCGCGGCGATGCCCTGACGGCGTTCGCCGATGATCTCCACGCGGTCGCCCTCCAGGCCGCTCAGATGGCCGACGGGACGATCGTCTTCAACCTCGGCATCCGTCGTCCCGCGGCCTTCGCGGCCGTCTCGGTCTGGCCCGACTGGACCGCGATCGAGCAGGCGACGGGAGCGAGCGTCCACGACACGTCCGCGATCCTCGCTCCGGGGCGCGTCGTCTCCGCCCGAGCGACCCATTTCGAGATCCTCGGGGGTGAGCCCGCGTTGAACCACGAGGACGACGATGCGCGGGAGACGGCGGCGCCATCGGGCGAGCGGTCGTCGTCGGGCTGAGCCCGAGGTCGTCAGATCCTGCGACCGCCGAACGACTCGACGGTCCGGCGGCAGGTCGACCAGACGTCGGCCGGAACCTCCATCTCGGCGCGGTCGCCGAGCGGCCGGACCTGGATGTCGCCCCACGTCGGCGCCGAGTGGAGGCGCTTCAGCTCCGCCAGGCAGCGATTCGCAGCGGGCACGGTCTGGAACAGGACGGTCACGGCAGCCGACACCCGTCCAGCATCGCCGGGGCCGGGTTGCAGGTGCGCTACGCGGGAGGCCGCGTCGCGCTGCGCCTATCCTGCCGGGCATGGCGCGAAACGTTCCTCCCGAGATCGACGCCCTCGCGATGGCGCGCTCGCGAGCCCGCCTCGAGCGGCGCTGGTCCGACGCCGACACGCTCCGGGCCGAGATCGAGGCGGCCGGCTGGCGGGTCGTTGATACCGGCACGGCCTACGAGCTAGAGCCGGCCCATCCGCCGACCCTCGACCTCGGCGGGGTCGTCCGCTACGGCCGCAGCGACGAGGTTCCCTCGCGGCTCGACGACGCGGCCGTCGGACTCGCCTCGATCGTCATCGTCGCGACGGACTGGCCGGAGGACGTCGAGCGGGCGCTCGCCGGTCTCCGGCAGCACGCACCCGATGGCGTCCAGGTCGTCGTCGTCGGCGATGCGCCGAGCGAGGAACAGGACGAGGCGCTCCAGGCTCTCGAGGCGGTGGAACCGGGAGCTCCCGGGCTCAGGACCGAGGTCGTCAGGACGAGCGAGCGGCTCGGTTCGGCCGCCGCGCTCAACGCCGGGATCCGGCGGGCGGAGGCGGGCGTCGTGGCGGTGTTCGACACGAGCGTCGAGCCGATCGGGGACGTCGTCAGCCCCCTCGTCGCCGCGCTCGACGACCCGGGCGTCGGCGTCGCCGGTGGCGTCGGACTCCGCTCGGCCGACCTGCGACGCTTCGAGGAGGTCGGGCCCGGGGAGGTGACGGCGCTCGCCGGGTACGTCCTCGCGTTCCGCCGCGCCGACTACGTCGCGCGGGGTCCCCTCGACGAGAAGTTCCGCTTCTACCGGAACCTCGACATCTGGTGGAGCCTCGTCCTGCGTGACGAGGGCGAGGGCCGGCCGGCGCGACGCGCCGTGGCCCTCGATCTGCCGATCGTCCGCCACGAACACCGCTCCTGGGAGACGACACCCGAGGCGGAGCGGACCAGGCTCTCGAAGCGGAACTTCTACCGGATCATCGACCGCTTCGGGTCGCGGACCGACCTCGGCGGCTGACCCTGGCGGCTGAGCTACGCTCGCGGCCGAGGCCGGAGAACGGGCCCTTCAGCGCGATCCTCGACCTCCCAGCCGGCGTCGGCGATCTCGTCGCGAAGGGCGTCGGCCGACGCGAAGTCGCGTCTCCGACGTGCGTCGGCGCGCAGCCCGGCCAGCCGGCGGACCTCGACGGGGATGTCCGGTCCCTCGTCCGGCGCGGCGTCCCAGACCCGGTCGAGGCCGAGGCCGAGGACCGCGTCGGCGTCGAGGACGAGCCAGCGCCGCTCCTCCGGCGCTGCGTCGGCGCGGAGCGTCCGGCGGACGACGGCCAGCGCCGTCGGCGTGTCGAGGTCGTCGTCGATCGCGGCCACGAACGCGTCATGGAGCTCGCGTCCGGCGGGCGAGAGGGGCGCCGCGGGCGCGTGGGCGCGGTCGCGCAGCTCGTAACCGGCGTTGCGGTCGCCGTGGCCGGCGATTCCCGCGGCCACGCCGTCCGGGCGGTCGGGCGCAGCCCCGGCCCGCAGGGATCGGACGGCGAACGGGCCTTCCCCCGGCGGCGCGGGCAGCGCGCGGAGCGCGGACCGGAGCGATTCGAGCGCGGCCGCCGCGGCCGCGAACGAATCGGGTGACAGGTTGAGCTTGCGGCCGTAGCGGGCGGTCAGGAGGAGATAGCGGAAGGCGAGCGGATCGACGCCCTCTGCCAGATCGGTGATCCGGACGAAGTTGCCGGCCGACTTGGCCATCTTCCGGCCCGCCATGAGGAGGTGCTCGCCGTGGACCCAGTGGCGGGCCGGCACGTGCCCCGTGGCCGCCGTCGACTGGGCGATCTCGTCCTCGTGGTGCGGGAACACGTTGTCGATGCCGCCCGTGTGGACGTCGAACTCCTCGCCGAGGTAGCGCAGCGACATCGCCGAGCACTCGAGGTGCCAGCCCGGGAAGCCCTCGCCCCAGCGGGCGGTCGGCCAGCGCAGGATCCGGCCCTCGCCGGCGGCCTTCCAGAGGGCGAAGTCGGCCGCGTCGCGCTTGTCGGGATCGGGTTCGCTGCGGTGGCCGGCCCGGAGCTCGTCGACGCTGTTCCCCGACAGTCGCCCGTAGCCCGGCAGGGACGCCACCGCGAAGTAGACGTTCCGCTCCGGCGAGACGTAAGCGTGGCCGCCGTCCACGAGGCGCTCGGCGAGGTCGATCATCTCGGAGACGTGCTCGGTCGCTCGCGGAAACACGTGGGCGGGGAGGATGTTCAGCGCGGCCTCGTCGGCGTGGAAGGCGGCCTCGTACGCGGCCGCGATCTCGGCCGGCGTCCTCTCCTCGAGGCCGGCCGCAACGAGCATCCGGTCCTCCCCCCGGTCGAACCGCTCGTCCCGCAGATGCCCGACGTCGGTGACGTTCTTGACGTGGAGGACGTCGAGCCCGTGGTAGAGAAGCGTCCGGCGGATGAGGTCGGCGAGGAGGTAGCTGCGGAGGTTGCCGACGTGCGCGTAGCGGTAGACCGTCGGGCCGCAGGTGTACATCCGGACCCGGTGACCGTCGATCGGCTCGATCGGCTCGACGACGCGGCCGAGCGTGTTCCGGAGCCGGAGCGTCATCGGGAACCGGGCCTCATCGTGGGTCCGATCCTAGCCTCGAACCGGCGCGGGTAGACTCCCGCCGATGACGCCCGCTGGACCGGCCCACGAGGGGCCGCCGGTCGCCGAGGCCGAACGGGGCACGGTCGGGCGTGGAGCGCTGCGGCGCGGGTTCGTCGCACTCCTCGTCCTGCTCGTCTCGGCCGGTCTGCTCGGTCGCGGCCTCGTCGCGGCGATCGAGACGCCCCGGACGCCGCGGGCTGCACACGCTCCGGCGGCGGGCGCCGCGCGGTCGGAGGTCACGATCCTCGCCGGAGCGCCGGCGACGCTCGATCCGGCCAGGCAGGGCGACCTCGCGAGCGCCGCCGTCACGGCCCAGCTCTTCGAGACGCTCACCGCGTTCGACGCGTCGCTGACGATCCGCCCGGCGCTGGCCGAGTCGTGGGCGGTCGGGGACGCCGGTCGCCGGATCACGTTCACGCTCCGGCCGGCGCTGACCTTTTCCGACGGCTCGCCGCTGACCGCGGGCGACGTCGTCGCGAGCTGGCTCCGGCTTCTCGACCCGGCCCATCCGTCGCCGCTCGCCTCGCTCCTCGACGACGTGGCCGGAGCCCGCGACTATCGCGCGGGCCGGGCGGCCGCCGCGGGCGTCGGCCTCGCCGCGCCGGACGCCCGCCACGTCACGGTGACGCTCGATCGACCGGCCGCGGACCTCGCGTCGATCGTCGCGGGCCCCTCGTTCGGGGTCGTGCCGCCGGCCGTCCGGGCCGGTCGCGCCGACGCCCTCGAGCCGTCCGGGTTCGTCGCCAGCGGTGGCTACGTCCTCTCGAGCTCGACGTCGGCCGAGCTCACCCTCGTCGCGAACGCGCACTACTGGGCCGGTCCGCCGTCGATCGCGACCGTCCACCTCCGGACGTCGATCGGTGGCCGGAGCCCCGTCGACGCGTTCGAGGCGGGCGACGTCGACTACACGCCGATCGGCGATGCCGACGCGTCGTGGATCGCCTATGACGCCGCGCTTGGCCCGCAGCTCCGCAGCGTGCCGGATCTCGGGACGACCTACTACGGCTTCGACGCGAGCCGGCCGCCGTTCGATGACGTCCGCGTCCGCCAGGCCGTGGCGAAGGCCGTCGACTGGAGGCGCATCGTCGCCCTCGGGGCGCCGGGCAGCGGCGTTTCGGCCGACGGGATGGTCCCGCCCGGGATCCCCGGGCGGCCGGCGCAGTCGCCGCCGTCGTACGACCCCGACGGCGCCCGGTCGCTCCTCGCCTCGGCCGGCGGACCTGCCGCCGTCGGAGCCGTGACGATCCTCACGAACGGCCTCCCGTACGACGCGGCGCTCGCCGATCAGCTCCGGACGAACCTCGGCCTCGAGGTGCGGCTCGAGACGATGGACTTCGAGGGCTACCAGGCCCGGCTCGTTGACGATCCGCCCCCGATCTGGGCCATGTCCTGGATCGCCGACTATCCCGGTCCGAACGACTTCCTCGGCGTGCTCCTGGCGTCGGACGCCTCGAACAACTACGGGCGATGGCGCTCGGACGCGTTCGACGCCGCGATCGACGCTGCCGGTCGGGCCGTCGATCCCGCAGCGGCGGCCGCCGCCTACGGCCGCGCCGCAGCGATCGTCGCTCGCGACGTGCCGGTGATCCCGGTCTCGACGAGCACCGGCTGGGCGCTCTCGCGCGACGGGCTGCTCGGCGCGGGCCAGAACGGCCTCGGGATCGTCCGGTTCGCGGGGCTCGCGTGGCAATGAGACGTCGAAGGCGCCCCGCTCACGGCGGCCTGCGCCTGGTCTGGCTGCTCGCGGCCGCGGTCGTCGGCGGCTGGTCGATCGTGGCGCCCCGGCCGACCGCCGCGGCGTCGCCGGCAGTCGACGTCGCCTTCGGCACGCCGAGCGCAAGCTCGGCGTTCGGGCGCGGCCTTCACTTCGAGCAGCCGGTGACGATCAGCGGATCGCCCGAGCGCGTCGAGGCGCTCGTGACGATCCCCGGGGCCGAGGGCCCGGTCGTCGCCGACGAGACCGACCAGGCAGGTTCCGCGACGCTCGACTACACGTTCGACACGAGCGGGGGCGGCCTTCTGCCGAACACCGTCATCACGGTCCGCTGGCGCGTCGTCGACGCCGACAAATCGACGCATGTCGGGCCGGCGGTCTCGGTCCGCTACGTCGACGACCGCTTCCGCTGGCGCTCCGAGACGGGCGATCTCGTCACGATCCACTGGTACCAGGGCGACGACGCGTTCG
Organism: Candidatus Limnocylindrales bacterium; assembly: GCA_035760905.1. Lineage (GTDB taxonomy): Bacteria > Chloroflexota > Limnocylindria > Limnocylindrales > CSP1-4 > DASSHA01. The sequence continues at coordinate 307 of DASTSC010000212.1, read as the reverse complement.
GCCGGCGGGCGCTCAGGATCGCCGAGGACGGTGTCGCCCAGGCGGAACGGCTGCTCGGGACGACCGAGACGAAACCGATCGACTTCTTCGTCTACGCCGATCAGGGAGCCTTCTACGACGCGCTCGGGCCCGGGACCCGCGAGAACGTCGGCGGCGAGGCGATCCCGGAGATCCGGACCCTGTTCGGGCTCATCACCCCGAGCGAGCTCAACGCCGACTGGGTCGGCATCGTCATCCCGCACGAGCTGACCCACCTCGTCTTCGACACCACCGTCCGCAACCCCTACCACGCCCCGCCACGCTGGCT
>DASTSC010000211.1:0-2698 GCA_035760905.1 Candidatus Limnocylindrales bacterium | reverse complement strand
AGTGTCTGAGTCCAGGACATAGGTGACACCTGATAGGGCACAGGTGAGTCGGGACATGCGTGACAGTCGGCCGCATGTCGAAGCACCGCGTGGCCGTCCTCAAGGTCGTCTCAGGGCAGCTGTCCGTCACCGCCGCGGCCGCCGAATGCCAAATGAGCCGAGGGCACCTCCACCGGCTCCTGCGCCGGTATCGAGACGACGGGCTCGATGCCCTCGAGGCCCGCTCGCGTCGGCCGCACACGAGCCCGCACCGGACGCCAGCGGCCGTGCGCGACCGGATCGTCTCGCTCCGGACCGAGCTCGTCGGCGAGGGCCTTGATGCCGGTCCGGTCACGATCGCCTGGCACCTCGGCCGAGAGGGGCTGGCGGTGCCCTCGACCTCCACGATCCGGCGGATCCTTCACGCGGCCGGCCTCGTCGTGCCCGAGCCGCACAAACGACCGCGCAGCGCCTGGCATCGCTTCGAGGCGTCGCTGCCCAACGAGGTCTGGCAGTCCGACTTCACCCACTGGCGCCTCGCCGACGGGAGCGAGGTCGAGATCTGCTCCTGGCTCGACGACCACTCCCGCTACCTCCTCTCGTGCACCGCCTTCAGACGCGTCGGCGGCGACGACGTCGTCGCGACCTTCACCGCGGCCGGCGACGCCCACGGCTGGCCCGCCGCCACGCTCACCGACAACGGGACCGTCTACACGGCGCGCTTCACGGGCGGGCGCAACGGACTCGAGCACCTGCTCGCCTACCTCGGGATCCGCCAGAAGAACGGGGCGCCGGGCCATCCCCAGACCCAGGGCAAGATCGAGCGCTTTCACCAGACCCTGAAGCGCTGGCTCGCCCGTCAGCCGCCGGCCGAGGATCTCGCCGAGCTCCAGGCGGAGCTCGATGCCTTCCGCGCCCGCTACAACGAGGAGCGGCCCCACCGGGCGCTCGGCCGGCGAACGCCGGCGGTGGCCTACGCGGCCAGCCCCAAGGCCCACCCCGCCGGACGCGGGTCGCCCGGCCATTTTCGGCTCCGCTACGACACGACCGACCGGAAGGGCGCGATCAGCCTGCGACGGGCCGGCCGGATGCACCACCTCCGGGTTGGCGCCCTTCATGCCGGCCGCCGGGTCCTCGCCATCGTCGCCGAGCAGGAGGTCACGGTCGTCGCCCTCGACACCGGCGAGGTCCTCTCGGTCCACCTGATCGAGCCCGACAAGGGCTACTGGCGCAACCAACGACGAGACCCCGGCCGATGGCCGGGGTCCCAGTGAACCGGCTGACCACAGGTGTCGCCGATGTCGCGACTCATGTGTCGCCGATGTCGCGACTCAAGACATGGCGCGCCCGGCAGGATTCGAACCCGCGACCATCTGATCCGAAGTCAGACGCTCTGTCCACTGAGCTACGGGCGCCCGCGCGGAGTCTAGCGTCCGCATGAAGTCGGCCGGTGCGCGCCATGTGCCGGGACTGACCGTTCCGGCAGACTCTGCGCGGTGAGCCGGATGCTCTTCACCTTCGCCGGGGGAACCGGGCACTTCCTGCCGCTCGTCCCCATCGCCCGGGCGAGCGTCGCCGCGGGCCACGCGGTCGCCTTCGCCGGGCAAGCCGGGATGGTTGCGGCCGTCGAAGACAGCGGGTTCACCGCCTTCGATTCCGGCGGTCCGACGCTGCTCGACGTCTCCGTGCGAACGCCGTTGCTCGAGCTCGACATGGATCGCGAGGTCGCGGCGCTCCGTGATGCGTACGCAGGGTCCGTCGCCCGGGAGCGTGCCGCGAACCTCCGGGAGCTCTGCGCCGACTGGCGGGCCGACGTCGTCGTCGCCGACGAGGTGGACTTCGGCGCGCTCGTGGCGGCCGAGTCGCTCGGGCTCCCGTACGCGACCGTCGTCACGATCGGGAGCGGCTCGTTCGCCTGGCGCGACATCGTCGCCGAGCCGCTCGGGATCCTCCGCGCCGAGCACCGGCTCGCACCGGACCCGGACCTCGCGATGCTCCACCGCTACCTCGTGCTCTCGCCGTTTCCGCCGAGCTTCCGGAACCCCGCGAACCCGCTGCCGCCGACGGGGCACGCCATCCGGCCGACCTTCGCCGACCGACCTGCCGCCGAGGTCGACGTCGAACGGCTCGTCGCGGGGCGGTCGCGACCGCTCGTCTACGTCACGCTCGGGACGATCTTCAACCTCGAGTCGGGCGACCTGTTCGAGCGCGTGCTCGCGGGGCTGAGCGCCCTCGACGTCGAGATCGTCGTCACGGTCGGGCGCGAGCTCCGGCCGGAGACCCTCGGCGCACAACCGCCGAACGTCCACGTTCGACAGTACGTGCCGCAGTCGGCGCTGCTCCCGGCGTGTGACCTGTCCGTTTCGCACGGTGGCTCCGGCAGTGTCGTCGGCGCGCTCGCGCACGGCGTGCCGATGCTGCTCCTGCCGATGGGCGCCGACCAGCCGCTCAACGCCGCCCGTTGCGACGATCTCGGAGTCGCTCGTGTCCTCGACGCGTTCACCGCCACGCCGGGGGACGTCGAGCGCGCGGCAGCGGACGTCCTGGGAGACGGACGCTACCGACGAAACGCGCAGCGGATCGCGGCGGAGATCGCCGGGCTGCCCGGTCCTGAGCTCGGAGTGCGGCTCCTCGAGGAGATCGTCCAGTGTGGTCGCCACCGGGAGACCTGACCGCGGGAGCCGTTGAGCCGACCGCGGCGAACCGTCGAACGTCAAGT
>DASTSC010000210.1:0-3246 GCA_035760905.1 Candidatus Limnocylindrales bacterium | reverse complement strand
TCGCCCTCGCGGCCGCAGCCGGGGCAGCGGGCAGGGAAGGCGAGATCGAGCGCCGCGTCGAGGAGTCGGGTCACCGCCCGAGAGTGATGGCCAGCGCTCAACCGGCACTTACGTCCGCGAGGCGCGCCGCGCGTCCCGAGGAATGGGCGTACCGGCGAACGAACTGCGCGATCGCCGGGCTCCGTAGCCCGTTTCCCGCGCTACGCGCGTCCAGACAGTGGAGCCGCGCCTCGGCTTCCGATACGCCCGAACCACGGGAATCCGTGGCCCGAGGCGCGGCGCTCAGCCGGGGACGATCTCGACCAGGTCGCCGACGCGGGTGCCCGAAGCGGCCACGGTCCCGACCGGCAGCTCGAGGCAGCCGTCGGCGCCGCGAACGAGCGGGACGAGCCCCGTCCATGCGCGCAGCCCCTCGCGGACCGCGACCACCCGGCGGAGCCCCGTCTCGTCGGCGCGGCCGACGAAGACGGCGTCGATCGCGAACCGCATGAACATCATGTGGATCCCGTTCGTGCCCGACAGCCACAGGCCGTGGCCGGCGGGCAGGGAGGCTCGCCCCATCAGGCCCATGAACCGGGCCCAGAGCGAGGTCGCGGACTCGAGCCGGTCCGCGAGGACGCTGTCGCAGGTGTGGTTCAGCGCCCGCGCGGCTGCGACAGACGCCGGCTCAGCCGGGGGTGCCGCCACCGAGGTTCTTGACGATCAGGATGATCGCCGGGCCCAGGATCACGATGAACAGCGACGGGAAGATGCAGCCGACGAGCGGAAACAGCATCTTGATCGGGGCCTTCGCCGCCTGCTCCTCCGCGCGCTGGCGACGCTCGATCCGGAGCTGCTCGCTCTGGACCTGGAGCACCTTCGACACCGAGACGCCGAGCTGCTCGGCCTGGATGATCGCGCCGATGAAGTTCGTGAGGGCCGGGACCTCGGTCCGCGGGATGATGTCGCGCAGCGCGTCCCGCCGGGCCTTGCCGACGCGAACCTCCGCCAGCGCCCGCCGGAACTCGTCGCTCAGCGGCCCCTTGAGCTTCTCGACGACCTTGCCGAGCGCGGCGTCGAAGCCGAGGCCTGCCCGGACCGAGATCGTCAGCAGATCGAGCGAGTCGGGGATCATGAGCAGGATCGCCTTCTGGCGCTTCTTCACCCGCCCGCCGAGCCAGAACTCGGGGATCGTCCAGCCGAAGGCGAGGCCGACCGCGGCCCCGACGACCAGCATGATCCCGCCCTTGAGCAGGAGCAGCCCGAGGAGCGCGCCGATCACGGCGCCGACGACCGCGGCGACGGACTTGATCCCGAGCCAGTCCGAGACCCGCATCTCGCCGGGATTGCCGGCGAGCGCGAGCCGCTTCTCGGTGGTGGCCGCGAACGACTGGCTCGTGAACCGCGAGACCGTGCCCGACATCCGCGTCGCGAACGGCTTGAGCGTCCGCTCGAGGAACGGCTGCTGGAGCTCGAGCTCCTCGAGGTTCTTCGCCTGCATCGTGCCCAGCTGGGTGAGCCGGGCCTGGACCGGGTCGACCGACGAGCCGCTCGTGAGCCCGATGAAGATGAGCAGGACGGCGCCGGCCATGACGGCGGCGACGATGATGGGCAGGGTCATCGCTCAGACCTCGATGTCGACGATGCGGCGGATGAGCATGAAGCCGATGAACATCGCGAACCCGCCGAGCGCGAGGATGATGATCCCGGCCGGGAGCCCGGCGACGGCGACGTCCTTGTCGAACATCGGGTTGAAGAACGTCGGGGCGACGACGAACAGGAACCCCGACAGGGCGATCGGCAGGCCGGCGACGACGTAGCCCGACAGCCGCTGCTGGGCGGTCAGCGTCCGGATCTCGCCCTTGATCCGGACCCGCTCGCGGATCGTGTAGGCGATCGAGTCGAGGATCTCGGCGAGGTTGCCGCCGACCGTGTGCTGGATCGAGATCGCGGTCGCCATGAGCTCGAGGTCGTCGGACCGGACGCGCCGGACCATGTTCTCCATCGCCTGCTCGAACGGCAGGCCGAGGTTGACCTCGCGGATGACCCGGGCGAACTCGGTCGAGATCGGCGGCCGCGTCTCGCGGACCACGAGCTCGACGGCCTGGAGGAACGACGACCCGGCGCGGAGCGCGTTCGCGATCAGCGTGATCGTGTCCGGCAGCGCCTTGTTGAACGCGTTGAGCCGGCCCGCCTTGCGGCGCGACAGCCAGAAGCGCGGCAGGAGGAATCCGAGGAGCGCGCCGAGGAGGAGCGCGATCGGCGTCTGGAGCGCCGGCAGGAAGAAACCGAAGACGATGAACACGAGCGGCACGCCGACGATCGCGGCGCCCCAGATCATGAGGAACTCGGACGGCTTGAGCTTGAGGTCGGCGCGGGCGATGTCGCGGGCGAGGTTCGCCCCGAAGTCGCGCTGCTCGACGACCTTGTTGAGCTGGGCGAGCGCCGCGCTCTGCTGGATGAGGTCGCTCAGCGTGCCGGACCCGGCGCCCTCGGGCTTCGCCTCGGCCTTGCCCGATGCGTAGCGCTCGAGCCGGGCGCTGATGCCAGAGCCGCTGCCGGACGTCGCGATGCCGAACGCGATGAGCAGGACGGCGGCGGCGGCGATCGCCGCGACCGCGATCGTCATGACAGGCATCGGACGTCGTCCTCCCCGATCAGTAGCTGAAGCCGAAGAGGTTCGGAGGCAGGTGGATGCCCATCACCTCGAACTTCTCGACGAACTTGGGCCGGATCCCGGTCGGCTTGAGCCGGCCCTGGATCTTGCCCTCGGCGATGCCCGTCTGCTCGAAGACGAACACGTCCTGCATGACGATCACGTCACCTTCCATGCCCTGGACCTCGGTGATGTTCGTGATCTTGCGGGTGCCGTCCTTGAGGCGGGACTGGTGGACGATGAGGTCGACCGCCGAGGCGATCTGCTCCCGGATCGCCCGGAGCGGCAGGTCGACGCCGGCCATGAGGACCATCGTCTCGAGCCGGGCGAGCATGTCGCGGGGGCTGTTGGCGTGGCCGGTCGACATCGAGCCGTCGTGGCCGGTGTTCATCGCCTGGAGCATGTCGAGCGCCTCGCCCGAACGGCACTCCCCGACGATGATCCGGTCGGGCCGCATCCGGAGGGCGTTCCGGACGAGCTCGCGGATCGGGATCGCGCCGCGGCCCTCGATGTTCGGCGGGCGCGACTCGAGCGTCACGACGTGCTCCTGGCGGAGCTGGAGCTCGGCGGCGTCCTCGATCGTGACGATCCGCTCGTCGTTCGGGATGAAC
>DASTSC010000209.1:0-5190 GCA_035760905.1 Candidatus Limnocylindrales bacterium | reverse complement strand
CCACCTGCAGACTGCCCGGCTCTGGCGAGAGCATCGACATGACCTCCTCCACCATCACCGGGTGGTGCCGCTGCAGGCCTTCGCCACCGTTCGAACGGTCGGTCCCGGGCGGACCCTGGAAGCGCATCTGGTCGCCTAGATCCCGAGCCCGGCCAGGTGCTGGGCGAGCTCGTCGGGGTCCTCGAGGCCGCGCCGGACGTCGTCCCAGCGGCTCGGAGCCCAGATCTCGGCGTGGTCGCGGGAGCCGACGAGGACGGCGTCAGCCGCCAGGCCGGCCCAGCCGCGGAGGTATTCCGGAACGAGCACGCGGCCCGAGCGATCGAGCTCCGACTCGATCGCGCCGCCGAACAGGAAGCGCTGAAAGGCACGCGATCCGGCGTCGCCGACGGGCAGCTGGGCGACGCGCGCCGAGAGATCGTCCCAGGCCTGCCGCGGGAAGATCGCCAGGCACTGATCGATCCAGCGCGAGACGAACAGGCCACCCGCGAGCTGGGCGCGAAAGCGCGCCGGAACCGCAATGCGGCCCTTGTCGTCCACCGAGTGCCGGTACTCGCCGGTGAACACCAGTCGATCGATCCCTTCGGCCTTGCGCGGATCTCTCTCCGTGGAGCCCCACTTCGCCCCACTTCATGCCACTCCGGCGCATTGTAGAGGCAAATCGATCGCCGTCAACGTCCGAAATCGGGGACTCGCCGGGCACGCGAGAACGAGCCGCCGGTGGGAGCTCGCTGCTCGACGGGCGTTCCGCTCGAGGGCTGCGCTACCGCGTCGGAGTCGGGATCCGAAGCTCCTGGCCCGCCGTGAGGGTCGCGGTTCGGGCCCACGGGTTCATCGCGTAGATCGAGTCGAGCGACACGCCGAACCAGTGGGCGATGCTGAAGAGGTTGTCGCCCGAGCGGACGACATAGATCCAGCAGTCGGGCCGGCCGGGACACGCGCTGAGGACGCTGAACCGGTCGCTCGTCGAGGCGGGCGACGGCGTCGCGGTCGGCCCCGGCGTCGGCTTCGGGGCCCGGCTCCTGGTCGGCGTCGGCGTCTCGGCTGGGCTCGGCGAGGGCGTGGCGGCCGGAGTGGGGACGACCGACGGTGGGGCGGATGCCGCACCCGGTGTTGCGACGGCCGTTCCGGCGGAGCCCGTCGCGGTCGTCGGCGGCGCGGCCGTCGGCGAGCCCCCTGCCACGAGCCCGCGCACCGCATCGGGCGGCAGCGTCAACCCGCCGGCCGCGGCGACGTAGCCGACCGAGACGATCGCGGAGACGAGCAGGACGACGAGGGAGGCGGCGACCGCGGGCGAGAAGGCACGCCCGCCCCGGCGGGCGCCGCCCGTCGGCGTCACGACCATCCCGCGGAGGTAGCGCGGGCAGTTGGCGTGCGCGTCGACGAGACAGACGAGTTCCTGCTGGCGGGTCGACTGGGCGAGCGGCTCGTCGAGCGCGAGGCAGACGTTGCCGTCGGCCGGTCGCTCGAACGGAAAGGTGAGGCCGTCGGCTCCATAGAACCGGAGGAATGGGCAGATCGACGGCACGGGTGACGCGAGCCGCGTGTCGCGCAGGGGCATCGCAGGGCGCTCGCTCACCGGGTCACCGCCTCCGCCTCCTCTCGCATCAGCCCTCCCCGACTGCCCGCCAGCACCCGGCGGCCGGGCAGTCTAGTACCTTTCCCGGCTTGTGCGCGAGGTCAGAGCGCTGTTAGGCTCGGCCGGCGAACAGGACCGGGATCCTGTTCTTCTTCGAGGACCTCGCCACCGATGGCGCTCCCGCTGCCGCAGCTGACCCAGGAACCGGGGGAATATCGCCTCGCCGCACACCGGATCCGCCGCTGCACGTTCCGTCGACTCATCCGCGTCGACGTGACCGACGACCGCGTCTACGACGTGGAGTGCCTGTTCCCCGACCGAAAGCGGCCGCTGCCCCTCGGCGACCTCGACTCGGCGACGCCGATCTGCAACACCTGCGTCGCGCCGCACATCTTCCGCCCCGACGAGGACTGAAGGCTGCTCGGCTGCGGCCGCCGGGGGACGTGGGCGGCATGCCAGCGAGGCGACCTGTAAGCCGAGTTCTGTGCCGCGGCTGACGCCGCGGCGATGGCCATCCATCTGTGGCCGCCGGTTGCCCGACGGCTCTTGCGGCCGACCCGAGGGCTGGGCAGCGCACCTCTCCCCCGCCTCGCGGCGGGTTGCGCCCTCCTATTTGGCCTTGCTCCGGGCAGAGTTTGCCGCGTTTCACTCCGGCGCCGAAGCACCGGCATCGTCACTGTGGCACTGGTCCTCGCCTCACGGCGGACGGGCGTTACCCGCTGCCCTGCGCTGCGGAGCTCGGACTTTCCTCACGCCGCCTCCGGGTCGCCCCGTCGCGGCGCGCGACCATCCGATCGCCTCGCTGGCCGACCGATTCTAGCCCGGGCCGGGCCGCGGGTCGAGATGGAAATCGATCGAATGTTCGACCGCACGCCTGCGCTACGGTCGCGTCCGCGATCGCCACGGACGATCAACTTCGGCACAGCGTGGTCGGAGCGATCTCTCCGGCCGATCAGGCCGACACCGAACGGGGTCGACGTGCGCCGCGGTGATCGCTGCGGGCATTCGATGCGACGACGGAAGCCCCGGAGTTGATCGCCGCGGCAGATCACGCCCGCGCGGGGAACGAGCGCTCTTGCGGCCGATCACCGCTCTTGCGTCCGCTCACGCCTGCTGCGACGGCCTGACCACCACCCGCGCCGGTCCCCCCGCCATCGCCCGGTCGATCGCCTCGTTCGCGAGCGCGTCGGCGGCCCCGTTCTGGGCCCGCGGCACGTGCGCCGCCGACCAGCGGCGGAGGGCCCGAAGCCGCTGCTGAGCGGCGATCAGCAGCGGGATGAGCTTGGCGTCCTTCGCTCGCCAGCGGCCGTTGAGCTGCTCGACGATGAGCTTCGAGTCGAGCAGCAGGTCGACCTCGGCGGCCCCCAGCTCGGCGGCCAGCTCGAGGGCCCGGACGAGCCCGGTGTACTCGGCGACGTTGTTCGTCTGGTTGCCGAGGTACTCGGAGATCGAGGCGTCCGGCCGGGCCAGCGGGTCGAGGGCATCGGGCCGCGACCCGTCGATGAGGACGGCACCGAGCGACGCCGGGCCGGGATTGCCCCGAGCGGCGCCGTCGGTCCGAACGACGAAGCGCCGGCCGGTCGATCCGTCGACCGGTCGCGACGGCGCGTCGGCCGCAGGAGCGACGGAACGACGATCCTCGATCCGGGACCCGACCCGGTGGAGCGTCCCGTCCGGGTCGACGAAGGCGAACTCGCGCAGCCCGTGCTCCGTGTCCTCGGCCGTCGTGAACCGGCCCTCGACCCCGGCCCGGGTCCACTCCGCCCGGACGTCGTCCGCGTCGGCCACGTAGAGATAGACCGACGACCCCGTCCTCGCCGGATCGTGGTCGGCCCACTCGGTCAGGTGGAGCGAGACCGCCCCGCGCCGCGCGAACCCGTAGCGCTCGGGCCCGCCCGCCTTCGACACCTCGAAACCGAGTCGCCGGTAGCGCTCGAGGGCCGCGTCGAGGTCGCGGACCGGCAGGATCGGCGCGACCTCCCGGAATTCGGGCGGTTCGGCCACCCTAGGCGTGGCGCTCGACGATGGCCGAGCTCACCTCGAGGATCGCCTGGGTGATCTTGATTCCGCGCGGACAGGCGTCGGTGCAGTTGAAGATCGTCCGGCAGCGCCAGACGCCGTCCTTGTCGGCCAGGATCTCGAGCCGCTCGTCCGCCGCCTCGTCGCGCGTGTCGAAGATGAACCGGTGCGCGTTCACGATCGCGGCCGGACCGACGTACGACCCCTGGGCCCAGAACGACGGGCACGAGCTGGTGCACGCGGCGCACAGGATGCATTTCGTCGTGTCGTCGTAGCGGGCCCGGTCCTCCGGCGACTGGCGGCGCTCGCGCTCGGGCGGCGGCGTCGAGTCGGCGACGAGGTACGGCATGACGCTCTTGTACTTCTCGAAGAACCCGTCCATGTCGACGACGAGGTCCTTGACGACCGGCAGCCCCGGCAGCGGCGCGACGGAGATCCGCCCCCGACCCAGCTGGTCGACCCGGATCCGGCAGGCCAGCCGGTTTCGGCCGTTGATGAGCATCGCGTCGGAGCCGCAGACGCCGTGGGCACACGAGCGCCGGAAGGTGAGTGTCGCGTCCTGCTCGTACTTGACCTTGTGGAGGAGATCGAGGACCCGATCGATCGGGTGGGCCTCGACCGTGTAGGCCTCCCAGTGCGGCTTCGTGTCGCGCTCGGGGTCGTAGCGGAGGATTCGCAGGTCGACCTGCATCGTCTCGGCGGTCCCTTCGTCAGTACGTTCGCGGTTTCGGTTCGAAGCGGGTGACGACGACCGGCTTGTAGCGGAGGGTCGGTCCCCCGTCGCCCGCGTAGGCCAGGGTGTGGGTGAGGAAGTTGACGTCGTCGCGATCGGGGAAGTCCTCGCGCGAATGGGCGCCGCGCGACTCCGTTCGGGCGAGCGCGCCGACGACCGTCGTCTCGGCACAGTCGAGGAGGTAGCCCGTCTCGCGGGCCTCGAGCAGGTCGGTGTTGAAGACCCGGCCGTGATCCTCGATCCGGATTCGCTCGTACCGGCCCTGCAGCTCGCGGACCTTCGTGAGCGCCGAGGTCAGCGTCCCCTCGTCGCGGAACACGCCGGCGCAGTCCATCATCACGTCCGCCAGCTCGCGCCGGATCCGGGCCGACGTGTCCACCGTCGGCTGGCCGTCGGCGAAGCGGGCCAGGTCGGCTCGGACGGGATCGGCCGCGGTTCGCGAAACCGCCGGGAGGTCGACGCCGCGGAGGTCGGCCACCATCTGCCGCCCCGCCCGGCGGCCGAACACGAGCAGGTCGACGAGCGAGTTCGTCCCGAGCCGGTTCGCCCCGTGGACGCTGACGCAGGCGCACTCGCCCGCCGCGTACAGCCCGGGCACCACGCTGTTCGCGGCATCGCGCGTGACGCGTGTCGAGGTGTCCGTCGGGATGCCGCCCATCGCGTAGTGCGCGGTCGGCTGGATCGGGACGGGCTCCGTCAGCGGCTCGACGCCCAGATACACCCGGGCGAAGTCGGTGATGTCGGGGAGCTTCTCCTCGATGACCTTCGGCCCCAGGTGCGTGACGTCGAGGTGGAGGTAGTCCTTGCCCTCGATCCCTCGTCCCTCGCGGATCTCGAGGTACATCGAACGGGAGACGACGTC
>DASTSC010000208.1:0-13387 GCA_035760905.1 Candidatus Limnocylindrales bacterium | reverse complement strand
GTAGACGTCGGTGTCGGTCCCCATCTCGATCGCGAGCTTGAGCCGCTGGCGCTCGCCGCCGGACAGCGTGTCGAGCTCCTGGCCGAGCGAGACATAGCCGAGGCCGACGTCGGCCAGGCGCTCGAGCACGAGCCGGACCGGCCGCTCGGTGAAGAAGTCGCGGGCCTCCTCGACCGCCATCGCCAGAACCTCGACGATGTTCCGGCCGCGCAGCCGGTAGTGGAGGACCTCGTCGGTGAAGCGGCGACCCTCGCAGACCTCGCAGAGGCTGACGACCTCGGCCATGAAGCCGAGGCTCGTGTAGGTCTTGCCGAGGCCGTTGCAGTTCGGGCAGGCGCCCTCGGAGTTCGCGCTGAAGAGCCCGGGCTTGACGCCGTTCGCCTTCGCGAACGCCGTCCGGATCGGGTCGAGGATGCCGGTGTACGTGGCCGGGTTCGAGCGGCGCGAGCCGCGGATCGCCGACTGGTCGATGACCGTCACCGACGGATCGGTCCGGGGCAGGCAGCCGTGGATGAGCGAGCTCTTGCCCGAGCCCGCGACACCGGTCACCGCGACGAGGACGCCGAGCGGCACGTCGACCGAGACGTCCCGCAGGTTGTGGAGGCTCGCGTTCCGGATCCCGATCGCGCCCCTCGCCGCTCGCGGCGCGGTCTTGAGCGCCCGGCGGACGTCGAGATGGCGACCGGTCGCGGTTCCGGCCGCGACGAGCCCGCCGATCGCGCCCTCGTACACGACGGAACCGCCGTGTGGCCCTGCGCCGGGGCCCATGTCGACGACGTGGTCGGCGATCCGGATCACCTCCGGGTCGTGCTCGACGACGAGGACCGTGTTGCCCTTGTCGCGAAGGCGGCGGAGGAGCGCGTTCATCCGGGCGACGTCGTGGGCGTGAAGGCCGATCGTGGGCTCGTCGAAGACGTAGGTCACGTCGGTCAGCGGCGAGCCGAGGTTGCGGATCATCCGGGTCCGCTGCGCCTCACCGCCGGAGAGCGTCCCCGACGCGCGATCGAGGCTGAGGTAGCCGAGGCCCATCTCGACGAACGCCTCGAGCGTGTTGCGGAGCGCCGCCAGGAGCGGCGCGAGGGACGGCTCGTCGAGGCCGCGGACCCAGCCGGCCAGGTCGTTGATCTGCATCGCGCACGCGTCGGCGATGTTCACGCCGCCGATCCTCGACGACCGCGCCGCCTCGTTGAGACGCGTGCCGCCGCACGCGGGGCAGGGGCTGAACGTCGCGACCCGCTCGACGAACGCCCGGATGTGTGGCTGGAGCGACTCGACGTCCTTCGAGAGCATCGACTTCCGGATCTTCGGCACGAGGCCCTCGTAGGTGAGGTTGATGCCGTTGATCCGGACCTTCGTCGGCTCCTTGTAGAGGAAGGCGTGGAGCTCGGCCTCGGTGTAGTCGCGGATCGGCCTGTCCGGGTCGACGAAGCCCGATTCGCTGAACAAGCGGGTCGCCCAGCCGTCGGCCGTGTAGCCCGGCACCCGGATCGCGCCCTGGTTGAGCGACTTCGTCTCGTCGTAGAGCTGGCCGAGGTCGATGTCGTTCGCCACGCCGAGGCCCTCGCAGCGGGGGCACATGCCGCCCGCGACGCTGAAGCTTCGCCGTTCGGTCGTGCCCTCGCCGCGCTCGAGCCGGATCGCTCCCGCGCCGCTGACCGACGGGATGTTGAACGCGAAGGCCTGCGGCCCGCCGACGTGCGGCCGGCCGAGCCGGCTGAAGATCACGCGGAGGAACGCGTTCGCGTCGGTCACGGTCCCGACCGTCGAGCGGACGTTCGCGCCCAACCGCTCCTGGTCGAGGATGATCGCGGTCGTCAGCCCCTCGAGCGAATCGACGTCGGGGCGCGCGAGCGTCGGCATGAAGCCCTGGACGAACGCGCTGTACGTCTCGTTGATGAGCCGCTGCGACTCGGCCGCGATCGTGCCGAAGACGAGCGAGCTCTTGCCCGAGCCCGACACGCCGGTGAACACGGTGAGCCGGCGCTTCGGGATGTCGAGGCTGACGTCGCGAAGGTTGTTCTCGCGGGCGCCACGGACCTCGATGGCGCCCCACGGGTTCGTCTCGTTCAGGGTCCTACCCCGCCGCCTTCTTCACGAGCTCGGCGATCCGCGACTCGGCCGCGGGCGTCAGCTCCCACAGCGCGAAGGCGACCGGCCAGATCGCGCCGTCGTCGAGCGGCGCGATCGACTCGAAGCCGAACGTCGAGTAGCGCTCCTTGAACTTCGACTTGGGCTTGAAGAAGCAGATCGTCTTGCCGCCGCTGGCGTACGCCGGCATCCCGTAGTACGTGCGCGGGACGAGGCCGGGCGCTGCGGCCAGGACGATCTCGTGGACCCGCTCGGCCATGCTCCGATCCGGCTCCGGCATCTCGGCGATCTTCGCCCGGACATCGGCCTCGCCCTGGGCCCGCTCCTCCTCGGGGCTGAGCTTCGCGCTCTTCCTGCGCTCGCGGGCGCTCTCCTGCATCGCCGCCCGCTCCTCGTCGCTCCAGACGTTGGAGCCGGTTCGCGAGCGCCGGGCGGTCGTCTTCGTGTCGGCCATGGCCGTGCCTCCTCTCGTCGGGTCGTCAGGCCGTCGCCGTCGCCGGCGCCTTGCCCTGCTGGAGGATCCGGATCGGGTTTCCGAACGGGTCGCGGACGCCCATGTCCGTCCCGTAGAAGTGGTCGGTGGGCTCCATCGTGAAGTCCGTGACGCCCCGGGACCTGAGCGTCTCGTAGAGTGCGCGGGCGTCGTCGGTGATGAGGACGAGGCCGCCCAGGGCGCCCTTAGTGATCAGCTCGCGGAGCTGCGCCGCGGTGGCTTCGTCGTGGAGCGGCGGACCCGGCTGCTCGAGGGAAACCTCGACGCCGGACGGGTCGCCGGGCACCCGGATCGTCAGCCAGCGGTAGTCGCCCTGGCGGACGTCGTTGCCCTTCTCGAGGCCGAGCTTGTTGACGTAGAAGTCGAGCGCCTCCTCCTTGTCGAGGACGTAGATCGAGGTGACGTTGAGCCTGGTGATCATCTCGCGGGTTCTCCCGGTGGATCGGTTGTGGATGCGGCCACCCTACGGGGCGAGCGCTGCCGCCGCTTCTCCGAAACTGCTCGATTCGGCGCGCTCCGACGCGCTGAACCGGGGCCGCATCGCGGCGAGCTGGACGCAGTGCGGCGCGACGATCGGGCCGTGCCCGGCGCGGTACCGGGACGGCGTCTCGCCGACGATCTGGCGAAACGTCCGGCTGAACGTGCCGAGGCTGGTGAACCCGACGTCGAGGCAGATGTCGGTGACGCTCCGATCGGTCTCCCGGAGGAGGAACATCGAGCGCTCGACGCGTCGGCGCTGGAGGTAGCGATGCGGGGTCTCGCCGAAGACGGCACCGAAGCTGCGGATGAAGTGGGCCTCCGAGACGCAGGCGATCGCCGCCACCGCCGGAACGTCGAGGGGCTCGGCGTAGGCGCGATCCATCGCGTCACGGGCACGGAGCAGGCGGCGGTTGAAGTCCTCGACCTCGCGGCTCACGTCTCAACGCTACGTCATCGGCGCCGACCGCTCCCGCGCCATCCTGCCCGGGGGACGGCTACGGGCCCTCCTCGCCGGCGAGGAGCCGCCGAAAGCCGTCCTCGTCGAGGACCCGAACCCCGAGCTGCTCCGCCTTCTGGAGCTTCGAGCCCGCCTTCTCCCCGGCGACGACGAAGTCGGTCTTCCGGCTGACCGAGCCGCCCGGCTTCCCCCCCGCCGCTCGAACCGCCTCCTCGGCCTCCTCGCGGCTGAAGCCCCCGAGCGTGCCGGTGACGACGACCGTCCGGCCCGCGAGCGGACCGCCACCGACCGGTCGGGGCGGCGGCTCCGCCTCGACTCCGGCGTCCGCGAGGTCGTCGAGGACCCTGGCGGTCGCGGGATCGGCGAAGTACCGGGCGAGGCTCTGGGCCACGGTCGGGCCGACCCCGGCGATCGCCTCGAACGCCTCGGGCTCGACCTGGGCCACGGCCTGCAGGTCCGCGCTCACCCGCCGCAGCCAGCCGCTCGGTTCGTCGCCGGGCAGGACGCGATCCGCCTCCCACCTGGCCAGGTCGACCGCGGTCGTCTCGCCGACCTGGGGAATCCCGAGCGCCGTGACGATCCGGGCGAGCGGGCGGCGCCGGGCCCGCTCGATCGCGCCGTGGAGGTTCTCGGCGCTCCGGCGGGCGAACCGGTCGAGCGATTCGAGGTCCTCGACCGACAGCCGCCAGAAGTCGCCGAACCGGCGGACCATGCCCCGCCCGAGGAGCTGCTCGATGACCTTCCAGCCGGCGCCGTCGATGTCCATCCCGCCGCGACCGGCGAAGTGGCCGAACTCCTGGCCGACGCGCGCCGGGCAGGCCGGGTTCGGACAGTAGTGCCGGACCACGCCCTCGTCGTGGGCGATCGGTGTGTCGCAGACGGGGCAGCGGGCCGGCATCTCGAACTCGCGCTCGTCCCCGCGCCGCTTCTCGGGCAGCGAGCGGACGACCTCGGGGATCACGTCGCCGGCCTTCTGGAGGATGACGTGGTCGCCGATCCGGATGTCCTTGCGCCGGACCTCGTCGAGGTTGTGGAGCGTCGCCCGGGCGACCGTCGAGCCGGCGACCTTCGTCGGCACGAGATGGGCGACCGGCGTGAGCGTCCCGGTCCGGCCGACGTACGGGACGATGTCCTCGACGACCGTCTCGACCTGCTCGGGCGGGAACTTGTAGGCGATCGCCCAGCGCGGCGCCCGCGACACGACGCCGAGGCGGGCCTGCTGGTCGAACCGGTCGACCTTGACGACGACGCCGTCGGTCTCGTAGGCGAGCTCGTGTCGCGGCTCCCGCCAGCGCTCGGTGAAGGCGATCACGCCCTCGATGTCGAGCCCGGCCTCACGATCCGGGTTGACCGGGAACCCGAGCGCCGCGAGCCGGTCGAGGGCGGCCGACTGGCGATCGAGGCCGCTTCCGTCGTCGGCGCCGTCCTCGATCAGCTGGTAGATCCACGACGACAGCCGCCGGCGGGCGGTGATCGACGGGTCCTGCTGGCGGAGCGACCCCGCGCCGCTGTTGCGCGGGTTGGCGTACTCCGGCAGGCCGGCCTCGGCGCGCTCGGCGTTGATCCGGGCGAACTCGGCCTTCGGCATGAAGACCTCGCCGCGGGCCTCGAGCGTCGCCGGCTCGGCGAGGCGCTCGGGGATCGCCTCGATCGTCCGCAGGTTCGCGGTCACGTCCTCGCCGGTGAAGCCGTCGCCGCGCGTCGCCCCCCGCTCGAACCGGCCGCGCCGGTAGCGCAGCGAGATCGCCAGCCCGTCGATCTTCAGCTCGGCGACGTAGGTCAGCTCCGGCGCCGGTTCGGGCGCGGCGGACAGGCCCAGGGCACGACGGACGCGCGCGTCGAACGCTCGCAGCTCGTCGTGGCTGAACGCGTTCGCGAGCGACAGCATCGGCCGCTCGTGGCGGACCTCGGCGAACTGGCCGCCGGGGGCGGCGCCGATCCGCTGGCTCGGCGAATCGGGCGTGACGAGAGCGGGGAAGGCGGTCTCGAGGGCGACGAGCTCGCGCATGAGCCCGTCGTACTCGGCATCGGTGATCTCGGGCGCGTCGCGCTGGTAGTAGGCCTCGTTCGCCCGGCGAAGCGCGACGCTCAGCTCCTCGTGCCGGCGGCTGGCGGCCGGCTCGTCGAGCGCGGCAGCGGCGTCGACGAGCGCGGCGTCGACCGGGAGGTTGCCGGCCGCCTGGTCCGCGGTCCGGGTCATCGGCCGAAGTCGCCGGCGGGCCGGACGAGGTCGCGGCTGACCTCCGCGGGCGTCGGCGCGCCGAGGAGCGTCATCGCCGTGACGAGCTCCTCGCGGAGGATCTCGAGCACGCGCGCAGCCCCGGTCTCGCCACCCGCCGTCAGGCCCCAGAGAACCGGCCGGCCGACGAGGACGCCGCGCGCGCCGAGCGCGAGCGCCGTGACGACGTCGAGGCCGCGCCGGACGCCGCCGTCGACCCAGATCTCGGCCCGGTCGCCGACGGCCTCGACGATCTCGCCGAGGACGTCGATCGGGGCGGGCGTCCGGTCGAGCTGGCGCGCCCCGTGGTTGCTCACGACGATGCCGTCGGCGCCGTGCTCCACGGCCCGCCGGGCGTCGTCGGGCCGCAGGATCCCCTTGAGCACGATCGGCAGCCCCGACCAGCCCCGGATCGTCTCGACGTCGTCCCAGGCCAGGCCGACCTCCCGCTGCTGCTCGAGGGCTTCGTAGCCGCTCTCGCCCCGTGCCCCGTGGCCGTGGTCGGCGTGGCTCGGCGATCCAGCCGCGAAGTTGCCGAGTGGGACGTCGAGCTGCCAGGAGTTGCGGAGGTCGCGCTCGCGATAGCCGAGCACCGGCAGATCGACCGTGAGGACGATCGCCCGATAGCCGGCGGCGGCGGCCCGCTCGACGAGCCCGCGCGAGGCGGCCGGATCGCGCTGGACGTAGAGCTGGAAGAGTCGATCGCCGTCCGGCGCCGCCTGCGCGACGGCCTCGATCGAGCGGCTCGACATCGTCGAGAGGATGAAGGGCACCCCGGCCGACGCCGCCGCCCGGGCCGTGGCGGCCTCCGCGTCGGCGTGGGCGAGGGCGTGTGCCGCCATCGGCGCGATCGCGACGGGCATCGCCACGCTCCGGCCGAGCAGCGTCGTCGCCGGGTCGACCCGGCTCACGTCGACGAGGACCCTGGGCAGGAGCCGGTAGCGCGACCAGGCCGCGTCGTTCTCGAGGAGGCTTCGTTCGTCCCAGGCGCCCCCGGCGACGTAGTCCCACGCCGCGGGATCCATCCGCGCCCGGGCGAGCGGCTCGAGCTCGCGCAGCGTGACGATGCCGTCGAGGGCCCCCACTCCGGTCACGCGGCGCCGACCCGCGATGCGGCCGGACGGGGCGGACCCGCCGCGATCCGTCGACGGAGCGCGTCGACCGAGCTGTTCGACCAGTCCGCCTCGATCCACCAGGTCACGCCGGCCTCGCCATAGCGCGCGAGCCGTTCGGCCGCTTCGCCGGGATCGGCCGGAGAGGTTCCGTCGAGGACGATCTCGAACGGCCGGTCGAGCTCCGCGAGGCGGTGGTCCTCGCGGAGGCGGCGGACGACGGCGGCCCGCGCCTCGTCACTCGCGGCCTCGGGCTCGCCGACCTGGAGCAGGATCCCGTCCCAGCGCAGCGCCCGGCGGATCGACCGCTCGTGGGGCCACGCCCCGACGACCCAGATCGGGATGCGCGGCCGCTGGACCGGCGTCGGCCGGAACGTCATCGGCTCGAACCGGTAGTGCCGACCCTCGAACCCGAACGGCTCGCCCGACCAGAGCCCGTCGAGGATCGCGAGCGTCTCGTCGAGCCGCTCCGCGCGGACCCGGCTCCCGGTCGGCTCGCCGACGTTGCCGAACCCGGCGTCGTCGAGCGCCCCGAGACCGACCGGCAGGATGAGACGCCCGTTCGACAGCCGGTCGAGCGTCATCGTCTCGCGGGCGAGCTTCCACGGGCGCCGCCGGGCCGGCGCGGCGACGACGAGACCGAGCCGAACCCGCTCGGTTCGCATCGCCATCGCGGCGAGGACCACCCACGGGTCGTACATCTCGTCGGGCCCGATCGCGATCGCGTCGTACGAGAAGACGCCGTCCCAGCCCGCCGCCTCCGCCTCCGCGGCCAGGTCCGCGAGCGTCCGCGGCTCGCCGACGTTGAGGATGATCCCGACGCGCACCGGTCGCCCGCTACCCGACGAGCTCGAGGTTCGCGATCGAGGCGAGCATCGTCTTGCGCCCGACGTTCGCGTCCCGGAAGGCGACCGTCACCTCCTCGTCCGAACGGGTCAGCTTCGAGGTCACGACGATCCCGTCGCCGAAGCGGACGTGACGGACCCGGTCGCCGTCGCGGTAGCGGCGCTCACCCGGAATGACCGGCCGCTCGGCGGCTGCCGGACGCGCTGCGGGCTGCCGGCCGAGCGACCCCGACGCCGCGCCGTCCGCGAACGCCTCGCGGCGGGCCGCCAGGTCGCGTGTCGGCCGGAAGACCTCGCCCGCGCCCGGACCGCCGGGCCTGCCGCTCCCCTGCCGGTACGCGGCCGAGCCCGCCCCGGCCCGGACCGGCGTTCCGAACCGGGACGCACGGCGGCCGCCGAAGACGAGGTCGAGGTCGAGGTCGCTCTCGCCCGTGTCGGGGTCGAGGCGGGGACCGACCATGAGGTCGGCCGGGATCTCGAGCAGGAACCGGCTCGGGATCGAGGCCTGGCCCATCCCCCACGTCGCCCGGCGCCAGGCGTGGGACAGGTAGAGGCGGCGCTTGGCCCGGGTCATCCCGACGTACGCGAGCCGGCGCTCCTCCTCGAGCTCCTTCTCGTCGTCGAGCGCGCGGCTGTGCGGGAAGACGCCCTCCTCGAGGCCGGCGATGAAGACGACCGGGAACTCGAGGCCCTTCGCCGCGTGGAGCGTGATGAGCGTGACCGCATCCGACGTGCCCTCGTAGGCGTCCTGATCGGCGACGAGCGCCGTCTCCTCGAGGAAGCGGTCGAGCGCGTCCTCTGGCGAGAGGTCGTCGTAGCGGGTCGTCACCGATCGCAGCTCGAGCAGGTTCGCCCAGCGCTCCTCGCCCTCCTCCGAGCCGTCGGCGAGCATCGCCCGATAGCCGGATGCCTCGAGGACCTCGTCGAGGAGCTCGGGCAGGGCGAGGACGCCGATCCGCGTCCGGAGCCGCTTCACGAGCGCGACGAACCCCGCGAGGGCGGTCTGCGACCGGGCGGCCAGCCCCTCCGCCTCGCCCCGCGCGGCCGCCTCGAGCGCCCCGAAGTACGGCCGATCGTCACGGACGAGCCGGCGGACGGCGTCGAGGGTCTTTTCCCCGATCGACCGCGCCGGGACGTTGACGACCCGCTCGAAGCTGACCTGGTCAGCGTCGCTCCGGAGGACCCGCAGGTAGGCGAGCGCGTCCTTCACCTCGCGCCGCTGGTAGAACCGCGTCCCGCCGACGAGCTGGTAGCGGATCCCATAGCGGAGGAACGCCTCCTCGATCGCCCGGGACTGGGCGTTCATCCGGTACATGACCGCGATGTCCTGGGCCCGGAACGGACCGTCGTCGTCGTCGCCTGCGCGGCGGGTGAGGATCGAGCCCGCGCCCCCGGTCAGGCCCTCGACCTGGCGGGCGATCCACTCGGCCTCCTCCTCCTCGTTGTAGGCCTCGAAGCGCTGGATCGGCTTGCCGCCGGCGAGGTCGGTCCAGAGCTTCTTGTCGGTCCGCGCGGTGTTGCGCGAGACGACCGAGTGCGCCGCGTCGAGGATGAGCTGGGTCGAGCGGTAGTTCCGTTCGAGCTTGACGACGGTCGCGTCGGGGTAGTCGCGCTCGAAGTCGAGGATGTTCCGGATGTCGGCGCCACGCCACGAGTAGATCGACTGGTCGTCGTCGCCGACCACGCACAGGTTGCGGTGCTTCGCGGCGAGGTCGCGCACCCACAGGTACTGCGGCCGGTTCGTGTCCTGGTACTCGTCGACATGGAGGTAGCGCCAGCGATCCTGGTAGCGGCCGAGCACGGCCGGCGCCTCGGAGAAGAGCCGGACCGCCTGGAGGAGGAGGTCGTCGAAGTCGAGACCGCCGACCGAACGGAGGCGGCGCTCGTAGAGCCCGGCGAGCCGGGCGATCGTGCGCTCGTGGTGGTTGACGGCGCGCTCGCGCAGGAACGCCGCGTCGAGCATCTCGTTCTTCGCCCGGCTGATCGCCCCGAGCACGGCCGACGGCCGGAACTCGCCGGTCTGCGGCAGGTCCTCGTCGCGCAGGATCTGCTTCAGCAGCTGCTGCTGGTCGTCGGTGTCGTAGATCACGAAACGGCGGTCGATGCCGATCGCCTCGCCGTCGCGCCGCAGGACCCGGGCGCAGAGCGCGTGGAACGTCCCCGCCTGGACGTCCCGCCCGGCCTCGCCGACGAGGGCGATGATCCGCTCCCGGAGCTCCGCGGCCGCCCGGTTCGTGAACGTGACCGCGAGGATCTGCCACGGCCGGACACCCGTGACACCGACGAGGTAGGCGACGCGATGGGCGAGGACGCGGGTCTTCCCCGATCCCGCGCCGGCGAGGATGAGGACCGGGCCGTCGGTGGTCGTCACCGCCCGCGCCTGCTCGGGGTTGAGATTGGCGACGATCCGTTCCGCGAGCGCAGCCGTCGCGGCCTTGCGCTCGGCGGCCGAGGGCGGTGGCGCCGTGACGGGCGTCTCCGTCGGCACCGGGGCCTCCTCGGCCAGCCGCGCCGGCTCGGCCGGAGCGAGCACGCGAGCGGGCTCGAGCCAGACGCCCCCGGCGTCGGTCTCGTCCGCGGACCGCCCCTCACCCTCGGACGCTGCCGGCCTCTCCGACGGTGCCGGCGCGAGCTCGTCGGGCGCGTGGTCGGCCCAGAGCCCGTCGGCGCCGCGGGTGGTGGGTGGAGTCACCGGAGAATTGTAGGGATGGCCGCTCGATCGCCGGTCTGCCGGTAGCGCGGGCGGAGCCCGTCGATATCCTCCGGCGGATGGCGAGCGCGTCCGACGATGACCGCCGGTTCACGGCCGAGCTGATCGCCGCTTGGGACCGCGGCGCGGCGACGTACGACGCGATGCCTCGCCACGGCATCCTCCACGACGACGAGTGGCGAGCCTGGCGCCGGCTCCTCGCGGCGATCCTCGGCGATGCCGCCCACAGCCGGATCGCCCCCCGGCGAATCCTCGACGTGGGCACCGGAACCGGGGTCGTCGCCCTGCTCGCCGCGGAGCTCGGTCACGACGTGACCGGTGTCGATCTCTCGCGCGAGATGCTCGCCCGCGCGCGATCGAAGGCGGCCGAGGCCGGCCTCCCCGTCGACTGGCGCGTCGCCGACGCCGCAGCCCTCCCACCCGACCTCGTCGGCTTCGACGTCGTCATCGCCCGCCACGTGCTCTGGACGCTCCCCCGTCCCGACCGCGCGCTGACCTCGTGGCGCGACGCCGCCCGCGCCGGCGGTCTGATCGTCGTCATCGACGGCACGAACCGGAGGCCGCCCGGTCCCCTCGGCGACGTGCAGCGGGCCGTCGGCCGGCTGGCCGACCGGCTCGCGGCCGGGAATGGCGGTGAGGTGAGCGTCGACCACAGCTACCCGGCCTGGGTCCGTGCCCGCCTCCCCCTGGCCGACCAGCGCGACACCCGGCCGATCGCGGAGCTGCTCGCGACGGCCGGCCTCGAGCGCGTCGTCGTCCGACCGACCCGCGAGCTCGACCGGGTCGAGGGCTCGCACCAGCCGCTCGTCGTCCGGATCGCCGATCCGTGGCGACGCTACGTCGCGACCGCGCGGACGCCGATCCTCACCGCTTCGCAGCCCTGAGACAACGATCCTGTCGGCGTCCCGACAGCCGGCCAGTCGCGGCGCGGCTACTGATCGACGGTCGAACGCGCCCACCGTACCGCCATCCCACACGGGATTGACGACGGAGGAACGGACGATGGCATCGACAGCGAGCGAGCCCCTCATTCTCATCCTCGACGACGAGGCACCTGGGCCGATCGAGGTGATCGCGGCAGCGCCGACGGTCGCCGGCGCGGTCCGGATCGTCGCCGCGGCGGAGGACACCGCCGGCCAGTCGCTCGACGGCTGGACGCTCGACGTCCTCGTGTCCGGCGACGACACCGAGGGTCAGGCGATGACCCTCCGGTTCCCGAACCCGGCCGCCGCGGCCGAGTTCCAGCGGCGCCTGCTCATCGCGGGCACGCTCGCCGGGACGATCGCCCTCGGGTCGATCGGCGCCGGCGCGCTGGCGAACCAGGCGCGGGTCGCGAACACGGCGACCCAGCCCGTGGCGGGCTACGTGCATGACGCGGAGAAGCTCGCGACGTCCGTCGCCGCCGCCGTCGTCTACGCCCACGATGCCGAGAGGCTCGGCGCGACCGTCGCCACCTCGGCGGCCGAGCGCGCGAACGCGGCCGCGTGGGCGGACGCGACGTCCGTCGAGCGAGCCCGGGCCGCGCAGGCGGCGGCGGCCACGTCGGCGGCCGGTGCCGAGGCGGCCGCGAAGGCGGCCCAGGCCGCGGCGATCGCGGGAGCGGGAGCCCCGAGTGCCGGCGCGGAGGCGGCCGCGAAGGCGGCCCAGGCCGCGGCGGTCGCGGGAGCCGGTGCGACGAGCGGCGCCGGCGAGACCAGCGAGAAGGACGCGCCGAGCCCGAACAGCCCGTTCCGGGGGCAGTAGCCGGTCGGAGGGGGAATCGAAGCGGCCCGGGCCTCATCGGCCCGGGCCGCTTCGTCGTGGTCGTCGGCGACGCCTAGAAGTCCATGTCGCCCGGGTGACCGTGGCCACCCGCGGCGCCCGCGGGCTGCTTCTCCGGCAGGTCGGTGACGAGCGTCTCGGTCGTCAGGACCATCGCCGCGATCGACGCCGCGTTCTGGAGCGCAGAGCGCGTCACCTTGGCCGCGTCGACGATGCCCTTCTTGAAGAGATCGCCGTACTCACCGGCGAGGGCGTCGAAGCCCTGGCCCTTCGGCAGGCCCTTCACCCGCTCGACGACGACCTCGCCGGGCTCGCCGGCGTTATCGGCGATCTGGCGGGCCGGCGCCTCGAGCGCCTTGCGGACGATGTCGACGCCGACCTGGGCGTCGCCGTCGAGCTTGAGCGAGTCGAGCGCCGGGATCGCCTGGAGCAGCGTGGTCCCGCCGCCGGCGACGAGGCCCTCCTCGACGGCCGCGCGGGTCGTCGAGAGCGCGTCCTCGATCCGGTGCTTCTTCTCCTTCAGCTCGACCTCGGTGGCCGCGCCGACCTTGATGACCGCGACGCCGCCCGACAGCTTGGCGAGCCGCTCCTGGAGCTTCTCGCGGTCGTAGTCGGAGGTCGTCTCCTCGATCTGGGCCTTGATCTGGGTCATCCGGGCCTTGATCGCGTCCTGGCTGCCCTCGCCGTCGACGATCGTCGTGTCGTCCTTCGTCGCGACGACGCGGCGGGCCTTGCCGAGGTCCTCGGCCGTGACCGAGTCGAGCTTGCGCCCGATCTCCTCGCTGACGACGGTGCCGCCGGTCAGGGTGGCGATGTCGCGGAGCATCTCCTTGCGGCGGTCGCCGAAGCCCGGCGCCTTGACCGCGAGGACGGAGATCGTGCCCTTGAGCTTGTTGACGACGAGCGTGGCGAGCGCCTCGCCGTCGACGTCCTCGGCGATGATCAGCATGGGCCGCCCCAGCTGGACGGCCTTCTCGAGGCCGGGCAGCAGGTCGGCGACGGCGCTGATCTTCTTGTCGGTGATGAGGATGAGCGGGTTCTCGAGGACCGCCTCCATCCGATCGGGGTTGGTCACGAAGTAGGCCGAGATGTAGCCCCGGTCGAACTGCATGCCCTCGGTGTATTCCTTCTCGAGGCCGAGGCTCTGGCCCTCCTCGACGGTGATGACGCCGTCCTTGCCGACCTTGTCCATCACCTCGGAGATGATCTCGCCGACCTCGGGA